>NZ_JACSKM010000010.1:0-109799 GCF_018617615.1 Exiguobacterium sp. s189 | reverse complement strand
CCTGAGTCGCGATGCGGCTCCGGGATTGCCTGCGGAAAGCGTGGGCGCCGGAGGGACGAGTTCGAACATCTTATTTGTCAACAAGCTGAGCCCATCCGCTCGGATGGGCTTTTATCATGTTGAAGCAATTGTGAATAAAGATTATACAGTAGTTGTGACAGTCAATCCTCGTTCTTCAAACACTGTTTTCGCTACGGCAAGAGCGTTGAGCACTCTTGGGAATCCTGTGTATGGGACAAGATGCATAATCGCCTCTACAATCTCCTCACCGCTTAACCCGGCTGTCAGTCCAGTGTTGATATGGAGTGCTAGTTGTGGTTCTGTGCCTTGTGTGACGAGCGTTGAGATTGTCACAAGTGCCCGGTCACGATTTGGAAGCCCCTCACGGCTATAGACATCGCCGTATGCAAAGTCTGTGATCCATTCTCCGATGGCTGGAGCGAGTTGTTCCAATGCGTTCGCAATTCCATCATGAGTCGATCCTGCATCTGGACTCGTAAACTCTTTCAACTTATTGACGCCTCGTTCATGTCGTGCTTTCATTTTCCATCCATCCTTTCTGTTTATACTGCATTTATCGTAACAATCCTGTAGTCATGCTTCCAATTCATCTTTTTTATATAAGTTATGCATCAAATGAATACTCTTCGGTCAAGAAGCGAATAAATTCTCTCGACGCAAATGACATATAGCGTCCTTTTGCTGTAGCAATTCCGAGTTGCCACGGAATTCTCCGCTTAAGTGGAATCGCTCTTATTCCATGAACATTCATCTTTTGCATAATTGTACGAGGTAAGATGGTTACAGCATTTCCTTGAGCGACAGAGAGACATAAAAAATCCCATTGTCCGCTTTCCTCAATGATTTGTGGGTGGAAGCCTGCTTGTTCGCATGCTTCTCGAACGACGTGATGAAGGGAGAACTCTTCTGTGAAAAGAACAAATGCATCCTTCGCCAGTTCTTCCAAACGTATTTGCTTTCGTACAGCAAGAGGATGTGTAACAGGCAGATAAGCATACAATTCTTCAGTGATGAACGGGATTTCTGTGAAGGCTGAACCAGCTGGTAGAACCGTTGCAATGACATCGAGCTCACCATTGTCGAGTGCATCTCCGAGCGTATGGCCACCTGCCTCTGTGATGATGACTTGGATATCCGGATAGAATGAATGGAACGTGTTCAAAAACTTTGTAAAAAATAAAGATCCAATCAAAGGAGGAAGATCTAATCGAATCTGACCTCGTTTCGAATGTGTGATATCAAATACGTGATTCGGTAAATCTTCGAGTTGACGCAACAGCAATTCACTCTCAAAAAGTAAGGCCTCACCGACGTCCGTCAATTCAATTTGTCGTTTCTGTCGGTCGAATAGCTCGACTCCTAGCTCTTCTTCTAAGTGTCGGATTGTTTTACTCAAAGTCGGTTGTGTGACATGAAGTCTCTCTGCTGCTCGGGTGAAACTTTTCTCTTTTGCGACAGCAGTGAAATATTGCATCTCTCGGAATTCCATATCGCTCATCCTATTCTTTAGTGGAATGGTTTCTATAATAAATATTCATTTTTATTATCATTTAACTAAGTATACAATGAAGTCTGTAAAGGTCAATGAATGGATCAAGAGTAGGAGGAAGATGACATGAAACAGCTACAAGACAAAGTTGCGTTAGTGACAGGGGCCGCTAGCGGGATTGGTTTAGAAATTGCTGAAGAGTTTGCAGCGGTAGGAGCAAAAATTGCCATTGTCGACATTCAGCTTGAAAAAGCTCATATTGCTGCGAGTCAGCTAAAGGAAAAGGGATACGATGCGATTGCGATTGAGGCGGATGTGACGAAAGAAGCAGCAATCAAACGTAGTATCGATCAGACGATGGAGGCATATGGGCGTATCGACATTGTGATCAACAATGCAGGCATGCAGCATGTTTCTCCACTTGAAGAATTTCCGACAGAGAAGTTTGATTTACTTCAAAGTATCATGCTTCGTGCACCGTTCTTATACACAAAACATGTTTTTCCGATTATGAAAGAACAACGATTCGGACGAATTATCAATATGGCGTCCATCAACGGCTTGATTGGCTTTGCTGGTAAAGCAGCTTATAACAGTGCGAAGCATGGCGTGATTGGACTTACAAAAGTCGCTGCGCTCGAGGGGGCGACTTCAGGGATAACGGTTAATGCGATTTGTCCTGGCTATGTGGACACACCGCTTGTGCAGCAACAACTTGATGATTTGGCAAGAACTCGTAACGTTGCAAAAGAGCGAGTACTTGAGGAAGTCATCTACCCGCTCGTGCCGCAACATCGTCTGTTACAAGTCAAAGAAATTGCAGACTATGCAATCTTCCTCGCAAGTGATCAGGCAAAAGGAATCACGGGACAAGCCGCTGTCATCGATGGCGGATACGTTGCTCAATAACAATAAAATGAAACTCCTCCATTGTATGTTGGAGGAGTTTCATTTTTACTCTCTGTTCAAATAAAGATATCTCAGAAACAACCCCAATACAATCGTCATGACGACGGCGGGGATGAGACCGATGAGCAGTAATGTATTCATACCGTTTCCTTCCTGATTGCTTCGAGACGTTCACGCATCTCATCAAAAGAATGGCTGTCCGTCAACATGCTGAGCTCTGCAGCGGCAAGTTCTTTCACTTGAGTCGACCACTCTCGTTCAATCTCGATTTCAGAATTCCTGATCTCCTCGTTTGCCCGCTCGACCTGTTTCTTATGAATGCTCTCGAGACGAGTGCGAATCATGTCACGGAGGAGTGCCGTCAATTCATCCTTCAGTTGCGTCCGACCATCCCCTTCGAAAAATTGACTCGCGTTCTTATAGCGCTTCAACACCGACTGATAAGGTGGTGTCTCGAGATGAATCGGTTCGACAGCCTCTCGAAGCCATGCCACGTCGAGTTCACGGTCGAATTCAAGCGTCGGTAGGATAGACGCTTGACGTTCGGTCAACCGTTCGACCAAGGCTACGAATTCGCGTTTAACGTATCGCTCTAACCGATATTGAAACACTTGGAGCTCTTGTTGGATGTCATAGGCGTATTTATCGAGTGTACGTCCGAGGGCACGCTCCAAGCTCTTCCTCGACCCGTCGACCTCGACCGGGTGGAACGTCTCTTTGACGAAGTCCGAGAGGCGGAGAAGCGAACGGGTCTCGAGGTGGGCGAGGAGTTCTTTCGCTTCCCGGTCAAATAGGTCGATGAGTGCTGACACATCGAGTGCCGGCGGGTTCTCGAGTACAGCAAGCAATTGCTTACGACGTTGTTCTTTCAACGACTCGTCTTCTTCCGCTTCGTGTAAGACGCGATTGAAGGCGACGAGCAATGCTGTCGTCTCTTCTTGTATACGCATCGCGTTCGCGAGACGAAGGTCTTTGTCGACATAGCGTTCAAGCGTCGAGACGAACCGATCGAATCCCGCGTCATCCCCTTGCATGGCGTTTCGGCTTGAGATGGGGAGAACGGTCGGTCGTCGAACACCGAGCGCGGTCAACTGTTGCGAGACATAGCTTGTGACCGCATCCCGTTCTTCGTCATCTGTCGCAAGATCGGAGGCGTTCACGAGGAAGAACATCTCGTGGTCTCCGGTCCCTTGGACACGACCGAGCTGGATGACGAGCTCTCGGTCCGCTTCCGTGAACGCATGATTATAATACGTGACGAACAAGACAGCATCCGCGTCACGCATGTAACCGAATTGCACCTCGCTGTGTCGGTTGAACTGCGAATCGGCACCTGGTGTGTCGACGAAGACGATGCCGCGTCGCGCCCACGGTGAGTCGAGGTACAGTTCAATCTCTTTCACGATACAGCTTTTCTCTTCTTGTGCGACGAACGCGCAGAACGTGTCATAGTCGACGGTCTCCATTTGCCCGAGATAATCGAGCGGTGCCGATTTAACAGCATTGACGAACGGGTGGTCGACATCGAGTGAGGCGAGGGAAGTCCCATAACCTTGTAACTCATCCTCAAGTTCATCTCGTGACTTGAAGGTGATTGTCGCTGTACGATTCGTCCGGCCGTTCGGCGGAACAATCTTCGTGATTGACGCCGTGAGCGGGTTCGGTGAGGTCGGTAACACCGTCTCCCCGAGAAGGGCATTGAGGGTCGAAGATTTTCCGGCTGAAAACGCACCGAAGATGGCAAACGTATATTGTTCATGCTTCGCACGCTCGATTTTTTTACGAAGAGTCGTCACACGAGAGCGGAATAAAGGATGACTCTCTAATATTTCACATACCGTATTTTCATAAGAAAAATTAAAATCAAATAAATCATAATCATCTTCCAAAATCGACGTCGATGCAACCTCTGATTCAACAACATTCGAATGTTTTTCCGGGAGGTACGTCGCGTCGACATAGTTTCGAACGGCCAATTGATCTAACTGATCTGAATCAAGTTGCAACGCTTCATATTGACCGATAGCATCCAGACGGTTCAAAAGTCGTAAGCGTAATGCTTCATTGTCGAGGGCTTCATACAACTCGTCTTCTTCAGCCGAAAATTGTTCCAAGCGCATGTCGACTTCAGCTTTCATATAAGTATCCGTCGAATGGACCCAAGGTTCCGAGACTTTCGTCACCCATGACGCAAGGGCCGTCTCGATGTCACGACTGAACTGTAACACCGTGTCACCACTGAGTGATGCGCCGGACTTCACCTGTTCAGTGATAAGTGAGTTCGGTGCAATCGGGAGGACATCACCTTTTGGTAGCAAGGTCTCTGGAAGTTTCAAATCCCGAATGATGTCTTCTGCATATTTCACGAGGTGCGGACGTAAATTCATATCAATTAAACGGTTGAACTCTTTTACGGCAACGTCTTCACGACGAGTGCGTTCTTGTTTTGTTTTCTCTTTCGAGAACAAAAGACCGACCTTGAAGGAAGGGGCACAACTCTCGAGATAGGAACGTAGCAATTCACGGAATTCATAGGTCATGATAGGTGCACTCTCGACGATTGGCGCTTGATGTTTGAAGAATTCACGACGGAACGATGTCCACCATGCCCGTTTCTTCTCAAGGCGGTGCAGGCGAGATTGCATTTCCTTCGGACTCTTCTCATAGGTCGGTAATTGATCCAACATCGATTGAATCGAAGTTTCGTTGCGTCGGACCAACGTATTGATCAATGCATCCGCATGCTCGACTTGCTGCTGTCTTGATTCTTTGATGACATGCCGCACATACGAGCGCAAACGCTCGACTTCGTTATGAGGATGTTGTAATTCCCGAAGTGAAATATAGAACGTGTCGTTCGGGACGATGTCATGATGTCGGAACGCTTTCGTCAATGACGCCTTGAAGTCCACAAAGGAGAGTTCGTTCTCATCATGTTTATCGATTTGGTTGATGATGATGGAGTAGGGACGACCTTCCCGGCTAAATTGTTTCATCAGCCCGATGTTTTGTTCCGATTGGACATGGTTGTAATCCATCATAAAGAACAAATGATCGGCCAAGAAGAGCGATCGTTCCGTTGCTTGACGATGTCGTTCATCCGTTGAATCAATCCCAGGAGTATCCATCAACACGACATGTTCATCAAATGGGAATCGGTCGATTGTATATTCGACTTCCTTGATTTCCTCCACTTTGCAATAGTCACTGATGTTTGATAGGGAAGAAGCGTCTAATGAAATCCAATCCGTATCATTGATCGCGACGGCTGCCGCTGATTCTCCACCCCGCAACGTGACGATATTGGCACTTGTCGGAATCGGACTTGTCGGAAGGAATCCATCTTCTAGCCAGTCATTGAGCAATGTCGATTTCCCGGCTGAGAAGTGACCACAGACGGCAATCCAAACTTCTTCATTCATTACTTTTTGTAAGGCGGTGCGGGCGAGTCGTGCTGCGTCCGTCATCTCCTCTTGTTCAAACGTTAATGCAAGCCGAGCTAATTGTTCTCGTTGTTCGTGCATGTTTCCCATCCCCTAATTATGATTCCGTCGTGATGCCGACACGATGTCCGACATATTCATCATTCGTTAAACAATCCAGCACCAACACGGCGACATCGTCTCTCGAGATTGGACCTGATTGTTTCGTGCCTAACACTTCTTTTGAGACGATGATGTCTCCACTCGATGGTTCATTGATCAGTTGAGTCGGACAGATGACTGTGAACGCCAATCCGGAGTCTCGTAATAATTCATAGGCCCGTGCATGATCTTCTGCTGCGGTTGTCATCGTACGCTTCGATTCTTTCGTTTCAAAGCGATAGTTGTCGCTATCATGCGCCTGCAAGATGCCTGCGGTCCCGACTGTGATGATGCGTGTTACATCAAATTGTTTCATCGCGTCAATCACGAGTGGTGTGAATGTAGACAATACGTTTTGTTTGTCCGTCCCTAACGCCGAGATGACGACGTCTGCAGATTGTACGGTTTCTAGGACAGCTTCTTGGTCCGTTGCGTCTCCGATGATTTCGTTGACACCCTCCTTGGAATCCATCGAATGTCTTGTTAAAAGTTTGACGTCATGTTTTTGATTCAATAAACGCTCAAGTATCCGTTCCCCTGTACGGCCACTTCCGCCGAATAAAGCAATTGTTGACAAGTAAACCCCTCCCCATCAATATGAAAGAAATATCCAACGCCATCATAACACGGAAGCGTTCACAAAACTGCCTGAAATGGTTCGATTCTGCTTGAAAAGAATGTGGTACGTTTTAGAATTGAGGAAGAAGGCAAAAAATACATATGACAAGCGTAAGAGAGGAAGGCACCATCACATGAAATTTGGGGCTCGAACTATTAAGACCGGATTATCGGTCGCAATCGTTTTACTGATTGCCGAGGCGTTTCAGTTCCAACAGATCGTCGTCCCGGCACTCGCTGCGTCACTCGCGCTTCTCCCGTCTGTTTATCAGACCGGACTTCGCTTAATCGAAGAGATGAAAGGGAACTTGATTGGGGCATTGCTCTCCGTCGGTTCCTTGTTGCTCACTCCGAATCCGACACCAATCGCTATCGGATTCGTCATCATCATCGCCATCTCCATCCTTTTGTTTTTAAATTTAGAATCGACGACACGGACCGTCATCTTGACGACGATTCTCATCATGGAAGGGGCAAGTCAGTCGAACATGCCGGTTTGGGTGTTTGCGGGTGAACGTTACTTACTCATCATGATGGGGATTACCGTTGCCTTAATCGTAAACGCACTTTTGTTCCCACCTCGATATGAACGGAAACTAGAAGAGCAGGTGACTGAGGTATTTCAAATGGTCGTCCGGATCGCACGATTGTTTGCAGAAACGGAAGGCGGTCGCTCATCCTTCGAATCCTTGCCTGAGACGAAGAAGTTGCATAGTGATTCAAAGCAAACATATGCCTATTTTGAAGAAGAAATCAAAGCGAATCGTTGGCTCGAGAAGAAGACGCCGATCTTCCGTCGTGCCGTCCTGAAGTCCAAGATGATTGAGACGAACCGGGCCGCGCTCCATGTCATCGAGAAACTCGATCATGATTTCCATACGATTGAACAACTTCCTCCACAATTGAGCGATGAGTTGTATCGCCACATTCGGCATTTGTTGCGTCGACATGAGCGTCTGTTCTCAGCTTATGAGCTTGAGAACGAGCACCTCATCGACCGGGATGAGGATCTCATTCATGAGAACTTTGACTTTGCGAAGTTAATGATCGAGAGGATGCGAGAAGAAGAGGAAGAACTCATCCTCATTGTCGTGCCGCTCGTAGCGACGATGACCGACTGGGTCAAGGCAATGAATGAACTCGAACGCTACCTTGTGACGGAAATGAAGAAGCATGGAGATAACTTAAAAGTGGAACCACGTAAGAAATGGTTTTTTGAAGACTGATAAACGGGCCGATATTCGGCTCGTTTTTTAAGAGAGTTATTTTTCGTATAGAAGAGAGGGCATTGAGGATGAAGAAGTCTTTTCAACACATCACAAAGTATTGGAACATCATTGTTATAGGTGATGAATTTGCTGTAAACTACGGAAAAATCGGGACAATCGGAAAGGTACAAGTAAAATCTTTTGAATCCGATTCGGAATGTATGAAAGAAGCAGAAAAGCTTATTCGTCAAAAGTTGAGAAAAGGATATGTTGAATGCCCTTTTGATTGGGACAACCATATGTATGTGGATGACCCGGAAGTGGGACCGAGTTTTCTGACCTCTCATCCGGAGTATCAGGAATATTTCAACGATGAACTCTTTGTGGATTGTACGGAAGAATATGCTCCGTTCGGGAATGATGCTGGCGCCGATGCATTGGTTATGTACGAAGAAGTGATTCGAAAGGATAGAGACCTTTGTTATCTTTCATACGCTTACGCCTTAATTGAAAGTTGGATTGATCGAGATGTTTCCGGTCCAGAAGATTGGTCAACCTATGAATATGCCTATACATGTGATCAAGTCCTCGTCGCTGGTGCGTTTGCTTCCATAAAGATGACGGGAAAGCTGACAGGTAATTTGAAAATAACAGGAATAGCGGCCATCCATCGATTAAAACAAGCTTTCGAAATAGAGGATCAGTCTATGTTTGATAAGTTATATGAACGCTTGAGTACATTCCCGACCGAATCCTGAAACTTTTCGAGAAGAAACACGTATACAATAGAGACAGATACATATGAACGATAGGGGGATTTACCATGTCAGAAACAACACCGACACCAGAAAAAGGTGTCACACCACAACGAATCAGCGGAACGCTTCCGATCGAGGCACGGGCGGTCTTTCGATTATCGAGCGCGATTTTTTATATCATCGGTCTCCTCATCACTGGAGCTCTCGTAGTCGCATCATACTGGTTCGACTGGCCGACTTGGCTACAGATTGGCTTTATCGTGTTGCTTGTCATCGATGTCGTCTATAGCTTGATTGATATCATCTGGTTCCAAAAGTGGAAACAGGAACGATTCACGTATGATGTCCAGCCGCTTGAGATCCGGATTCATCATGGGATCATCACGACTCATGACGTACTCATCCCGATGACGAAGGTCCAATATGTTCATGCGGAACAAGGACCGATTCTCCGTAAATACGGGTTACAGACCATCACCATCGGAACAGCGGCCGGTTCACACGAAATCTATGCGATCGAAAAATCATTCGCGAAAACACTCCGTGAGCAGATTGCCATCTATGCACGTATTGAAGAGGAGGAGGTCGTATGACCGAGACCGCGTTAACATGGCATCGACTCCCGAGTCGCGTTTTGGTGCTGCGTATTCTCGAAGTCATCAAGTCGTTCGCCATTCCAATCGTCCTACTCTTTGTGCTTAACAACGACTGGGAATCGACAATCGGCATCATCATCCGAGTCGGCATCCTACTCTTTCTATTACTCGACATTGTCCAGAAGTTCTTTGGGTGGTTAAACTTCCGATATGCACTGGATGAAAAGACTGTCTATGTGATCGAAGGGAACTGGTTGAAAAAAGAAAAATCGCTTCCACTCTATAAGATTCAAAGCGTTCATTCGAACAGTCCATTCCTCTATCGATTGCTTGGTGTCGTCGAATTGACGTTCGATACGAATGCCAACAGTGACGATGCATCATTCAAACTGGCTGGTGTCTTTCCGACCGAAGCCAAACGACTTGAAGAGATTCTCGAGCAAGTTCGACATCGGAAACAGAATGCACAAACCGAAGACAATTCAGAAACGACAGATGCGACAACAGAACAAGCACAACCGTTATCAAGTCGCCTTTTATATGCCTTGTCCACGCGCGAAATCGTGTTGGCCTCTATCACGTCGCTCTCTGTGTTCGCCATCTTCCCGGTCGCTTCAACGATCATCTCCTCGATTGATGACTTCATCAATTTGGATGGGGCATTCAACCAGGTCGAAGATTATGTGGTCCATGCGTCCATCATCGTCATCGGTCTTCTCGTCATCGGGGTGTTACTGCTTTCGGTCGTGATCGGCATGGTCATTAACTTCTTGAAATATGGGAACTTCCGACTCGAACGAAGAGGGGAGCGCATTCGCGTCGAAAAAGGATTATTGAACCGGAGTGCGAAAGAAATCCCGTATGAGAAGATTCAAGCGATTCGAATCAAAGAGACGTTCATCCGTCGCTGGTTCCACATCGTCGGAGTCGAACTCGTCGCAGCAGGGACGATGGATGAATTAAAAGACGAATCGTCAACGATTCTCCCGTTCGTTCGACGTGACCGTGCAATGCAAGTACTCCGTGAGCACTTCACGCACTTCACATGGTCGGATGAATTACATCGACTTCCAAAAAAGGCGTTAGGAATCAAACTCCTGCGAATCAGCTGGTTCGGGATTATCGTTTCAGGTCTCGTCATCTACTTTTTGCGAGAGTACGCATGGTGGCTCCTTCTTTTATGGGCTATTATCATCGGGGGACGTGTGCTCAGTTACGTCACGACAAAATATGCCCGCAACAACCAATTCATTCAATTGCGTACGGGAGCTTTCAACGTCCGATCGTTCTTGACGGACAAACCACGGATTGAACAGATTCAAGTGAAGCAATCGCTCTTGCAACGTCGATTCGGACTTTGTACGGTTCAGTTCTCGACTCGAGGAGGATTCTTGTCCGTCGAGACAATTGACGACATTCCGAAAGAAGAAGCGGACGCGATGCTCGTCTGGTTCTCTCGTTATAACGAAATGAATGAAGAACGCTCAGGATAAAGTTTCCTGAGCGTTTGAATTATTTGTGATTTTCGTATCAAATGATGTTTCTCTTACTGAAAACGCGGATAAAGTATGGTATGATGCAAGTAGAAAGAGACCGGTGCTGGACACACCGACCTCTGGCTTACAGGCTCCCACTTTAAGAGTGGTCCCAGCCGCCACAATGGTTAGTGAATCAGAAAGTGACCCATCTCATTGCGCCGAGGGGGTCATTTTTTTGTGCGTTCAGACGTTGCACGATCGGATGTTCGGTGAATAACCAAGTGAACGATGATCGGAGCGAGGATTGGGATCATGACATAATCTCCAACCCAGGTCCAAAGTTGTTCCATCCGCACCACCGCCTTCCTCCATTGTGGACTTGGCGGCTGACCCCACTATTGCTGCGTTAACCTGCCCCTTCATTATAACAGATTTGTTCGTAAAATGGCGTTAAAAATAAGAACAAACGTTCTCGTTTCATAAAATGAATCTTTTGATGGAATCGGTCTCATGAATGGGTCCAAAGAAGGAATTGAGTCGAATCGCTCTTGCTTGTTAGATGTCTGACAGGATATAATCAATCTCGTGTGTATACACGGGTGGGTGAGGGTGCCAATAAAGGATTGATTCCTATGGCAAAACAAACAGAATGGAAAACAGAAACATACGGGGGCGTGCTGAACTTCCTGGCGACAGCATACATCCCGGCCGTGCATGCGGCAATCTTGACACAAGCCGGACTCCCGTTCGAGGGGGCGCTCGTCGGAGCGATTTTGACAAGCATCATCGGGACGTTGATTGCGGGATTCTTCAATCTACCGCTGCTCTTGTTACCGGGAATGGGGATTAACGCGCTCTTCACGTACACGCTCGTCTTACAGATGGGATTGAGCTGGCAAAGCGCGCTCGCCGTCTCCTTCGTCTCAGGTGTACTCGTCGTACTATTGACGGTTACCAAAGTGGCAAGGAAATTGGCGAATGCCTTTCCACCAATCATTCATGACGGATTGACGGTCGGTCTTGGCCTCTTCCTCATTTTGATCGGTCTTGAGGCGGCAGGAATTGTCTCAGGTGGGGGTGGGGCATTGCTCCACATCGGTGACCTCGGAGAGCGTAACGTCCAGGTGGCCTTTTTATCACTCTTCGTCGCCATCTTGTTGTTCTTGAAGATGGGACCGAGCAGCTTCCTTTGGACGATCGGTTTCGGTGTCGGTCTCAGCGCCTTGATGGGAACGCTGGAGTGGACGGGAAGCTTCTCATTGTCACCGTTCTTCGAGTCGTTCGGCACGGTATTTGGGAACATCTCGTTCACAGAATCTGCTTCTCCGCTCTTCTTAGTCGCGGTAGGTGTACTGACGCTCGTCTTGTTGATTGAAAATATCAGCTTGATCCAGAATCAGACACGTGCAATCGACAAAGAAAAGGATGCGCCGAAAGGTCTCGTTGCACAAGGCCTCTCGACGATGGCCGGGGCCATGTTCGGGTCAAGCCCGACCGTCTCGACGGTCGAAGTGGCTGCCGGGATATCGGTCGGTGCACGAGGCGGGATTGCTTCATTCGTCACATCTGGATTGTATGTGGTGTCGCTCTTATTGCTACCGATCTTTGCAATCATCCCTGTGACGGCGATTGCACCGGTGTTGATTATCATCGGCATGATGATGTTCCAGAACGTGAAGCATTTGCCGCTCGATAACTGGGAGCATGCCTTCCCGGCGATTCTCGTCATCATCATGATCCCGTTCACGTATTCCATCGTCGATGGGATCGGACTCGGGTTCATCGCGTACACGATGATTGTCTTGTTCAAAAAGGGCTACCGGTCACTCAGTCCGGTCGTCGGTGTCTTGACCGTATTGTTCTTAGTTTTCTTCTCATTACCAGTCTGGTTATAGAGATACGCACGGCATCGTTCATGACGAACGATGCCGTTCTTTTAATGATTCCTAAGGGATGGTTCATGCTATAATCGCAGTAATTTGAAGAAAACGGGGAGGGGATTTGATGCAAGTCCTTCAAGAATTCACATCGTACACAGAATGGCTCAAGTCGTTAGAAAAGCTGAGTGAATCTGATTGGAATAAACAAATCGACTCGGAGAAGTGGTCCATAAAGCAAATCGTCTTACATATCGCCCATTGGGACAATCATCTATTGAATGTCATCATCCCATCGGTGAAGAACGGCGAAGGAATGATTTTCCCTGACTTTGACTCGTTTAACGCGCGGGCGACGAAAAGAGCGGAGAAGTTGACAGGTGAGACCGTACTGAAAGAATCCCTTAACAGTCGGCGAACGCTCGTCACGATGCTCGAGTCCTTAAGTGAAGAGACGTTGACTTTTAAGACGTCAGCGAACGGAGTCACCCATGATCCGCATCAAGGTGTCCCATATTCACTATATGTGATCATCGGAGAATTCATCGAGCATGACCGACATCATATGAAGCAAGTCGAGTCGATCCTGAATTGAGACATCGGAAAGTGCGTGGTCTGAAACGAAAGTTAACTCGTCTTCAGCGTAATATGCAAGAAAATCATTGCGATTTTCCAACTGAGTTTCATAATGGTTATTGGAATACCAAGATTCCGGTCGGACAAACCTTTTTATTGGCTATTCAACATAATGCCCAAATCAAACAGGCAATCATCCATATTCTGCTCGATGAAGCGAAACGACTAGCAAAGCGGCGTGTGGATGAGCGAATGCGAGTTGTCGTGCTGCTAGATTTTCCTACACTCTGGAACTCTGAGCTTCTCGTGTTTGAAGATGAAGAGGGGTTAAAAACATTTATGCGGCGTGATTCATCCCATCAAAAATGGATCTCGATTCCACATGTAAAAACGTTTATCAACCAATGGAACATTCGTAGTGATCAGGAGATTCGCGTGTATGGATTTGAAGAATTGTTGTTCGACGAAGAAGATGAAGGTAGAGAATTGTGGATGCTCGTTCAATGAACGGGCATTTTTCTTTTGTCTAAAAAAACTGAATATTCCGTAAAAGTTCATGTTATAATCCATTTAATCCTATTTCCAAAAAAAGGATTTAGACTATGAGAGGAGCCGTCACATCAGATGAAAACGATCAAACTGAATATACATAAGCGGAAACGCCAATGAAACAAGCCAAAACGATTTTTGTGTCAGGGATTCTATTCTCCTTACTACTGGTCGCCCTCATCTCCTATTCCGGTCAACTGGGATACCGTTACTACCAATCATTAGATATCTCAGGGAGCGAGATTACGAGTTGGGTCACGGACTGTCATGACAAACGAAAGTTTTTAGGGATTTTCGAAGTGACGGATGTTGATTTTTGGTGTGGCGATGCTCCATACGAAGAACCAGAAGGAAATGGTCCAGACGGAGCGATGATTGACTCAGAAGAAGAATCAGGAGGTACACCGAAAGAGCGGATAAAAGATCAATCGCCTTCTTACGGCAATCCCTCATCAGAAGAGTCGAACAAAGTCTCCTACCTCCCATACATGATTACCGCACTAATCATCTTGCTCGGGTGGTGGCTTTGGAAAAGACGACGCCCATCGAAGAAACAAATCGAAGAGGAAGAGTTAGAAATCGAGGATCACTCGCTAGTGATCTCTGACAACTTATCTGAGCAGATAAACCGAACGCTTCATCCATTACCAGCCTCGGCTATTCGACAACAGTTGATTCAATTCGAGGCAGCGTTACCTCCACATAAACGTCGCCGTCCGTATGAGACGTTGTCGACCTGGGCGAAACGAATCGAGCTCGATGCATCCCTACTCACCTATTTAGAGACGCGCTATGACGAAGGGGACATCTCACCACAGCGTGAGCGAGCGTTCACCCAACAACTTGATGAATACCTATTACGCACACAAAAGGAGTCGAACTCATGACCATCCGACACGTATTGAACCAATTAGACCGCATTTACCTCGGTAAACCAGAAATCACAAAATTATGTTGCACAGCCCTATTGGCGAATGGCCATATCTTGCTAGAGGATGTGCCTGGGACGGGGAAGACGTTACTTGCGAAAAGCATCGCCAAAAGCTTTGAGGCAGACTTCGCCCGAATTCAATTCACAGCCGACCTGCTGCCTTCTGACATCATCGGTTCAGACTTCTTCAATATGCAGACCCAGACGTTCGAGAACCGGACCGGACCGATTTTCACGAATATTTTACTCATCGATGAAGTGAACCGCGCCGTTCCGAGAACGCAATCCGCCTTGCTTGAAGCGATGGAAGAACGCCAAGTTTCCATCGGTGGCGTCACGTATCAACTACGGAAACCGTTTTTCGTCATCGCAACACAAAACCCGATCGAGTCGGCGGGAACGTTCGCCCTACCAGACGCCCAACTCGACCGCTTCCTCATGTCCCTTCAAGTCGGATATCCAGGGGCGGATGAAGAGCGGAACTTGATTCTGCAGACGATTTCAAAGACGAGACATGTGGTACACGCCTTGATGACGAATGACGCTTTCTTAGAAGCACAAGAAAATGTCGAGAGCGTGCGAATCCATGAAGATGTCGTCACTTATTTGCTCGCACTCATCCAAGAGACGAGGCAACATCCGTTAGTCGAAGTCGGGGCGAGTCCACGGGCGACGCTTGCGCTCGTCAAAGCCTCACAAGCTTATGCGTACTTGAACGACCGTCAATTCGTCACGCCTGAAGACATCCAAGCCGTTGCGCCACACGTTCTCTCGCATCGATTGACCCTCACCCTTGAAGGGGACATCAAATCGACGAAGCGCCAAGTGCTAGCGGACGTACTCGAGTCTGTAACTGTCCCCGTCGAAAAGGTGTAACGATGCGACAGGTCGAAATCAGTACACCGTCCATCCTTCAGGACCAACTCTGGCCGGCTTATGTCAGTCTCGGTCTCCTCACTATGTGGATGCCTTATGTATGGCCTATCGCTTATGTATGCGGAGCATTATTAATCGTCATGTTCATCCGAAAACGAATCATTCGAACACTTTTAAACGAAGTCTCATTTTCCATCCGGCAGAAAGAAGATCTCTTGTTCATCGACGATGAGACATCATGTATCGTCCGTATCGATGGGTATGAGCGAATCATTGCCCTTGGTGTTCCGCTATTGATTCGACTAGAGGGTAATGAACGAATGGTATTCGAGGACGGATCACAGGCATACGACACAAGGATCGAACAGGACATACATCATGTGAGCGTCTCGGCTGTGAAACGTGGACCTGCTTCGATTCATACGTGTGTGATGCGTGTCACGTTACCGTTTTATTTAGGTACTCTTTTTTTCATGGATGAGGAGATGGATATGCCCTCATGGATTGTCTTACCTACCATCACGAAGTCACCAATCACCGAATCTCGCATGATTCGGATGGGTGACCGCATCGTCAAACACTCCCCGTTGAACGATCCGTTGATGATTCAAAGTGCGAAACGATATGAGAAGGAACCGGCTAAACAGATTGACTGGGTCGCCACTTCAAAGGTCGGTCATGTACAGGCAAAAGTGTTCGAACGACAAAATCTCGACACGTTCACGATTTCCCTTGATTTGAGCGGTCCGCTCGGGAACGGGCTCCATGCGCAATATGAAGACTTGATTCAACAGACGGCGTATTGGGTCTCTTACTTGATCAAAGAAGACTGTAAAGTGGAGCTGTTAATCAACCGACTCGACAAAAACAATCAAGTCGACCGTGTTACACTGGGAGAAGGAAGAAAACAATTACGGCTCATTCTCGTTCGACTGGCGATGATTCATGAATCGAACGCATTTGTTGCGTCATCACGTTTCACTTCATATGTCAGTCGTCACAAACAGCCGCACGCCGAATTGATTCACATCAGTCATGCGATGCTGCTGAAATCTTCAGGGTAATGAAAGGAGAAACACATGCAACGAATGACGAGCTTACTCATAGGTTGTGTCGGACTCCTTGCAAGCACAACGACCGTATCAGCCGAGATGACTGAATCCTCACCGGAACGTTTTGCAGATGCATATTTTTATGACATTGTGATGGACCATATTCAGGGAGATGACCCGGCTAATTATCATATGACGGACAGTGAGAACGTCACGTTCGGTCCGTTGTTGGAGACGTATATCCCGTCATCATCTTGTTACAAGAATGATGAGACATGTTCGTTCGTCCCGACAAAAGAATTTGTGGCGACCGTCTTTCAAGATGATGAACCGGTCAACGTGATCGGAACGTATGAACAATCAGCGGGTACATATGCGTTTTCAACGTTCGGTTCAGACAAAGAAACTCCGAAAGCGTTGACGGACGTACAAGGACATCTCGTGAAATACACAGAAAGGTCGGCATGGTTTGATCATGATGGGGATATGTTAAAGGCGCTTACACCCAATTCAAGACAAATGATCAGTGGGGATGCAATTTCGACGAAGGACTTCCAAGCCTTATTGATTGAAGAGCATACAAGCATTGAAGGATCTGCTGAAGAAGGGATGATGGATGGAGCGGGTGGCTATTCGGATGAAGCAAAATCAAACAATCCAACATCGAATACCAACCGATTGATTGGTTTTGCAGTGTTAGCGATGTTGCCATTCGGATATTGGTTCCTTAAAAGACGAAAAACAGCATGATGTCAAAAGACTTATACAATCAACATGAACCACTAGAATTAGTGATCATTCCGAGTCATGCACTGAGAGAAGGAGAAGCAAAGCGATTGATTTTTCGACATCTGAAAGATGAGGACTTTCCATTGCGCCTTGTACGTAAACGAACTGTGAAGGGTACGAAAAAACATCGCTTCTCTTTTGAACGTCAAGAAGAACATGTGACGACCAAAACCATCAAGAATCGTGAGTCATTAGAATCGGAATTGACACTCTCTTCGAATGAAATCATCGTCCTACAAGGAGAGACAGATTGGATTCTGAGTTATTATGAGGACGGTTTGACGCTTCAAGGAAAGCAAGTGAGTCGTGTCGGAACAAAGGGAATAGCCAATTTCGAGGTATTTTTTGAATATGTGACGACAGGTGCGTTTCCAATCGAGGTATCATTTTGTTTAGATGGAACGTTCGGTCCTCGTGAAAACGTAAATCGTTTCATGTTGCATGACGCAGATTGGAAGACATTGATTGAAGACGAACTTTTGCCTCAGCTTCAAATTCCGAAAGCGAAGAATGTATGGCAGTCCCTTTTCTTTCCGACAAACAATCAGACAATCGAATGGTTCACTGGTGAATTTCATCCAAACATCTTGGGAAACTTCGTTTTCGCCCACGATGCCCATGACACGTATTATTTCTTGGATCACGTGAATGGAGACATCAAAGTGTTTTGAATGACCCAACTAAAGAAGAAGTGAGTTTGCGTCAATCGATTGAGTCCATCAAACTCAAAACCCGAAGCAAAAAGTACGCCAGTTATGAGAAAGTAGGAATGGAACATGAACTATTTAGAACATCTAGAAAAACATTGTGGCACGTTCGTCAGCGGGTTTGATATCCCTTACTTGCTAGAAGATGATGTCCAAATCATCGAACTTGAAGAAGAGTCCTCTAAAATCACGAGTATTTCGACATTAGGACTGCATTGGCATGCACTTCAATTCGAAAATGGTTCGACCGCTCACCAGGAGTTGCTGTTCCGCTTCAATCAACAGCATGCCAAAGAGGAGTTTGTTGAATTGATGTGGCAGCTGACCGATTATGCGTTGGGAACGCACCAGGCGTTCGAGTTGGGCGAACTCTACGAACTGCCAGAGGAAGTGCTTGAACAGTATTCATTTTCTTCGGTCTATGTGACCGCTCCTTTTTACTCAGATGAGTCGTTCATCAAATATGAGAACGGGGAGCAGAGCGTCCTAGTCGTCTGGTTTGTACCGATTTACCCTTCAGAAGAGCTGTTCATCGAAGAACACGGAACCGAACGGTTTGACGAACTCCTATATGAGACTGATCGCGAGTTATTCGACTTGAACCGAAAAGAACTTGTCTAACGAACATCCCCTCATGCGCGCATGAGGGGATTCTTTACATATAGGGGCCGTTCGCTTGGACGACGAACTGCGAGTGCTCGTAATGATACGTGATGCGTGAGTAGTCGAACGGTTTTCCATTCGAAAGATGGAAGATCGTCTCAATGCGGAGCGTCGGGTCATTCTCTTGCAAACCGAGATGTACCGCTTCACTTTCCGTCAATCGACCTACCTGTAGATACATGTCAGAAAAACCAATTGTGACACCGAGCGCCGATTGCACGTAATCGAAAATCGAGTCCGCCACGATTTCTCGATTCAAATAAGGGACGATGGCTTTTACGTAATACGATTCTTCATGGCAAAGCACTTCCCCGTCCACATATCTTACCCGTTCGACACGATACACATCGTCAGTTACGTCAATCCCGAGATTTTCGGACACCAACGCATCTGGTTTCATGACGGACACATCGAGTACATCAGAGGTCAAGATTCGATCTCCAAGGTTACTCTTGAATCCTTGGGTGGAAAAGAGACTCATATAACCGGGACGATTATGGCGTCTGACGAAAATGCCGCTACCACGGAGTTGAAAGATGATGCCTTTTCGTTCGAGCAACTCGAGCGCTTTCGTGATCGTACTCTTGCTGACGGCATATTGACTCATCATCTGCTCAAGGACAGGTAACTTATCACCTTGTTTTAAATTCTGTTCATGAATGTATTGTTCTATTTCATTCGCGATTTGTTGGTATTTTAACATGGGCATTCCTCACTTTTTCGTCACTTCTTGTATTATATCATGAAAAAACAAGATTGTTTCATTGTATCAACCTTGTTAAATTGTACCGGTACAATTATACTTGACGTGTATGATTCATCAGAAGGAGGAATAGAGGATGAAGACGTTACCGAAAGATTTTCTATGGGGAGGCGCACTCGCCGCCCATCAATTCGAGGGTGGTTGGGACGCTGACGGAAAAGGACCGAGCGTCGTCGACGTCTTGACAGCAGGCGCACACGGTGTCGCGCGTCGGATCACGGACAAGGTTGAGCCGAACGAGTTCTACCCAAACCATGAGGCAATTGATTTCTATCATCGTTATAAAGAAGACGTAGCGCTTTTTGCCGAAATGGGATTGAAATGCTTGCGTACCTCGATCGGATGGAGTCGCATCTTCCCGAACGGTGATGATGCAGAACCGAACGAGGCGGGTCTCCAATTTTATGATGATTTGTTCGATGAGTTACTCAAACATGACATCGAACCGATCATCACACTCTCGCATTTCGAGATGCCGCTCCACCTCGCACGTGAGTACGGCGGATTCCGCAACCGTGCCGTCGTCGACCATTTCGTACGTTTTGCAGAGGTCTGCTTCAACCGCTACAAAGACAAGGTCAAGTATTGGATGACCTTCAACGAAATCAACAACAAGATGGACGTCAACAACCCGCTCTTCTTATGGACGAATTCAGGTGTCCTTCTAGAAGAAGGGGAGAACGCGCGTGAAGTCATGTATCAGACGGGACACCATGAACTGATTGCGAGTGCCCTCGCCGTCGCCAAAGGGAAAGAAATCAATCCGGATTTTGAAATTGGGGCCATGGTCTCTCACGTTCCGATCTATCCGTATTCATCGAACCCGGACGACGTCATGTTGGCCGAAGAGATGATGCGTCAACGTTATTTCTTCCCGGACGTGCAAGTACGTGGGTTTTATCCAAGTTACGCGTTGAACGAGTTCGAACGTGAAGGGTACAACATCCCGATCCTTGAAGGGGACGAAGAGATTTTACAGAACGGAAAGGTCGATTATCTCGGCTTCAGCTACTATATGTCGACGACCGTGAAAAGTGATGTCGTTGCGGACAACAGCGGTGATATCGTCAACGGTGGTCTGCCGAACGGCGTCGAGAACCCGTACATCCAGTCGAGTGACTGGGGCTGGGCCATCGATCCGGTCGGTCTCCGTTATGTGCTCAATCGTCTGTATGACCGCTATCAAATTCCACTCTTCATCGTGGAAAACGGATTCGGTGCCGTCGATGAGATTGTCGACGGGAAGATTCATGACGCGGCCCGAATCGATTATTTGAAGGCACATATCGAACAATTGAAGCACGCCGTCCTCTATGACGGGGTCGACTTGATCGGGTACACGCCTTGGGGCATCATCGACATCGTCTCGTTCACGACGGGAGAGATGAAGAAACGGTACGGGATGATTTACGTCGACCGCGACAATGAAGGGAACGGCTCGATGGAGCGGATGAAGAAAGACTCGTTCGACTGGTATAAGCGGGTCATCGCGACGAATGGGGAAAAATTGAACAGCGAAATTTGAGAATTCCAGCATACATTTGTATAATGGCGTTATGAAACCATTACACCATCCGTCTATCGACACCATACCGTATACGAAAGTCCTTCACGCACTCAGTGAACCGAACCGATTGCGCATCATCCGATGCCTCAGAGAATCCGGTGAAAATAATTGTTCTACTTATTCACTTGAATTGATGCTAAATAAATCAACGGTGTCCCATCATATCAAAATCTTAAGGGAAGCCGGACTGATCAAAGGACGCATCGAAGGAAAAGAGCATTACTACTCGCTCCGAAAAGATGAGATTGAACAGAAGTTTCCTGGATTATTGAGTTCCGTGTTCGCCGTGAAAGATGAAGACTTATAAGCATGCGCTCGAGGCGCATGCTTTTTTGATGATCAAAATGCTTGCGAAGTATAACTCACGGTGATACGATACTTTTAGTTTGATGGTTATCGAACTATAAAACAATTTCCAAAGGAGTTTTGAAAGATGAAAAACGTATTAGTAATCAACGGTCACGAGTATTACGACTTTGCAAAGGGTGAATTGAACAAAACGATGTTCGACGAGATCGTTCAAACACTCGACGGAGCCTATGAAGTGAAAACGACGGTCATCGATGCAGGCTATGATATCAAAGAAGAGCAAGAAAAATATAAATGGGCGGACATCGTCATCTATCAAACACCAATCTACTGGTTCTCACTCCCAGCGAAGTTCAAAAAATACATGGATGAAGTGTACGAATACGGAGTCTTCTTCGCAGGATCTGCTGAAGGGTATGGAAAAGGTGGATTGATGAAAGGGAAGAAATACATGTTCTCGACAACGTGGAATGCCCCTGTCACAGAATATAACAATGCTGAAGGATTCTTCGCTGGTAAAGACTTTGAAGATTCAATCGCCCACCTACACTATGCACAGCAGTTCATTGGAATGGAACCATTGAAGAGTTTTGGGGCGCATGACGTGATCGCGAACCCGGACATCAACCTTTATAAGCGTGAACTCCAAGCTCATTTGGAAGACGTGTTCGAAATCACAGTAAATCAGTCGTAAAAGGAGAGAGGTCACATGCTTCGGGAAGAATTAGCAGCGGTACGGGACCGATTCTTAGATCGTGCGCCCACCCACGTCAAACAAAGTGTTGCGGAAGCGACAGCATCATTGATTGAATCAGGAATTGGTCAAGGGTTACAAGTAGGAGAAAAAGCCCCTGACTTTACGCTCGTCAACGCTACGGGTGAAAAAGTCACCTTGTCCGAATTATTACAAGATGGAAAAGTGATCTTGAACTTTTATCGAGGGGGATGGTGCCCCTACTGTAATCTCGAATTGAAGGCGTATGAACGCATCCTACCGAAAATCAAACAGAAAGGGGCACAACTCGTTGCCATCAGCCCTCAAATGCCAGATGAGTCTTTATCGACGTCCGAAAAGAACAATCTGACATTTGAAGTGCTCAGTGACCCCGATCAACATGTAGCGGAATCTTATCGCCTACTCTTCGAGTTTCCGGCTCACTTGATTCAAACATATGAAACGGACTTTGGACTTCAACTCGCGAATTATAATGGAGATTCGAATCCGTGGCGCCTTCCTGTACCTGCGACTTATGTCATCGACCAGGATGGTGTAATTCAATTTGCCGAGGCGGACCCTGACTATATGGTTCGACCGGATCCGGAGCGCGTGCTCGCCTCTTTATAAGAAGAAAAGCCAAGGAATTCTCAGAAATAAGGGATTGCTTGGCTTTTTTCGATATAATGAAGAAAAATACAATATTGGAGGGGAAAATGATGCAAGTGAAGCAACATGGACCAGTGACCGCAGTTTGCGCCAAAGTAAAGAATGGTCCATTCGAGATGTCAATGTATGTGTATTATCTTGATGGGATGATCATCGATACCGGGACGCGTACGATGCTCCCCGCTCTCCAATCCTTTTATGAGTCGGTTCCGATCGACCTCGTTAGCATCACACACCCACATGAAGACCACATTGGGACGGCCGCATGGCTCGAACAAACGTATCGCGTGCCAATCTACATACATGAATCTGCCAGAGACATGTGCATAAGGGGGCTAGATATTCCCGCTTATCGGGCACGCTTCTCCGGTGACCCGGAACCGTTCCGGCCGATCGCCTATCACGACAATCAGATCACATCAGAACATCATACCTATCAGGTGATTCATACACCCGGTCATGAACCGAATCACGTCGTCTTATATGACGAGGAGAACGGTCGACTGTTTTCAGGTGATTTGTTCGTTCATCCGTATCCAAAAGTCATGATTCCAGAGGAGTCGGTCCCTGAACAGATCCGTTCGCTCAAGCATGTCCTATCCCTCGATTTTGAGGAAGTGTACTGCCAGCATGCCGGGCGTCTCGAACAGGGAAGGGAGCAATTAACCAAAAAGCTCGATTATCTAGAACGTTTGACCGACGACGTGTTGACCAAAACCGCTGCGGGCTATACGATTGACGATATCAACGCTCACCTTTTCCCTGACCCGTCGCCGCTCGTCCAAATCTCCAAGCGGGATTATGACTCCAGACATATGATTTCAAGTATTCTTCGAGAAGTCTACGAACAACTTCGTTGACAGAAGGCGAATCACCTAGTATTCTGAATACATGATTAAACGTTTAAACTTTTAAACGGAGTGATGAATATGAAACAACCAGATACAACACCCGAGGCGTCACTATCTTTATTTGAAGATGCAATCCCATTGTTTCAAGTATTAGCCGACGTCAATCGTCAACGCATCATCGTCGAGATCGCCAGACATGAGCGGTTGAACGTCAATCAGATTGATGAAAAGATCGAGTTGTCTCGACCGGCCATCTCGCATCACCTCAAACTGTTGCGACAAGCAGGGATCGTCTCATCTGAGAAAATCGGGACAGAGAACTTTTACTTCTTGACCCTCGAGGATGCGGTCGGACTGCTCAAAGCACTGACACGTGCGATCGAAGATGAATGTATCTTATGACCTTTCTTTTTGGAAACAAAGAGAAAGGCTTCTTTTCCACTAATACGTTTAAAAGTTTAAACATATAAACATTAAGAGGAGAATGAAAATGAATAAAACCATTGTTATCACAGGAGCATCAAGTGGGATTGGTCGAGCGACCGTTGAACTGTTCAGCAAACGAGGCTGGAATGTCGCCGCGACGATGCGAAGTCCTGAAGACCATCAAGAACTGTCTAACCTAAAAGGGGTCTCGCTCTATCAGCTAGATGTGACGAACGAATCGAGCATTCTTGACGCCTTCGAGCAAATCGTCTCAGATCACGGCACAATCGATGTGTTATTGAACAATGCCGGGTACGGAGCGGTCGGGATTTTTGAAGAAGCCTCTTCTGAACAGATTCAGCGTCAGTTTGATACGAACGTCTTCGGGGTCATGAACGTGATCCGAGCAGCTCTCCCGTATTTCCGCAAACAGCGGAGTGGACGTATTGTGACCGTGTCTTCGGTCGGTGGTCAAATCACATTCCCAATCTATAGTCTGTATCATAGTTCAAAATGGGCGATCGAAGGGTTCATCGAATCGCTTCAGTTTGAACTGGCTCCGTTTAATATCGACATGAAATTGATTGAACCAGGACCAATCAAGACAGACTTTTATGGTCGTTCCCAAGAACTCGTCCGTGACCAACCGCTTGACGTATATGATAATTATGCGGAAGTCGCGCTCCATAACACGAATGCCGCTGGTGCGAACGCTGAAGGCCCGGAGGTCGTCGCCGAAACGATTTGGCGTGCCGCGACCGAACGGAAGAAACGTCTCCGGTATCCATCAGGTAAACAAGCAGGCCTTTTGATCGCGCTGAAGCGTTATCTGCCGAACCAAGTGTTCTTCTCTATCGTGCGACGTGTCGTAGAGAAAAATTAACATCAAGTATCTCTTTTGAACTTCATCAGTGTCGGAAAGAATTTTTTCATCCACTCATTCAATGATAAATATCACACAAAATCACCCGATATAACTTGTAAGAGGAGGGGTTTGATGAAAAAAGTCTCACTGGCATTATCGACGTTCATTCTTATAATTGGATTGACGGCAACACCGACAGACTCGGTCGATGCTGCGGCGAAACGCTTCAAAAACTGCACGGAGATGAACAAAGTGTATAAAGGGGGTGTGGCCAAATCGAAGACGACCAAAAACAAAGGTGGAAAGACGCGTTATAAACCTTATGTCAATAAAGCCTTATATGACACGAATCAATCAAAAGACCGCGACAAAGACGGAATCGCCTGTGAACGGTGATTACAAATCATACATCGAATCAGCCGCCATACGAGGGCGGCTTTTTGTATGGACATAGACAACGATTCGACCACATGATATTATCATAAATAATAACATTATCAAATATGATAACATTGAGGTGGAATCAATGAATCAAGACGTTTTAAAAAGTTTATTGAACCCGATTCGCATGAAAATCTTTCAACACGTTCTGATTAATGAAGGAGTCACGACCGGAGACTTAGCAGAAGCACTTCCCGATGTTCCTCAAGCGAGCCTCTATCGCCATATCAACAAAATGGTACAAGACGAGATTTTATCTGTCATGAGCGAAAATAAAGTTCGCGGGGTGTATGAAAAAGTGTATGCGATTCAAAACAATCCGTTGACCAGTATCAACAAGATTGTCGAGGAGGAAGACCGAGAACAACTATACATGGTCTGTTACACGTTTGCGATGTCACTGCTCATGGATTTTGGGAACTATCTGAAGCGAGACTCGATTGACCTCCAGAAAGACAAAGTTGGGTTCCGAAGCATCCCGCTTTATTTGTCTGATGCCGAGAGTGATCGATTCCTAAAAGGTCTCTATGATCTCTTAGAGGGAGTGCTCGGGCATGAACCGTCCGAAGAGCGGATATTGCGAAAGTTCTCCTATGCCGTCATGCCGGTCGAAGAAAAGGAGGAGATGGATGATGTTTAAACAAGAAGAGGTATTCATTCAAGGAGAAGAAGTGATTAGCGCAACGGTCACAATCCCCGAGCAAGAGCGAGAATCGTATCCAGCGATTGTTCTCATCGGCGGTACAGGAGGATTGAACCGGGATGGGAACGGACTTGGATTTAAAATGAACCTTTATAAAGACCTGGCAGAATGGCTGACGACTCAAGGTTTCGTCACATTACGATATGACAAACGAGGGATTGGCAAGAGTGGCGGCAATCGAAATAGTGTCGGTTTGACAGGGCTCGTTGATGACGTGACGGCGGTCGTTCGTTATCTCAAATCTCATGATCACGTCTCACAAGACATTTTATTGCTCGGCCATAGTGAAGGATGTATCGTCGCGACACTCGCAGCCGAACGTGAATCCGTTTCTGGTCTCATCCTGTTGTCTGGTGCCGGTGTTGCTTTGAAGACGAGCATGCAGGAGCAGGCGCACTTCCTACTTGATGAAGTGAAACGTACGAAAGGAATCAAAGGAAAGCTACTCCGACTCAGTTTGAACGAGAAGTCGGTCATCGGGAAACAACAAAAACTGTTCGAACGTGTCACAGCGACGGACCAGGATACGATGCGGATTCAACTAATGAAATTCCCTGCCAAATGGCTACGGGAACACCTTGCGTATACGGATGAGTTGCTTCGGGATCGCTTGGTTCAGTTGAATGTACCGACACTTGCACTGACAGGGGATCGAGATGTTCAAACGGACGTCCATCATCTTGACGAGCTCGATGCTCTTCACGCGGAACATATCGAGGTACAAAAGATTAAAAACATGGACCATATGTTGAAACATTTCGACGGGGAAATGAGCATTCTGGACGTGAAAAAACAATATCGCGCACAACTTAAGGAGCCGCTTCATCCCGAGCTACAACACCAGCTCCACGAATGGCTCATACGTCACAACTGGATATCATGATGAAAAAGAAGGCAGCGGAGAATTATCCGTTGCCTTCTTCTATACGTAAGAACCGTTCAACGTGTTCCATCGAGAAATGACGACTCCAATGGACGAAGTGCCCACCTGGGACGGCAATCAATTGCACAGAGGGATGAAGCTCCCGTTCCGCTCGTTTGATATGCCGGAGCGTCCGTTTCGCCTCCTTCAAATCAATACCTGTGAAGTCCGCATAATAGAGTTGCGTCGGCACTCTGATTCGTCGTAACAACTTCTTAAAGTTCAGTCCGTCGTATCCGAACAATAAATGTAGGCCACCGGTCGACAGACGAGCGGGCTGTTCGAAAGCCGTTCGAATCATCGATGTTGATTCTACCCCGATCCGTCGACAGAACAATTGGAACCGTTCCTCAGAAAATACGGAATCACTTTTATTCATGCGAGCTTCAATCGAGTTCAAGAGGCGCTTCGGGGAACTGTGATAGAGCAGTCGCAACAAGGGGAAAGCGAATCCGAATATGCCATATTCACGAAAAGGAATCATGGCATTCGGTTTATGACCTTGATCGAGGAGAATCAACCGTCTGACCTGGTCTGGGTAATGAACCGCGTAAGCAAGCGCGATAGCACCCCCCATCGAATGTCCGATCAACCGAATGGACTCCAGGTGTCGTGATGTTCGATACGACTCGACCCAATCCGCGAGCACTTTGGAGGTCGCATATGTATGTAGTCCTTCACTCTCGCCAAAACCAGGTAAGTCTAACAGATGGATTTCAAATTGTTTATGTAAGGTTTCGACAAACTGTTGTCCTTGAGACCCGGTGAATCCGCCACCAGGAAGGAATAGGATAGGGTCACCTTGACCGTGGATGGTTGCCTTAAATTGTCTCACGTCATCTCTCCTCTATATAGAATGGATTCCATTCAAGTATAAAGATGATTGGAAATCAATTGAAGAAATTTCGCCATCTTTCTCACGGTGTTCGTGAACAAATGAGGGTATAACTTAGTGATAGGTAGCTTTCTATCATTACGCATCATATACGCTCTTAAGTTTAAGGAGGAATGATGGATGAAACTTTCGGGGAAAACAGCAATCGTCACCGGGGCCGGCTCTGGTATGGGGCGGTCCATCGCTAAACTCTTCGCAAAGGAAGGCGCGCGGGTCGTCGCATTCGACATGAATGAAGATTCTGTGCAGGCAGTGGTCGAAGAGATGAAGACGGGAGGCGGGGATGTCGTCGGTATTGCTGGTAACGTCACGAATCAGTCAGATATCGACCGTCTCGTCGATACGGCAAAAGAAACGTTTGGGTCGGTCGACATTCTCGTCAATAATGCGGGCATCATGGACAACTTTATGACGGTCGGGGAAGTGACGGATGAACTATGGGACCGAGTCCTTGCTGTCAATTTGACCGGACCGATGAAATTAGCCCGTGCCGCCATTCAAGTGATGGAGAAACAAGATAGTGGGGGGGTCATCATCAACAACGCATCTGTTGGAGGATTGTTCGGCACTCGCGGAGGCGCAGCATATGTGGCATCGAAACATGCCTTGATCGGGTTGACGAAAAATATCGCAGCGACCCATGGGACACTCGGTAAGATTCGCGCTAATGCCATCGCGCCGGGTGGTGTCAACACGAATATCGGTTCGACGATCACCGCTCCGAGCGAACTCGGGATGCGTGCCATCCAAGGTGCAGGGGAAGCACCGATGGGTGAGCCCGAACAAATCGCGAATGTCGCGCTCTTTTTAGCATCGGACGATTCAAGTTTTGTAAATGGCGATGTACTGAAAGCGGATGGTGGTTGGACGGCAAGATAAACGAAAAGAGCCGAAATCATTCGGCTCTTTTCGTTTGGTATTTTTTTCGATAGGCGAGCGGGGTGATCGAATGATGTGCTTTAAATGTCTGGACGAAGTGACTGACACTGGAGTAACTCAGGCGATTGGCGATATCAGCAACCGATTCAGTCGAATCCTTTAATAGGATTGCGGCCCGGTCCATTCGTTTAACTTGGACATACGCAAGCGGGGAGGTGTTCCCGAACGTTGTAAACAGCCGACAACATTCACTGCGACTTACATCACCCGCCGTCGCGATTTGAGCTAACGATAGTTTATCTTCAAGCTGCAACTGAATATATGCCAGCATGTTTCGAAGACTCTCCAGTTTTTTCTCGTTATTCATTCCTTGGTTATCTTGCTGAATCCAATAACGCCAGATCACCGCACATTGCAGTGTCGCATCCATTCGTTTAAGCGGTCCATCTACATGCAAATGGTTAACGACTTGTATAATCGTTTGAACGATGGAGCGGTGTGTTCGTTCTCGCTTTAAGATATGTATGGCTTTATCGCCCGCAAGATATGGCGTTACATATTCTTCGGACAATATAGGGTGGAACAACTCATATGGATCAAATTCAAGTTTGACGATCTGCGAAGTCTCTTCCGTTCGTTGTACGACATAACTTTGTCCAGACGCCAACAGGACGCTTTCTTTTGAAACAAGTTTTATATCCTCTCCGTTCACCCGAATATCCACAATCCCTGATTCGATCAATAATACCGTGAACTGATTCGTGATGGTAAATGTGGAAGCCCCTTGATTCGTCAGTAGCGTGCTTTCCAAAGTGACAATCTCCTCGATTCGGTAATTTTCCGATATTTCGTTTCTTTTTTAACGGGTCAAATACTTTGATTTCTCCAAAAACAGGGACGATTTCAACATTTTTCTCATCCCCGTAATCTTAATCATGATTGTGTTTCTTCTATATAATGCTTAAAAGATGAGCCACCCTGTAAAAGCCGCATGGACGAGAATCGCAACAGGTACCCCAATCCGGAATTTAGGCTTCAATGTCTTATGTCGGAAGATGCGCATTGCCAAATAAGCACCGAATGCCCCACCAATCCATGCCATCGTCAATAACGTGCGCTCCGAAATGCGCCAAGCCCCGACGCGAGACCGTCGTTTATCGACAAAAAATGACACAAACGCTAGTAAATTAGTCACAATGTAATATAGCAGTAATAGTTCCAAAGACCAAAACCTCCTTATTTCTCTCTTGATTATATCCTAAAATGGCTCTACAAAGCCGTTTTTATAGATTAAAACAATTTTCTGAATCCTCTCATCCCCGTGAATTGTTCTGTAAATGAACTGATATGACTCTCATATCGTCCTGTAATCGCTATGAAATATAGAGGTGTTACAGTAAGGGGGCGTTAGAAAAGGGAGGAATATTCTTATGAAAAAACCACTATTGACACTAACGGCACTCGCTGGCCTTAGTTTAGGAGTCGCTGCTCCAGCTTCGGCAGCATCAACACACACAGTTCAGTCTGGAGATACACTCTATCGTATCGCCGTGAACAACAACGTCTCTGTAAACGACATTAAACAAGCGAATGGCTTAAACTCAAATATGATTTACCCGAACCAAGTCTTGAAACTTGGAAAGGCAGAAGCGAAAGCTTCTACTGCATCTAAAACGTATACAGTTAAATCAGGTGATACACTTTATCGTATCGCATTGAACCACGGGATCTCTGTTAACCAATTGATGACTTGGAACGGTCTTGATTCAGATCTTATTTTCCCAGGACAAGAGTTCGCCGTGAAAGGTGCAGCAGCTGCATCGGTAGCGAATGATGCGAAAACATCAGCACCGAAGACTTCAACATCAACACCTGTTACAAAAACAGCATCGTCTACAACGCAAACCCAAGCTCCGGCTTCAGGTAAGACAATGACTGTTGAAGCAACAGCTTATACACCATATTGTGCTGGATGTTCTGGTATCACAGCGACAGGTATCGACGTTCGTTCGAACCCTAACCAAAAAGTCATCGCGGTCGACCCTTCTGTCATTCCGCTCGGCTCTAAAGTATGGGTTGAAGGATACGGAGAAGCAATCGCAGGAGACACTGGTGGTGCCATCAAAGGTAACAAAATTGATATCTTGATGCCGACACAAGAGCAAGCGCTCAACTTCGGTCGCAAGTCAATCACAATCAAAGTCTTGAACTAATTCAAGCTCATCAAAGACACTGCCATCGGGCGGTGTCTTTTTTGTGTTTATCCTTTCTCCCAAGGATTCTTCACTTTCGTCAAACCTAATCGTTTAGCGAGCGGCTTAATCGTCAATCCATGCAGGGCGACCGAGATGACGACGAGACCGAGCGTGGTCGGTAGCATCCGTTCTGCGTCTTCAATCCCCAGTTCCGCAATCTCTTGTGCAAAAAATGCTGTCACCGTCATGGCGACGATCCCACGTGGGGCAATCCAACTGATGAGCGCCCGCTCCTTCGTCGTCAAAAGGGAGCCGAGTAAGGAGGTTTGCACCGAGACGGGGCGGACAATGAATAAAATTCCTAGTATCGACAAGAGGAGCGGCCAGTCGAAGATGGCAAGTAAACTGTCGCGGGTCAAACTGGCGGTCAGAATGATAAACACAGTGGAAACGAGCAAGATGGAGATGTTCTCTTTGAATTCGCGGAGCTGTTTCAAAATGTGGAGATGCCCATGTTTTGAGTTCGCCATCGTCAACCCCATCGCCGTCACGGCCAACAGTCCGACTTCATGCATGACCCATTCACTGATGGAGTAGACGAGAAGGACTCCGGAGAACGTCAGCGTCGTCCGTAAATATTCTGGGACTTTCTCATTTCCGAACAAGCGGATGAGTAAATGTCCGACGGCAATCCCAAAAGCGACGGCGACGATACAGGACCAAAAGAAAGGTAGATGGCTCGCAAGTCCGTCATTTTGATACAAAATAAAGCCGATCCGTACGACGAAGAGACCCATCAATGCACCGAGTGGATCGACGATAATCCCTTCCCACTTCAACACTTTCGAAGGTCGAACGGATAAGTTTGCTTGACGTAATAACGGAATGATGACAGTTGGTCCTGTCACCACGAAGATGGCCCCCAGTGTGAAAGCCGGCAACCAATGAAAATCTCCAATCCAAATCAATAAGCTAGAGGTCAGGATAAACGAAATGAAGACACCGACGGTAACGAGACGAAAAATTGGCTTTCTTAAATCATCAATCTCTTTAAACTCGAGACTGAGACTGCCTTCAAATAAGATGAGCGCCACGGCGATCGAGATGAGCGGGCTATATAAATTACCCAATATCAAGTCTGGCTCTAACCATCCGAAAATCGGACCGACCAGGATACCTGCAACCGTCATGATCAAGATGGCTGGGAAGTCAAAACGCCATGCAATCAACTGCGAAAGTGCGCCGATGAGGACAAGTAAGCTGAATCCGATCATCATGTCTTCCATAAACACCCTCCATTTCATCGCTTCCTCATATATGTATACCCATATCATGAAAAACATCTGCTAAGAATGCCCGATTTCGGGTAAGAATTGAAGGAAAGGGAGGGATACGATGGAAGTAACAATCGGACTCATCATCGTCATACTGACATGGCTCATCTTATTGCTTAACCTCACGTTCGCCGTCACCATCATTTTTTTTGAGAGGCGGGACATCGGTACGACGTGGGCATGGCTGCTCGTTCTCTTCTTCTTACCACTCATTGGCTTTTTCGTGTACATCTTCTTCGGCCGACTGATCAAGTCTCAAAACTTTTATGAGGTGGAAGAAGAGAAACGCGAAGCGTATCACCACCATGTCGAAGAACAACTCGATCAACTCGACCGTTCGCTCGCCCCGTTCAATCATCCGCTTCTTTTAAAATATCGTCGGCTGGCACGTCTGAATCTCGTGTCGACGAATGCGCTGATGTCATTCCACAACGATATCACCGTCCTGCACGACGGAACGGAAAAGTTCGACCAGATGTTTCAAGACATCGAGCGCGCGACGAAAGAAGTGAACATTCAATATTACATCATCCAAAACGACCCGCTCGGTCAGTCTCTCATTCGTCTGTTAACGGAGAAGGCGAAACAAGGGGTACGCATCCGTCTCCTTTATGATGCTGTCGGATCGAGAGGATTAAGACATAAACACTTTAAGGATTTACTCGCTCACGGAGGAGAAGTCAAATCGTTCTTCCCGTCCAAACTCGGCATCAATTTCCGAGTCAACAATCGAAATCACCGAAAACTCTGTATCATCGACGGTGAACTCGGTTATATCGGCGGTTTTAACGTCGGGGATGAATACCTTGGAAAAGATGAGCACTTCGGCTATTGGCGTGACGTTCACTTACGAATCTCCGGCGACGCCGTGAAAGAATTATTAGAACGGTTCATCTTAGACTGGAATCGCTCGGTCCCGACGAAAACGAAAGCACGGAAAGACGAATTTGTCTGGCCGACCGAGGGAATCTCACATCATGCTTCACCGGTTCAAATCGTGACCTCAGGACCGAATTCCTCGACGGAGCACCTGAAGAACATGCTCGTCAAAATGATCACACAGTCAAAAGATTGTATCTATATTCAGACACCATACTTCATTCCGGATGCGAGCTTTCTTGATGCCTGTCGGATTGCTCTCATGGCAGGTACGAAAATCAAGCTGATGATTCCAAATAAGCCGGACCATATGTTTGTCTACTGGGCGACTTATGCGAATGCGGCGGAACTCGTACGCTACGGGGCCGAGGTCTTCACATACGAGGAAGGGTTCCTCCATGCGAAGACGCTCGTAATTGACGGAGAGGTCGCTTCCATCGGGACCACGAATATCGATGCGCGAAGCTTCCGTCTCAACTTTGAAATCTCAGCACTCGTCTTCGACCGAGATGTCGCACAATCGGTCATCGATGCATTCGAACGGGACGAATCCCGTGCCGAACGGTTGACGATTGAGCGATACGAGTCGAGGACCCGTTGGATTCGATTTAAAGAGAGCGTGTCACGCCTGCTCAGCCCGATCCTATAACGCGAAACATCCGGTAGAGGAAATTCCTCACCGGATGTTTTTTAACGTTTCTTCAATTGTGCTACAAGACGCTCGAATGACTCATTGACGTCTTTCGGGGCTTCCTTGTCTCCATATTCCGCTGCCTCTAACCATTCAGCATATAAGGTGTGGTTCGTGAACTCAATTCGTTGTAGCCAGTCAGATACCGTCTCTTCGCGCAGACGTGGTTGCACTTGTTCGAGTTTCCGTCCCGTTTCGAGAAGCTGAATCTGTCTTGGGGAACGAACGATTCGTTTATCTGAGAGCGTCGGGTGATGAATACTCTTTGGAATCATCCCGTCTTCCTGGATGTCTTTTCGCTTCTGTAAATAGAAGAACAAACCGACACCAATCAATAGCGTGAGAACAAAGATACCGATGAAAAAGAGCGACTCGTTCGAAGCGGACTGGAGTAATGTCTCCTGTGACACTGTCTCCGCATCGATGTTTGGGTTATCTGGCACGAGGAAGCGGTTCACACGGTCATTCGGATCGAGTGTGATGCCGTCGAACCAGCTGCCAATCCATAAGAAGAAAGGACTGATCCAGGCGATGACATTCCCAAACAACAGCTCTTTGATCGTACGGATGATGAGGGAGACGGCTAACCCGATTCCTAGCCCGAGAGCAAGCATCGTCACCATGCGCTTATAGTCACGACGATAGTAAAGGTTCCGCTGCCAAATCAAAAAGATGAACGGAAAGAGCACCATCGCGAGCGGCTGGGTCGCCGGTGGGAATAACCAGTCGGCCACTAAGAACAGGACACTCGCCATCGCGTAACGGTCCGTCCAATCCAACGTTCGGATAAATGCATGCACGTACGTGAAGACCAAAAGCAAGATGCTCATCTCATAAGAGAAGTACAGGGCACCGATCGAAAGGACCGTCTGCACGATGAGCTGTGTGTTCCGAGGGAGGCGTAGCGTCAATAAAAAGAGGAGCGGAAACACGTGACCGATATAAAATGCCGCGAAGACCCACCATAACCATCTCATTGACCGTCACCCCCTAACCGTAAAATCGATTGGTTCCCGCTATACTTGGCGACTTTTCGTTCGAACAAGGAGCGTGCCAATGGAAAATCGCTCTCCGACAGACAGGCGAATGTCGTCATGATCTTACGGAAATGCACCTCGCCGCTTCCAGGCGGTAGGTCGTATGTGATCCCATCTTTCGTAAGCGTCGGGACGATGAGACCGTAACTCGCGTTCTCTTTCTCAAAATCGCGACATAGGGCTGCCGCTTGTGAGATGAGTCGCTCCATCTGATAGGTGAGGGCTCGTCCGTCTTTCGTCAACAAATCGAGGACGATCACATACTCATTCGCTTGGACCGGTTGCTCTGTACGGGCAAGCAGTTCCCCTGTCTTCGCATAGGCGGACCAATACAACTGTCGCATCGGTTGCCCGTGATAAGGCGTGACCGACTGGAACGTCTCCGGGTCACGATAGGCGCTATGTCGGACCATCTCTTCTCCAGGGAGGGTAGGTGGCCGTTTCGGGATCGGGTACGGCGAAAACTCTGGGAACACATAACCGATTCGGGGAAGGGTGTCTTCCTTGTATAGAGAGAACATACGAAGCGGGTCACGAATTTCCATCCCGATTGCCTCAAGACGGATGGGGCCGCGCTTCTTGGCATGGAGCGGGATGGTAAAGTCGACGGTTGCATTCGTCTCGACAAAGTTCTCTTGGCGCCAAAACGCGTGACCTTCCGACTCGACGGTCGGATGTAAATACCCGGATAGACGTACGACTCCGAGTGGTACTTTTGCAGTGGATATGAGTTTTAACACGTAGACGGCGTCGTCGTTCGGGAACAGTTTTAACTCCTCAGTGAGGTCGACATGTACATGCTCCGCTAACCGAAACATGAAAGCTGGCATGACCAAGGCATAGAGACTGAAGCCGATCAATAGGCTCGCAATCAAGACATTCCCGTATAGCGCTGTGAAGACCCCGACGACAAACAAGAGCCACATGTATCCGGACTCGAGATAGCGTGGGCTGACTAACTGCATCTTACACCTCTGATGGAACCGGGATGGTCTCGAGTACTGATTTGATGAGCTTCGTCGGTTTCGTTTTCAATGAAGCTTCGACCGTCAAGACGATTCGGTGTCCTAGGATTGGGAGAGCGAGCGCTCGGATGTCTTCTGGCGAAACGAAGTCTCGTCCTTCCATATAGGCATGTGCCCGAGCCGCCATCGTATAGGCAAGGGTCGCTCGCGGACTCGGACCCACCTCGATATCCCGGTGGTGACGGAGTGACTCCATCAAATCGAGGAGATAGTCCTCCATCGCCTCATGGAACTTCACGTCGCGTACTTCTTGTTGCATCTTCAACAGCTCGTCACGTTGAAGCGAGAATGGCTCTGTCGACAGATGCTCATTTCGAATCAAACGACGCTCTGAATCTCGTGACAGGGGAGCAAGTGTCAATTTGAACAGGAATCGATCCAATTGTGCTTGCGGAAGCGGAAATGTCCCTTGCCCGTCGAACGGGTTTTGTGTAGCAATCATAAAGAACGGTTCCGGTAACTGAAGTGACACTTCCCCGAGCGTCACTTGACGTTCTTGCATCGCCTCAAGTAAGGCCGATTGCGTACGCGGTGTCGTCCGGTTGATTTCATCGACGAGTAAGATTGACGTAAAAATAGGTCCCGTCCGACGTTCAAACGTTCCCGTCGTCGGATTGAACAATTCCATTCCTAAAATGTCACTTGGTAATGTATCCGGCGTACATTGGACACGCTGAAACGTTGCCGATACAGAACTCGCGAGACTTCGGGCGAGAGTCGTTTTCCCTGTTCCTGGACGGTCTTCCAGTAACACGTGTCCTCCTGATAATAATGCGATCGAGGCAAGCTTGATTGCTTTTGATTGCCCGATGACTTGATCATTTAAGTGTGAAATCCATGGATGCACCATTCAAAATCCCCCTATATTTTTCTGATAATTAAGAAAATCATAGCATAATCAGCGATTGAGATGTGCGGAAAATCATGATTGCTTACATTCTGACGAAGATAAAAAAGACCAACTGGCATGCGCCAGTCAGTCATCGTTTTGGAGAATCTAAATATCGTTCGAAATGACGTTCGAGCCATTCTTGGAAGAACGACATGAACGTACAGATCGCCCAGTAAATCAAAGCCACGACGATATAGACCGTCATATAATCAAACTCACGACCTCCGACGATTTTCGCCTTATTGAAAATCTCTGGGACAGTGATCATCGCAGCAAGAGAACTCGCTTTAATCAAATCGAGAAAGACGTTCGAGAGCGGGGGGAGGGCGATCCGTGTCGCCTGCGGCAGGACGACACCTTTGAGCGTCAACCATTTCCCCATCCCGAGCGAACGGGCCGCTTCCACCTGTCCGTCATCAACCGAACGAATCGACGAGCGGATAATCTCGGCGATATAGGCGGCAGAGTTCAAACTAAACCCGAGAATGGCTGCCGTCAATGCGGCAAACTCGATACCGATGAACGGGAATCCCGAATAGAGGATGAACAAGATGATCAGAATGGGCACACCACGCATGAATGAGATATAAAATGTCGATGGATAGCGGAGGAGTCGCGTCGGAGACAACTTCCCAAGCGCCAATATCAGACCAAGCACAAGACCAAAAAACATGCTCGTAAAGGAAATCCAAAGCGTGTTCGGTAATCCACCTAACAGATAAGGGAACGACTCGATGGCTAGGTCTACGTCAAAGATGGCGTCCCATTTGATGTCTGAGAACGTCATATCATGTCCTTACTTCGTCTCGACGATTGTCGCGTCCACATCAGGTTCAACCGAGACGTCCGCCCCGTTGTAAAATTGCTCTGACAACTCTTTGGCTGTACCGTCCTCGAGCATCTCTTCTAATACACGGTCGATATTTTCTTGAAGCTCGTCGTTTTCGTTATCCATCAAGAATGCGACTTCTTGCGGGTTATAAGCGATATCAGGGTGAATCGTGATATCAAACTCTGGGAAGAAGGCGAGCGCAAGCGTTTGAAGATAGTAATCGTTCAAGATGACATCGGTACGTCCTGTCGAGACGTCACGCAAGTACTGGTCGTTCGTCGCGTTGTCATAGATGACTTCTTCAGCTCCGTATTGACGTGCCACATCCATGAAGACGGTCGTCGCTTCACCAGCGGCTTTTTTGCCTTTCAAGTCTTCAAGCGATTCAATGCCTGAAAGGTCGCTCTTGCGAACGATGGCAGTTCCATATGTGTACTTATACGGTTTTGAGAAAGCAAATTTCTCTTTACGGTCTTCTGTCACCGAGATATCGTTTGCTGCAACGTCAATCTGTCCGTTTTGAACACTAGTCAACATGTTGTCAAACGCCATTTCTTTGAACTCGACTTCAAGTTCGAGGCGCTTCGCGATCTCTTTCATGAGCTCCACGTCAAAACCTGTCAACGTATCACTCTCTTCTTCACGGAAAGAAGCGGGGTAGAGCGTACCAGCCGTTCCGACTGTCAACGTTCCTTCTTCTTGAATTTCTTCCCAACGTGTCGTATCTGCTTGATTCGTGCTATCATCACCACAAGCGGCAAGTGGGATTGCTAAAAACAATGTTGCTGCCAAACCTTTTGTTGTTCGTTTCACAAGAATTCCTCCTTAGATGCTTCATCTGTCTAAAAATAGCATGAGTTCACCGGTCTAGCAACTGTGAAGCACGTATTAAACAGACTCGAATTACATTTGAAACGTTTATTCATAAAGCGCTAACATTCCTTTGAAAGCAAAATTCATTCCATTAATACAGACAACTATAATCAATGAAACAGATTCTTATTTTGCATAAAAAAAGTAATGGTTGAAATGAATAAATAGAGATTACTCTAAAGTGAAAAGAGGTGGAGCGGATGAGTCGTATTCAACTAAAAGAACTAGAAGCGTCGCTCATCAATCTAATGAATGATACAAATGACCCATTTCCAATCATCGGTCGAATCATCCCAAGTTATATGAACGGAGAATGGACATATGTAGAAGAACTTTATGATAACAGAAAGGAAACATCATTCCCAGATGATCAGATTGATTGGCTACATTACATGGAACGAGACAATTGCGTCGTATATTTAGCGATGGACAATGATCAATGTGTCGGGCAAATTCGGCTCGTGAAGGATTGGAATCAGTTTGCATATATCGAAAACATTGCGGTCAAAATGACGTACCGTAAGCAAGGAATCGGAAGAATGTTGCTTGAAAAAGCCGAACGTTGGGCCAAAGAGAAAGAACTGATCGGATTATCTCTTGAGGCACAGAACGATAACTTGATTGCATGTCGCTTTTATAGAAAAGAGGGATTTCAGCTCGGAGGAGTCGATACAATGAAACAACACGCGAATCCACAGATTGATTTGACATTGTATTGGTACAAGATTTTCGAAGAAGGGGGCCATTATAAATAGAGTATTTTCATTCTCTTTTTTTATTAGTTTACATAACATATATTATCAGTAAAAATAAAGTCTCATCTCATTATCTTAGTATACTTATGATAGTGAGATGAGATAGAAATTTAAGAAGAGTGTGTATATCGAATTAAAGTGACACCTGGTTCTGGTTCAAATTCAGCACTTCGCACAAACCCAAGTTTCGTATATAGACGCTTGGCGGGCCCGTTATGTTTGCCCGTATGCACGTATACGAGCTGTCCTTTATGAATACTCAAGACGTGCTCAAGTAGCGTCGTCGCCAGTCTCGCCCGGAAATACGTCGGATCAATACAAAGCTTTGTGATCTCCACTGTGTTTTCAGATGCTTCAATGGTAACAAATCCAATCAACCGCTCCTCGACATACAATCCATAGCTCGTACCTGGCAAGTTTTGAATGACGTCAATCGTCTCATATCGTGCCGGAATCTCGTCAAATCCGAGTAATTCCGCTTCAACAGCATATGCATTCCGCTGAATCTCAAGCATCTGCTGTGCCTGTTCGAATTGATGGATCGGGATTTCTTTAAGTTGCATCGTCTCATCCCTCCATTTATCGAGTAAACTTTCTTGCCTGTTTACGTTTCGCCCGCTTCAATGCCAAATAGAGACGGTGTGTCCCTTTGAGTGGCGGACCATGCCCGACAAACGTCAGGAGTGGTGACAAATCGACCAGCCGCTCCGCACTCCCTACAGCAACGAATCGGTTCCATGTCGCAAGACCAGGCAGCGGGAACAACGGACGGACGTCCCCCGCCACTGCGGCCCCTCCTTGCGACTGAAAAGCGTCTCCGGCGAATAACACCCGATTCGTTTCATCGTAAAATGCAATTGATCCTGGTGTATGACCGCTTGCTGCAAGAACACGTAGACCGAATAGCCGCTCCCCGGGATCTAACAACGTATCTGGTGTAGAACGGATTGTCGGCAAGGAACCCCGTATCTTGTGCTCTTCTTCCTCATCTAATGAACGGTCTCCAGATAGTAAGCGGGCATCACGCCGGGAAATGAACAGTTCTGCGAGTGGATGTGCAGCTTTGATTGCGTCTACCCCACCGACATGGTCTCCGTGGGCATGCGTCAATAAAATGGCAAGAAGCGGTTTATCCAGTTCTTCAATATACGCCAGGATGTCTGACGCATTCCGTTTTAGCGCCGTGTCGATCAAGACGAGCCCGAGTTCATGTTCGATCAGCTGGACGTTGATCGGAAGAACGGGAGCGTAAAAGGTTAGTTGGTGGATATGTCCGTATCGTCTCACTTTCATCAAAAAATCCTCCTAATCGAATAAGGTGGTCCAGTCATCTTCTTGCCAGTGCGCGTCGAAGCACATATGAATCTGTTCGAGCGTGTTTCGGGCAAGGGAGAGCTCTGGTAAATGGTCGCGTTCAAAAAATCCGACATCCGTCGTCTCTACGCCGGCAGCACCTTCCCCGTCACCAATCAATGCACACTCGATGAAGAGTTTGTAATAGTGCTCAGAAAGTGGCGGGTGTGGATGTTCGTGCATGTCAAATAAGGCGAGTAACCGCACCGGAATGACATCCAAGCCGGCCTCTTCTTCGACTTCTTTGATGATATTCGCAGCAGGAGAACGGTTCACCTCACAAAAACCGCCTGGTAGTGTCCATAACCCGTCCGACCGCTCCTTGACGAGTAACAATCGGTCCCCCTTGAAGACAACGCCTCGTACATCGAGCTTCGGTGTGGGATACCCTTGCACATGGGCCAATTGTGAGATGGCCTCGTTCGATAAGTCTGAATGTCGTTCATACATCTCTTTTGCGATTTCTTGGAGCTCTTCATATCGTTCTCGGTCATATTGATCACGTGTGAACGTCAGACCGGCCTGAGACAGCGCCTGAATCCGTTTCGCCCACGTCAGCCATTGAGACATATAGATCCCCCTATCATTTGTCCTACATGTTTCTTTCGGCAAATCGTCGCGTTCTCCTTTTTAGATTTATATTCCCCGAAGACTCGGACAAGTCACGTATACTAAAAGTAAACAGAGGAGAGGTGCAGCATGAATCCTTATGAATTGACTCATTTCAAAAAAACTTTGTTACATTATTCAGAACCTGACTTACGGTATAAATGCTCCCCTACGATTTGGTCAATTGGTCAGATGTACGATCATATCATGTTGGTCGCGAATGAGTATTTAGATGAAGTCGACCATTGTCTTCAAGAAGACGGTCAACTCGGTGGAGAGAAGACACCATTTGGGGAGAAGTTGTTCCGAGAAGGTGGATTTCCTCCAATCAAAATCGAGCTCCCTCCCGAGATGAACCAACCTCCGAACAACACCGATACGAATGAGCAGTTACTCGGGCGGATGACCGCCTTGATTTCAAGGATGGATGCTTTAGAAGCCCGTCTAGGGGACGCCACAGACGATCGGAAGACCTTTCACGGTGGGTTCGGCTGGTTAAATGCGAGAGAGTGGTTCGAGCTTGTCGAGATGCATACACGGCATCACCGTCGACAGCAACAAGAACTAGAAGGATGGCTAACACAAAAAGACCTGTGAGCGGCGATTATGCCGATCGACAGGTCTTTTCTTTAATCGAGATATACGTCCTCGATCTCACCGAATGAATCTTCGTCGAAGACGAACGATCCGTTGGCATAGCGATCAAGTAGCGTGAGAGTTTTTGTCTTCACTTGTTTTGCTTTCTCTTTTCCGACGATATGCAATGTCTCATCCCCATGTACGGGGAGCACACGACGGATTTGGTGCGGTTTTGATTTGACCTCACGAATGAGCATCGTTCCGCGAAGGTTGCGGTTCGTGCAATCGAACTGGTCTTCAAGTTTCATCTTCTTGACCGCTCCTCGCTGCGTCACGAGGACGAATAACGGTGGCGTAAAGAACGAGAAGGCATCGGCGACGACGTCACCGTCTTTCAAGTTCATCGCTTTCACACCGGCTGCCCGCTGTCCGACGACCGGGACGTCATCTTCTTTGAACCAGAGCCCGTATCCACGCTCGGAGACGAGGAACAACTGTCCAGGACCGTCACTGATCCCTGCGAAGACGACCTCATCGTCACCTTTTAGCTTCAAGGCCATGAGCGGTTTCGACTTCCGCTGCGCGTCATAGTCTCGTAACGGCGTTCGTTTGACCATTCCGTCTTTTGTCACGAAGAGGCAATGGGCATCTGTCTCGAACGTCGAGACGACGTCTGCCGAGATGACCTGTTCCCCTTCAATCGGGACGAGGTTGGCGACGTGCTGACCGGCATCCTTCCACTTCGATTCAGGGATCTGATGGATTGGGATGAGGAGGTAGCTCCCTTTGTTCGTCCAGACGAGCAAGTGGTCTGTCGTCATCGCTTGTGTCGTAAGGAGAGGACGGTCTTTATCCTTCATCTCCGGTAAGACGTCACTTGAGGCGCCGTATGAGCGCATCGAGGCCCGTTTGACGTATCCATCACGACTGACGAAGACCATCGTCTCTTCGACGGCAATCATGACTTCCGTCTTCAGCTTCAATTCTTCGACTTCCGACTCGATGACCGAACGACGGTCATCCCCGAACTCATCACGTAGCGCCGTGAGTTCTTTCACGATCAACTTCCGTTTCGTCGCATCCACGTCAAGGATGTTCGAGAGGCGGGCAATCTCTTTTTGGAGCGCCTTCGCTTCTTTTTGCAATTCGACGATGTCCGTGTTCGTGAGTCGATACAATTGGAGCATGACGACCGCTTCGGCCTGGCGTTCTGTGAACGAGAACCGCTCCATCAGTTTCTTCTTCGCGTCCGCTTTATCTTTCGCGGAACGGATCAATTCGAGCGTCTCATCGAGGACCGAGATGGCTTGTTCTAAGGCATCGACGATTTCAGCGCGTTTTTTCGCCTGTTCGAGTTCAAACGTCGTGCGACGTGTCACCACTTCTTCGACGTGCTTCAAATAGGCGTCAATGATCGGGATGATGCCCATCTGTTTCGGTGTCCGGTTCACGATAGAGACCATATTATAGTTATAGGCGAGCTGCAGGTCCGTATGCTTCAAGAAGAAGTGAAGGACACCTTCCGCGTCTGCCTCTTTCTTCAATTCGATGACGACACGAAGGCCGGTCCGGTCCGTCTCATCACGGACTTCCGCGACACCTTCGACTTTTTTGTCGAGACGGAGCTCTTCCATTTTTTTGACGAGGTTCGCCTTGTTCACTTCATAAGGGATTTCGGTGATCGTGATCTGTTCACGGCCACCTTTTAGCTGCTCAATCTCTGATTTCGCGCGGATGATGACCTTACCCTTGCCGGTTTCAAACGCCTTTAGGATGCCTTCTTTCCCCATGACCGTCCCTCCGGTAGGAAAGTCAGGTCCTGTGACATACTCGATGGCGTCTTTCGCCGTATCGACCTGACCTTTCAGGCGTGCGATGGCGAGGTTGAGCACTTCCGTCAAGTTATGCGGCGGGATTTCTGTCGCATAACCCGCTGAGATCCCTGTCGTCCCGTTCATGAGCAAGTTCGGGAGGAGTGACGGCAAGACGAGCGGCTCTTCCGTCGAATCATCAAAGTTTGGCGTATAGTCGACCGTATTCTTCGCAATCGACGTCAGCATGACCCCAGCAATCTTCGAGAGACGGGCTTCTGTATAACGCATGGCCGCTGCCGGGTCACCGTCCATCGACCCGTTGTTCCCATGCATGTCGATGAGCGGATAGCGTAGTTTCCAGTCCTGAGAGAGACGTACCATCGCCTCATAGACGGACGAGTCACCGTGCGGGTGATAGTTCCCGATGACGTTCCCGACCGTCTTTGCAGACTTTCGGTAAGGCTTGTCGTTCGTATTCCCCTCATGGTGCATCGCATAAAGGATACGACGTTGTACGGGCTTGAGCCCGTCACGTGCGTCCGGCAAGGCACGGTCTTGAATGATATATTTTGAATAACGCCCGAACCGGTCACCGACGACCTGTTCGAGAGATAAGTTTAAAATGTGTTGAATCGTCGACATCGTTACATCACTTCCTCAATCGCTTTAGTCACATGTTCATTGGCGATGATCGAATCATCTTCCTGAAGTCCGAAGGCAACGTTCTCCTCGATCCACTCACGGCGATGCGTGACGTTATCGCCCATCAAGACCGAGACACGCTTGTCCGCGACAGCCGCGTCGTCCACCGTGACACGGATGAGCGTACGGGTATCCGGATTCATCGTCGTCTCCCATAACTGGTCCGCGTTCATCTCACCAAGACCTTTATAGCGCTGGAGGATATAGCCTTTCTTATACACTTTGACCAACTTCTCGAGCGCCTCTTCGTCCCATGCGTAGTCGAACTGCTCGGACTTGCCTTTCCCTTTTGAGATGCGATAGAGCGGTGGCAAGGCGACGAACACACGGCCCGCCTCAACGAGCGGTCGCATATAACGGAAGAAGAACGTGAGAAGGAGCACTTGGATATGCGCACCATCTGTATCGGCATCCGTCATGATGATGATCTTGTCGAAGTTACAGTCATCCAAATCGAAATCATGACCGATTCCGGCACCGATTGCATGAATGATCGTATTGATTTCTTCATTCTTCATGATGTCCTGGAGTTTTGACTTCTCGGAGTTGATGACTTTCCCGCGTAACGGAAGGATGGCTTGGAACGTCCGGTCACGCCCTTGTTTGGCGGAACCGCCGGCCGAGTCACCCTCGACGAGGAATAGTTCGTTCTTCGCGGCATTCTTCGATGTCGCCGGCGTCAATTTCCCGTTCAAGATACTCGAACGTTTCTTCTTCTTACCGTTCCGTGCCTCTTCACGTGCTTTTCGTGCCGCCTCACGCGCCTGAGCCGCGCGAATCGCCTTTTTGATGAGCATCGTGGCCATCTGTGGGTTCTCTTCTAGGAAGATCGTCAGTTGCTTCGCCATGACGCTATCCGCACTCGCGCGCGCCTCTGGAGAGCCGAGTTTCGACTTCGTTTGGCCCTCGAACTGGAGGAATTCTTCAGGGATTCGGACCGAGACGATGAGCGTGAGTCCCTCACGGACGTCGCCACCGTCTAGATTTTTGTCCTTCTCTTTGAGCAATCCGTTCTTCCGTGCATATTCATTCATGATCCGGGTCATCGCCGTCTTGGCGCCGACCTCATGCGTCCCACCGTCACGCGTACGGACGTTGTTGACGAAAGAAAGGACGTTCTCAGAATAGGCGTCTGTGAACTGGAATGCGAGCTCGATCTCAATCTCGTTCTCTGTCCCTTCGAAGTAGACGATCGGGTGAAGCGTCGCCTTATCGTCATTTAAATATTGAACGAATTCAGCGATCCCATCCTCGTAATGGAACGTCTCTTGTTTATCGGTACGCTCGTCCGTCAGCGTAATCGTCAATCCTTTTAATAGGAAAGCCGATTCACGAAGGCGTTCGGCGAGCGTGTCATAGTTATACGTTGTCGTCGAGAAGATGGTTGCATCCGGTTTAAAATAGACGCTCGTCCCGGTCTGGCGCGTCTTGCCCGTCTCTAGGAGCGTCGTCTGCGGCACGCCGCCGTCCGCAAATGTCTGCTCGAACACTTTCCCGTCGCGATAAATTGTCACGACGACCTTGTTCGAGAGTGCGTTGACGACCGAGGCACCAACACCATGGAGACCGCCCGACGTCTTATAACCGCCTTGCCCGAACTTCCCGCCAGCATGGAGAACGGTAAAAATGACTTCAGGTGTCGGTTTTCCAGAGGCGTGCATCCCTGTCGGCATCCCACGTCCGTGGTCACGAACCGTGATCGCATCGTCCTTATGAATCGTCACATCGATTTGACCACCGAACCCGGCGAGCGCCTCATCGATCGCATTGTCGACGATCTCATACACGAGATGGTGAAGCCCGCGATGGTCGGTTGACCCGATGTACATCCCCGGTCGTTTTCGTACGGCCGTGAGTCCTTCGAGCACCTGGATGGCGTCTTCATTGTAATTAAATAGATCTGTTGACATAGCAGTCACCTCAATTTCGAACACACGTTCGTTTTTCTTTCCTATTGTATAGCTGTTCATCGATTCTGGCAAGCCTCCCTTGTCAGCCGTTGCTGAAAAAAAGGAGACCTACCAAGGAGGTAGGTCTTATCCGAGTAGACGAGCATGCTCCACGTACAGGCAGCGGTTCTCGATGTAATCGAGCCCGGCATCGCGTGCGATTTGCTCCGCCTCTGGACTTGAGAGACCGAGCTGGTTGAAGACGAGCCCGACATCCCCATGTCGTACCGCATCTTCCGCGACACCTGCTAAAAACTCGCTGCGACGGAACACGTCGACGATATCGATTCTACCCGGGATGCTCTCGACGGACGGATATGCCTTACGGCCGTTCCACTCCTCGAGCATCGGGTTGACAGGGATGACGGTATACCCGACACGTAGTAAATACTCCGCAATCTGGTTGGCCGTCTTGTTCGGGTTGTCGGACACGCCGACGACCGCGATGGTCTTCGCTTCAGACAAAAGTTGCTTCAAACGCTGATCATCCATCCAAAATCCCCCTTTGGTTTACGTTTACAGTGTAACGTTACCTGACTTGCCGTTTCAAGTCCTATTTTCATCATAAGGTATAATGGTTCAACATTACAATTTCAAGACAAATCAATATGGTTTACATAACAAATTATTGTCTACCATTTATTTTGCAATAAAACTTATTGGTCGATTAATCACTCGATTCAGAATCGATCACGTAACTCACAAACGTTGCGTGAAATATCTATTTCACGCAACGATAAGGACGTGTTATAAGGTCTTTTCATGGATAATTTTAATGACTTTTATATAAATACAAGCGTTCTTTCGCTATACTGAATGAGAGGAGGTGTGAGATGGGAACAATTTATGATGCCCGTCGCGGAACGCTGTATAATGAACGCATCATGTTTTATGGCAACGTCATCGCCTGGTTCGTTCATGTCTTGTTCTGTCTGTTATTCTGGCGATTGGATGTGACCTCTTTGTTCATCTCTAACGGAGTGAGCGTCCTATATTACACGATTTCATTTTATTTTGTACATAAGCGATGGTACGGCATTTTCTTCACCGGACTCTTCATCGAAGTCGTGTATAACGCAATCATCTCGACTTTCATTCTCGGTTGGGATGTCAACATGCATTATTTCATACTCATGATGGCCTATGGCGTCTTTTTCATGCCGAGCGTGACAAAAGGACAACGAATCTTGACGACCGCCCTCGCAATGATGATCTATAGCATCCTCTTCGTCAATGTGTCAGACGGAATGGTGACCTTGCCACAACCTATCGAACAGGCGCTTGGGCTCTTTTGCATCCTTTCGACGGTCATGATGATTGCCGGTCTATCATTCATCTTTGAATCGGCCGTCGTCGAGGTGACGGATGAACTCGAACAATCGAATGAGCAATTGCAGGTTCTCGCTTCGACAGACGGATTGACCGGGCTGCTGAATCGGAAAAACGGGCATGAACGCGTCTCGGAATCCATCGAGCAGGCAAGTCTCGACGGCATCTCTTACGCCATTGCGCTATGTGACATCGACGGATTCAAGTCGTTCAACGAGACATATGGCCACGATTGTGGAGACCGTGTCATCCAACAAGTCGCATCCATCTTGTCCTCGGTTGACGGGATTGCCGTACGCTGGGGTGGTGAAGAGTTTTTGCTCTTCTATACGAACTCGTCTGGAGACGTTTACGCCATAACGGAACAGTTGCGACATCAAATCGAATCCACACGTTTGGAATACGAAGGTGAACAACTCCATATCACGATGACGTTCGGACTTGCCGTGCGTACACAGTTCGATACGTTAGAGGGGATCGTGAAAGAGGCAGATGATTATTTGCGTGAAGGAAAACAAAATGGAAAGAATCAAGTTAGATTCGTAAGAATAGGAGGGGTTCAATGAGTATCTTCCGTCAACTCGGACAACGGCCGACAACAACGAACTTGAAACGGTTTGAGCTGAACGGATTGCACCGATTACCTGTGTTCATCCAACAGTTCTTCCATCACTTAGCGGCCAAACACTACTCCAAACAGACCGCTCAACGATATGTCTATGATGTATTGGACTTCTTCCGTTGGGTTGAACACGTGAGCGGGACTGAATTAGAACCTGAGACAATTGATTTGGCGGCATTTACGGAAATCGATCATGCAGGAGCGGAAGCATATGCGACTTACCTCGCCCTCGAGCTCGAGAACGCCCCGAGTGTCATCAATCGAAAACTGTCTACATTACAATCACTCTTCAATTATTTAATTGAGACGAACCAGGCCACAACCAATCCATTTCAGGCCGTGGAGCGACCGAAACGAGGCAAACGGAACCCAATCTATTTGACAGAGTCGGAGTGGCTCGACTTCTCAACGCTCGTCCGAAGCAATGTCGGGATGACGAACCGTGAGGCGAGCTGGTATGAGGCAAATCGCGAACGTGACTTTTTGATCATCCAACTTCTCGGACTGACGGGTATGCGCGTGTCGGAACTCGTCGGGCTCAATTGGACCGATATCAACTTCGAAACCGAAACCATCCGCGTCATCGGTAAAGGGAACAAGGAGCGCCTCATTCCGATAGCGGGTCCTCTTCAGCCCCTGCTCACCGAATACCGTCAATTGTCGCGTGAAGGTGCGTTATTTCAGAATGAAAAAGGGAAACGAATTGCCGTTCGTACGGTTCAACACGTGTTAAAAGGTCATATCGATCGATTGAAACCATATCTCCCTTTCTTGTCATATAAACAAGTGACACCCCATAAACTCCGCCACACGTTTGCTACACGACTGGCGATGAGCGGAATCGATGTATTGACGATTCAACAGCTGCTTGGTCATGAATCGGTGGCCACGACACAAGTGTATGCCCATATCGGTGACGAGCGAAAAAAACACGCGATATCAGGCTTACAATAATATGTTATGTAAACTATATATCCAAATATAAACACCACCTAATAAATGGGTGGTGTTTATATTTATGTGCTCGACATGGATAGGATTAATACGGCATCATCGATGACCATATAATAGGCATTTTCATAGGCAAAGCGTTCCTCTGTCTCTAAATCGAAAATGACGACGCCGCTCGTAAGACCTTCTGTATACTCATGAACGAGATAACGACGACCAATCACGCGCTCGAACGGTTCCACATCGATATAACGTGCCCCAGTCGCAACATCAATGACTTCCGTATGCATGTCACTCTCATCTACCTTGATAAAGATTGTCGAACTGACATCGTCATATGTGAAGTCGAGCGGTTCATAGGCACCCCAGTCGACAACCGATACTTCATGTAACACATCAGGTGCCGTCAAATCATAGATGACTTCTTCGTTCAAAGAGTCGACGAACGCTGAAAATCGAAGGATACCCTCGTTTTCACCAAGGTATTGTACCGTGTCACCTTCCCCTTGCAATCGGAGAACATCATCGAATGGCAATTCATCCCGCTGATCCCAGATCGCCTCAATCGCTTCCTCGAGCGGACAGATGAGTAGCGCTTCAGAATGGTCAATCGGGTCGTCCGGAGAGACTCGTCCATTATCGAGTGCATCATAGTAGTCAAATTCATCGAGTCTGGCGTTACAGACGATATACGCGATACCCGCGAATGTCGTCGTGAACAAATACAGTTCACGGAATCGTTCTGTCTTCCCGACCAGACGCTCGTCCCGAATACGCTCACGCTGACTGGTCACCCGATCATACAACCATGCCTCATCAGACGATTCAAACGCCGTCAAAAAGAGGAAGTAACGATGATCGAGTACCCAGAATAGCGTGCTATTCCCTCTCTTCTCAAATGTCGTTACAATTTCTTCTTTCCCTGCTTTATAAGAGAACGCGATCAACTCTGTCTTGATAATTCCCTCGCCGTCTGGGATCTCGTTTAAGAAGTACACGACGTCCCCATCCACGAAGAGTTTCGAATACCCGTAGTCTTCATAGGGACGACGGTTCAACTGGGTAATCATCCCGTCCTCTTCATCAAAACGATAGAGGGAGAAAGTCGTCTCGTCTTTCTTTTCCCGATAGTAAACCGAGGATGATGTGACAGCAATCAAATCCTCATGGTCGATCGGCATGGCACGTGCATCCACAATTCTCATAAAGCACCTCTTTCATGTCCAGATTCAGCAGGTTCGACAGTGACAAGGCCCGGTGGTCGTTTCGGGAACGTGATACGGAGATGGGCATACTCAATCACATTCTGGTGCGGGTGATTTTTGTCAATCCAGCGAATACGTTGCTGATTCGCCAAAGCATGACCAATTTTCTCTTCCATCTGGAATTTCGAGATATCCCGATATGCGACTTCTTGGATATACGTCTCTTCATCGGTCTCAAACTGTTGCCAAATCCCCATAACCAGTTGACCGAGTGCTGAGACCCGTCGTTCCGGTAACGTGATCGTCCCTAACGTCTGACTCACTTCCTTCAGACATTCGTTAGGATCATCCGATACCGCAAACAATCGCTTTGCCGTATTGTTCATAACGCGATAGCGACGCTTCCCGCTCTCGAGTCTGAGTACTTGCGCATATGGCTCGACCGGCACGCCGTGAAAGAACGTCTCTGTACCACCCCATGCGAATCCGAAGGAAGGGTCGAACTTTCGGATCGTCTGCATGAATGACATCATAAAGTCCTCGACTTCTCTCCGCTCAAGCCGGAGCCATTCGGCAAGAGCGAGTGTGCCTTTGTGTTTTGAGATACGGTCGACCGGGAAGAAGAGTTCGCCGTCTGCCAGACGATGAGGCTTTAACTCGACCCCATCCGCCCGATAATCGGTCGATGGTCTACCGCCCCTACCTGCGTAAATGACCCATTCCTCATCCCTACTCTCGATAGCATACGCCTGGTGGGCCCACGGTGGGGTCACATATAAGGCCGGATATTCCTCGAATGTGTCGAGATGGATATAGGAGCGGTCATTCCATAGGTGAGCGACGAGACGGACGACCTCGCCTGTCTCAGAATCTTTAGGCGCGATATAGTTTCCGGTATCACCGATGAACGTCAGCACATGGAATCCATATCCGTTGTATAAATGACGTACGATTCGTTCGAATACGGCTGTCACCATCCGCTCGAATAAGGGATGGTCCTCGTTTCGGTCAAGAGTCGGCGAATCGACCGTACACATGAGCCAACCCATCCGCTCATACAATCGGACACGGAGCGGATAAGAGATCAACGGAGAAGAGCTCGCATGAATCTCAGTCAAGCGAATATTGGACATGTTTTCGACTTGCAAGGTGAATCCACTGCGCCTTAGCTGTTCCTCCATTTTTTTCTTCCAATTGATCGTCTCCATCCCATCCACTCACTTTCTCTCATCATCTCATTGTGAATTTTTCCCGATTCTCGTTTTACACAAACGCTTTTCGCTTCATTTGCGTGCTGAGACGATGGATTGCCTCGTCTAGCAATTCGCGACGCGTCCCGATATTCATCCGTTCAAACGCTTCACCTTGAGGACCGAACGGACTACCCGGTGACAAGAAGATTCGAACGTCTTGATGTAGCCAAGACTTTCTCTCCTCTGCAGACATCGGGAGCTCCGAAAAGTCGATCCACAATAAATAGCTCGCCTCAGGACGCGCCGTACGGAGCATCGGTAAATGGGTTTCAATCGAGTCGATGACCTCGCTCATTTGTTGCTCGAGTTCTTCACGTAACTGATCGAGCCATTGCTCCGCACGTTTTTCTGTATAGGCCGCGATGATAGCTGTATTCGCAAACGGTGTCGGGAGGACGTGATGTTTGTTCTGTACTTTCGTGATCTGCTTCCGCCACTCATCAACCGGACAGATGATGTAGGACGCAAATAATCCCGCGATGTTAAACGCTTTTGAGGGCGCACTTACCGTGATGACGCGGGGATCGAGTGAGCCGATTGCGGTATGTTCATGAGAAGGGAACGTCAAATCCGCATGAATCTCATCTGCGACGACGATGACATCATATTGATTTGCAAGCTCGACGACCTTTTCGAGTTCTGCTCTCGTCCAGACACGTCCGACCGGATTGTGCGGAGAACAGAGCAAGAAGAGCTTCGCTTGTTTCATCGCTTCCTCTAAGGCGACGAAGTCCATCTCGTAGCGTCCATCGTTCTCTTTCAACGGCGCATCGAACACCTGTCGTTTCGAACCGACGACGAGTTCATGGAACGGTGGGTAGACGGGTGACTGAATCACAACACCATCCCCGACTTCCGTCAATGCCTCGACGATATGTGTCAATGCGGGGACGACCCCACTTGAGAATAAGACATGCTTCGGATCAATCTCCATATCGTGACGTCGCCCGTACCAAGACCGAACCGCTTCCTGCGCTTCAGGCGCGAACAATGTATAGCCGAATTCTCCTTGAGCGGCTTTGTTGGCGAGTGCCTCCGAAATAGACGGTGCCGTACGGATATCGATGTCGGCCACCCAGAGTGGCAACACCTCTTCTGACAGATGGAACCAACGCTCCAACCCATCCCACTTCACTGAATTCGTACCTGTACGTTCAAGTTGTTGTTGTAAAATTGATTTCATGTTCATCCCTCCTCCTCTTACTGTATCAAAGTTGATTCGACTGCGTGCCAAAAAAGCATGGCAGTTTCTTGCCGACTTCGTTATACTCAATCGAGATATAGAGAGGAGGTAATGTATGAACGTCAACATCGTCAGACATAAACGAAGAAAAAAAGCCGCATTTTATGTCACACCAAATGGAATCGAGCTACGTATCCCAGCACGTTTGTCAAAACGAGTCGTCGATCGCATTTTAGAAGAGCACGACTCATGGATTCGTCATACATGGCACAACCTTCCGAGACAGACGTCTGTTCTTGATGAGGGGCTCGTCTTTCATGGAAAAAGCTATCCGACCAAAAGAGATGATGGCACGACACTCAGACATGACGGTTACTCATTTTTCGTCCCGAGGACATGGGACGAAAACACCCTGTCTAAACATTATGAGGCATGGCTACGCGAACGTGCGCTTGAATATGTGATTGAGCGGGCACCGACTTACGAAAGAATCTTAGGCGTGAAAGCGGAAAAGATTCGAATCGGTCACCAAAAGACACGTTGGGGGTCATGTAGTTCAAATGGGACCATCTCCATCAACGTCCGCCTTATGCTCGCACCAAAAGAAATGATGGATTACGTCATCGCTCACGAATGGGTGCATCTCGTCCACTTCGACCACTCTGCCTCATTTTGGAACACGTTACGTACCGTATATCCAGAAACAGATCAAGCGAAAGCTTGGTTGAAGGAGAACGGCCATACATTACAATTCAAAAAAAACGACTGACCCATCAAAGGGTCAATCGGTTCATAAGTTAGAAGTGAACGTGTCAGCCGTATCATGTAATTCGGCTGCGGCCTGCTCGAACGCATGGAATCGATCCATCGTTTGTTCCATCGTCTTTGCACTCAACTGAATTTCTTGATTGGATGCGGTGACACCTTCTACAATTTTTCGTAGTTCAAAGTTCATCCCTTCCGTATTTGAATTGACGTCGACGACCGCACGTTCAACCATACGGGAGAGATTCCGCACTTCCGTCGCCACGACATTAAATCCAAGTCCATGTTCACCGGCGCGAGCGGCTTCGATGGCGGCATTCAGGGACAATAGATTTGTTTGTGCGGCAATCTCTTTGATGGACAGTGCGATTTTCGCGATATCATCGGCTTGACGACGCAAGTTCTGAAGGGCATGGAGGTTGTCCGCCGCATCTTTAGCAAGCCGTTCAATCGTCTCATTCAATACTTTCGTATCTTGCATACCTGTCTTCGCCCGTTCATCGAGCACATCGGTCATCGATTTGAAGCGATACGCATAATCCTCAATCACCTGTTGCCGCTCCGTGATATCCGATGCGATTTTGACGACACCTACGACATCATCCCCTTCGAAAATCGGCATATACGTCGCCTCGAGCCAAATGGTTTCCCCTTTTGCATTCTCTCGCTCCACTTTATCCGAGAAACTGAATCCGCTCCAAAGTTTCTCCCAAAATGCCGAATAATCCGGACTATTGACAAAGGAAGAAGGGCAGAACAAATGGTGTTGCATGCCAACCATCTCTTCGCGTCTATATTTCATCGCTTTTGCGAACGTATCGTTCACATCGACGACCCGGCGTTGACGATCAAATCGAATCATCGCCATGTTCGTCTCGATGGACCGGAATACGTCATCTGAATGGATCATTTTCTGGTTCAATGTACTCATTAAAGATAGCAACCTTTCTTCTTCGTAGGATATTCGTATTAAATCGTGAACCTCAGTGTAACGTATTGTGAAGCAATCCATTGCATCCTTTTTGTATAGAAGGTCAATATCTTAAATTTTAAATATTTACCAAATGAAAAGACGCCGAGTGGCGCCTTTACTCTTTCAAATCGGGAAAATAGCTGAAGAATGTCTCTGCACCCATACTCGACAATTTGAACGTCTGCTTTCGCTTTGGATCGGTTAAGTACACATCCACCTTTTTCGAACGTCTCTGAAAGCTTAATTGAAACTCCTGACCGACCCATCCGTCGATGATCGTAAGCATCGTGTACTCTTCTATCTCCCCTTTTCGCTTGACCGGCTCTGCCTCATCGATTCCATCCATCAAATCAGACATGTCGATTCCTGCAGCCCGCAGCACGTTCGGGTAACCAATCGTTGCCTTTTCGTCTAAAGGAGTCTTATGGACGAACACGAACGGACCACTTGGTACGGCGGGATTCGATTCTATGTCTGCTTCGATCGATTCATCCGTCGCAAATTCGCGACCGGTGTACGTGAGACGGACATCTTCCGTCACACGTTTTCCGTTCTCCATGTAAGAGAATGTGTAAACCGGTGTCTCGACTCCGGGTTCAAGCGAGTCTGCTTGCAGTCCCCGCTCGACTTTGAGCCCTTCAAATTGCTTTGGTTGCCAATAATCATTTTCGGAAATCATGACGACCGGGTCATAGGAAAGTAAGCCCCCTTCAGACTTAGCGAAAATGTAAGCCTCTTTGGATTGTTCGTCGTAGCCGAGTGCGATTGTCATGCTTCCCATTTGCGCGTGATAAGGTTCAATGATTGAGAGCGGAAAGATCCCTTCGTCCTCTCCGATGGTTAAATGGATACTTCCATTCAAGGAAGGGGTCACTTGAATCATCGTTTCGTCAATGAGATGGACGGGATCCTCGAAAACATCGGAATAATCGCTTTCCTTCAAACTCTCTTCTTGTTCCGGAGTTCCATTTGCAATTGTCGGGTTACTTGGGATGGTGACACCTTCAGAAGCCTGTACAAACGAAGGGAACTTCTTAACAAGTCCGACTCTCATCTTTGGAGAAAAGCCGTCCTGACAAATGACATAATTCTGTTCGCCTTTTACATACGTCACTAGCTTATAGGCATGTGCATCGTAGTCCGAAATCATGGCTTTTCGGTTCAAAACATACGAATGATAGACCGTGACGTCTTCATTAATTTGGGGAATCGGGTCATCGGTGCATGCAAGGAGTAAATCGCTCGCCCACGTCTCCGGCCCGGTAGTAAAGCTGTTCATGTCTCGTACATCCCATTGTGATGGCATATGGTCCAGTTTGACGACATTTACCTCTTCTCCACCACAACCCGATAATATTCCAACTGTACATAACGTGAATAATAGTCGTTTCATCATGATTTTTCGTACTCCGGGAAAATATCCAAGAACACTTCCGCCCCTTTACTAGATAATTTAAATGTCTGCTCGCGAAGCGGGTCTGTCAGATAGATGTCGATTTTTTTTGACCGCTGTTTATAGCTGATTTCAAATTCTTGCCCTTTCCATCCTTCCATCAACGTCAAGTATCGATAGTCTGCAGGTTCACCCTTACGGCCGACCGGTTCTGCCTCCTTCAATACTTCCATGACTTGTTCAGATTCTTCCGTCGAGATTTCGATGAAATCAGGATAAGTGAGTGAATTCCCATCAAACGGTTTACGGTGCGCAATGACTCTTGAACCGTCTTCTTGGTCCAGCACCCACTCTTCAAGCATCGAATCGGGTTCTTCGCCTTCTTTCAGTAACGTACCTTCAATAAAGCGAACCGTCATCGTTTCAGTCACTGGTTCACCATCTTTTATGTAGTGGAATGAATATAAGGGAACCGCTTCTCCTTTTTTTATCTCTCCAGGTTCGATGATGGTGTCGACGCTTAACTCTTCAAAGGACTGTTGTTCTATTGACGCAGGATCCTCTAGTTCTTCAAACTGTAATTGCTGATAAACAAAGCGTTCATTGAATGAAAAAAGAATATACGGTTGAGATGTTTTTCGATCGAGTCCGATGGCAATCTGTCGATGCGGCATATCGATTCCGGTCGGTTGAAAACTAGTGAGCGAATGTCTCGTCGCTTTACCATCGAGTTCTAGTTCAAGCTCTCCGAATAGAGCCGGTTCAATTTCAAGTAATGTATCTCGGAACGGGATGATGTCGATTTCATCGATGTTCAGTTCGTCTGTTTTCATTAGCTTATCTTTTGAGGATAAAGATGTTTGATGAAGGCTAGGTAATCGGGGGACGCTGATTCCTTCAGATGTATTTACAAAGTCCGGGAACTTATCGATCGTCTCCGCCATCCATTGATTCGTATAATCTTCGCGACAGACAACATATCGTTCGTCACCTTCTAAATAGGTAACTACCTTCATCGAGTACGGATCCATGGATGACACGACCCCGTTTCGTCCTGCGAACACTGTCTGATATACAGTGACATCTCCATTTAGCTCCGCCGTTCGTTCACCCTCACATGCCTCGAGCACTTCTCTCGTTTCGTGTACTTGAACAAATTCTCCTTCTTTCGTGTAACTCTCGAGATTCCATTGATTTTCTATGTGATCTAATTGAATGACTTCTATGTCAGATGCTCCACATGCGCTTAACAACGAAGCGCCAAGTATTATTGTAATCCCTCTTTTAAACAAAATATCTCCTCCAGTCAACATTCTATCCAATTTTACCATTATCTAACTGTCCTATACGAAAAAAATCCGCTCATGTTTCATGAACGGATGGTACATCGATTATTTACTTTGGTCGATCGCACGTTGCAGTCTAGATTCGACGTCCGCTGCGACGGCTTGTAGCGATTTGTCGTCAATGAGACGAATCAACGTTGTCGGTTTCGGCATGCCGATCTGTGTGTGATTGTCCTTTTCGAACACTGCGATTTTACACGGGAGGAAGTAGCCTCCCTCTAACTGTTGTGACAGCACTTCTTTTGCTGCCTTCGGGTTGCACACTTCTAAGATGCGATACTTCCCTTCAATGGCCTGCCCTTTTTTCTCTAACGTGTCGCTCAAATCAAAGTCCCATAATACACCGAATGACTCATCTTTCAGCGCTTCTCCAAGACGGGCGATGACGTCCTCAACAGTACGGTCAGACTGTACAGTATAATCAAACATCTTCATTCCTCCTTATGTGATTCCTCTTGAAATCTGTACCCGAACGAAGTCGCTTTCAATCAAAAAGAAACTGTATGTGATTTGAAACATAATCACGAAACGTAACGTATAAAAAGAGATAATAGTTAGAACCAAACTGATGTAAAGGAGAAGTGGTTGTCGTGACGGTCACGGTATTCACGCATACGAGCTGCAGTTCTTCCAGAAAAACGATTGATTGGTTGCGGGAACAAAAGATTCCCTTCATCGAAAAGAAATTGACAGACCAAGGCTTATCCTTTGGTGAATTTAAAGAAATGCTAAGTCTGACTGAGAATGGGACGACCGACTTGCTGTCGGTACAGAAGAGCGTATATAAGCAAGCGGCTGAGAAACTCAACGAGATGTCGATTCGCGAACTGTACAGTTTTGTCGCATCAAACCCACAAATCCTGAAGAGTCCGATTGTCTTCGACCATCATCGTATCCAGGTCGGTTTCAGTGAGAAAGAGATTCGGACGTTCATTCCTCGGCATGACCGCATCGCTGAACTAAAACGGTTGCTCCACAACGCATAAATCGTGTCGCCAAGGCGACACGATTCTTTTTTAGGCTCGTTTTAATTTGGTTGCCAATCGGTTTCCGAATGACTGAATCGATTGAACAAGTAGGATGAGGACAAAAATCGTCACATACATCACTTCCGGTTCAAAACGAAGGTGTCCGTATTGATATGCGATATCTCCAAGCCCACCGGCTCCAACGAGACCTGCCATGGCAGTCGCACCAATCAAACCGATCGTTGCAATCGTCAATCCGAGAACGATGGAAGAACGTGCCTCACGGATGAGGACGTACCAGATGATCTTTCTCGTCGAGATGCCCATCGCCTCATACGCCTCGATGACCCCGCGGTCGACTTCAAGAAGAGCAGACTCCATGAGCCGTGCGATGTATGGGGCGGTGAAGACAATGAGTGGTAGAAGTACACCTTGGACCCCGATTGTCGTACCCATGATGAAACGTGTGAACGGCAAGATGAAAAACAAGAGAATGATGAACGGAATCGAACGGATGACGTTGATGACGCTCGATAATCCGCCGTACACGAACCGGTTCGCGAGACGCCCGTCCGGTCTCGTCAGTACAAGCAACGTCCCGAGCGGAAGTCCAATCAAGGTCGAGATGAGGAGCGCGATACTCGTCATCGTCAATGTTTGAATCGTTCCCGTCCAAATGAGGTCACCCCAGTCTGTCCAGAACTGTTGCATGGTTCGACACCTCCCTTACGTGTACACCGCTCGTCTTCAAATAACGGACAGCGAGTTCTGTTTGTTCATGGTCTCCGTCAAGGTGAACGAGCAGATTTCCGACAAGACCCGCTTTCAATTTCTTGATCCCGCCTCCGATGATGTTCGGTAAGATCCCGAATCGTTTCGTCAACTGCGCGAGCACCGCTTGTTCCGTTTGACTACCGATGAATGATAAATGAACGAGCGTGCCTCGCGTCTGTAATTCCGACACCACTTCTTCCGGAACATCGAGATTCGTCTTCAAGAACCGCTGCGTCGTTTCGTGTCTCGGGTTTGAGAAGACATCCAACACATTGCCTTGTTCAATAATGTTGCCGTGATCGATGACGGCGACCCGGTCACAGATCCGTTCAATCACTTCCATCTCATGCGTGATCAAGAAGATGGTCAATCCGAGTTCTCGGTTGATTTCGAGCAACAACTCTAAGATCGACTCGGTCGTCTCAGGGTCGAGCGCACTCGTCGACTCGTCGCTGAGCAGGATGTCCGGTTCATGGGCGAGCGCTCGTGCAATGGCGACGCGCTGCTTTTGTCCGCCTGACAATTGTTCAGGATAATGGTTCCGATGTTCAGATAAACCGACGATGTCGAGATAGCGGTCGACCCGTTCACGGATGACTTGCTTTCCGAGCCCTTCGAGGCGGAGCGGGATGGCGACATTCTCTTCGACGGTCGCGATCTTTAATAGGTTGTAATGTTGAAAGATCATGCCGATTCGCTGACGTAGCGAAGAGAGTTCTTTTTTCTTTAATTGTGTGATGTCTTGTCCCTCAATCTCAACGACACCTGCTGTCGGGCGCTCCAATAGATTGATCATCCGGATGAGAGTACTCTTCCCAGCACCGCTTCGCCCGATGATGCCGAAGATTTCCCCTTTTTCGATTGTGAGGGAGACGTCGTCAAGCGCTGTGATTGTATCTCCATTGACGTGAAATTGCTTGGTGATTTGTTTCAGTTCAATCATCGAATCCCTCCTCAGAACGCTGGTACGACAGATCCATTGAATTCCTCTTCGATGAAGGCACGTACTTCATCCGAATGGTAGTAAGACTTCAATGTCTCAACGACCTCATCTTCTTTGTTGACCGAGCGGACGACCACATAGTTCGGATATGGGTTGTCGACCGTGTCCTCATGGAACAGGGGATCCTCGTTGATGGAGAGACCTGCACCCATCGCAAAGTTCGTATTGATGGCTGCAAGGGCCACTTCCGGAAGTTGTGTCGGGAGCTGCGACGCTTCGAGCTCTATGAATTCGAGATTGAGCGGGTTTTCAGCGATATCCCGTTTCGTCGCTTTATCTGTCAAGCCTTCTTTCAATGTGATGAGGCCTGCCGTTTCATAAAGACGTAATGCTCGCAGTTCGTTCGCCGGGTCATTCGGTACGGCCACTTTATCCCCTTCTTTTAAATCCTTGATATCTGTCAACTTCTCAGAATATAGCCCCATCGGGAATGCGACCGTTTTGAATACGTCGTCGATCTTATAGCCTTTATCCGATTTTTGGAGCTCTAAGAACGAGAGCGTCTGATAACTGTTCACGTCGAGGCTTCCTTCGTCGAGAGCGGTGTTTGGTGTGTTGTAATCATTGAATACTTTAATGTCGATCTCAAGACCGTCCTCTTTCGCGAGTTCTTGTACTTTCTCTGCAATCTGCTCGTGTGGGCCACCGGTCACGCCGATTGTCAGTTCTTCCGTGCTGAGCGTTTCGCTCGCCTCGGATTGCCCACACGCAGAAAGTGCAATTGCTGCAAGGAATGATGTACCTGCCAAAAGTGTTTTTTGTTTGATGTTCATGAATAGTTCCTCCTCCAAATGAAAAGCCCGCTACTCACGAAGAGCGGCGGGCACGACAAGTGAAAGTCGGACACGCTCATCTCCCAGACGTCACGTCTGTTGGAATTAGCACCATGATCATACTGATCTGGTTGCCGGGTTTCATCGGGCCAGTCCCTCCACCACTCTTGATAAGCAATCGGTTCTATTATTTTGTTATTATATTACTGATAAAAGCATTATTTGTAAACTAATTCTTGTAGATTGATGAGAATTTCTTTTAACTGCTCTGAATCTTCAAGATTCCGAATCCCTTGAATCGTGATTTCTTCAACAATCGAAGTGACCAATTCATCGACTTGATCAGGATGAATCCCAAGTTGTGTTAGCGAAGTCGGCGCATCGATGGATTGAAGCCAGTCCTCGAGCAGGAAGGTGTCATCGGATCTAATCAACCGTTCTTGAACAATCAATCCGAACCCGACCTTGTCCCCATGTAACCAATGATGAGTCGAATCAAAGCGACTGAGTGCATTATGAACGGCGTGCGCAACGGCAACACGTGTGCCGGCACCCCCGAACCCACCGACCGCACCACCGATTGCGAGGACATGGTCGACGATATATCGGATGTCTGGCCCATAATGACGAAAGTCCTGTTCATGAATCGACAAGTCCATCAATTTACCGCACTGCGCAGCAAGTGATAACCCTGACTGAATCCCTGCATCCTTTGAAGTCGTCCCGCTAATATAACGAGCCTCGAACCACTTTGCGACCGTGTCGATGACGCCAGCCTTGAAATAGTCATAAGGTGAATCACGTAACAGTCGTTCATCTGCGATGACGCGCTCGATGACGACCGGAAACGTGTCATAGCGAATGTAAGACCCTTCCTCAGTGTAGATGACGCTGAGTGGGGTGAAGGCGGCACAGTTTGACACGAGGGTCGGGACGACAATGAGCGGAACTGACTGAGCGAATGCAATCCGCTTCGCCGTATCAATCAATTTACCTCCGCCGACGGCAATCCATACGTCGGGTCGATAGGCATTCAAACGATTAACTTCTTCGTCTGAACATTCCCCGTTGAACTGTACACTCGGAAGATTTGCTAGACGAGGGAACACGTGAACCGCTTCACCGTATCCGTTCAATCCTTTCAAAACGAGTGCCTTCCGGTTTCCAATCACCGTATGAAGGTCCTCGAGCGCATCATCCGAATGGTCATATTCGAGCACGGCCTGACGTATCACAAATGTACCTCCTCATAAGCTGCAAACAGTCTCTCAATCCGTTCTACCGCTTCATCAATCTTCTGTTCAGACGATACGAGACCGAAACGGATGTGGTGCTCTCCCTCTGTTCCGAAGAAGTAGCCTGGTGTGACGGCGACTCCCGCCTCGTGGAGTAACTTTTTCGAGAACGATTTTGCATCCCCCTCAGGTACTTTCGCCCATACAAAGAACGAACCCTTCGGTGCCTCAATCTCCCACCCCGCCCGGCGTAATCCATTAATCAATCGGTTTCGTCTTGTTTCGTAAAGTGAGGCTAGGTCATCACGCAAGTCTCGCGGGGATTCTAACGCCACAATCGCTGCCTCTTGAATGGCTGAGAAGACAGACACGTGGACATGATCTTGATACGTGTTGATGGCTTCGATGATATCGGCATTCCCGACCGCGAACGCGACACGCCACCCCGACATATTGAACGCCTTCGACATCGTGTATACTTCAATTCCAATTTCTTTCGCACCATCTGCCTGAAGGAAGCTCGGGGGAACATAACCGTCGAACCCAATGCTTCCATAAGCGAAATCGTGGACGACCATCACATCATGCTTCTTCGCAAACGCGACGGTTTCTTCAAAGAATGCCGGCGTCGCAACAGCCCCAGTCGGATTGCTCGGGTAGTTCAAATACATGAGTTTCGCGTGGGACGGGTCGAGTGTTGAATAGTCCGGAAGAAAGCCATGTTCCTCTTTTAACGTCAAATCGATGATTTCCGCACCAGCCAGACGCGCCCCCGAGATGTAATCCGGGTAACCCGGGTTCGGGAGTAAAATCCCGTCACCCGGTTCGAGAAGACATTGTGGGAGTGTGATCAAACCTGATTTGCTACCGATCAAGATCGCGACTTCTCGTTCCGGATCGAGTTCGACACCATATTCACGAGAGTAAAATGATGCGACCGCTTCTTTCAATCGGGTCTGTCCTCGAAATGGACCGTATTGGTGTGTGGTCGGGTCCGTGATGGCACGTTCGAGCGCCTCACAGATTGGAGCGGGCGTCGGTAAATCGGGTGTCCCTTGCCCGAGTCGGATGACGCTCTTCCCGCTTGCCTCTACCGCTGCGACCTCTTCTGCTAATCCGACGAAGTGTTGCGTCGGTAAGGATTTTAATAATTGTGAACGTCTGTCTGCCATGATTCTTCCTCCTGATACGAAAAAACACCCCTTTCTGAGGAAAGGGGTGCTCAATACAGACGTATGTAGTCAACCACCTTCCCATCTCTCAAGGTCACCTTGCTGGAATTAGCACAGTATTTTGCAATCTGTTGCTGAAGCTTCATCGGGCCAGTCCCTCCGCTTCTCTTGATAGAAAGTGTTATTCGCTATGTAATTTTTGTATGTTCCTAAGTTAACCAGACATTTCCAACGGTGTCAAACATTTTTTCAAAGTGAACATCTATTGAATCCTTTTCAAAAAACATTCATAGTAAAAGAGTAGAAAAATTATATTTGTATGAGGGGATAGAGCATTGGAGCTTAATCGTCAACTTATTTGGAAACTCAGTGTGATCGGTCTGATTTTACTCGTCTTATGGCGGGTCATCAGTGAACCGGATACCATCTCACGTGTTTTGCAGTACACGTTTCAGTTACTGACCCCAATCATCATGGGGATTGCCATCGCTTTATTACTTAACACCGTACTCTCTTATATTGAAGAACGGTTCCATTTGAAGCGATATCAAGGTCTGCTCATCGTCTATATCACGTTTATCGGGATTTTAGCAATCTCGGTCGTCACGTTGTTCCCGCGGATCTACTCGAGTCTTTCATCACTCATCGAGGAGTTACCCGTCTACATCCGTCAAATCGATGCGTTCTTAGGTGATGTAAACAATTACCTGAAAGACTATAACGCGACGATCGCCCAGGCGATTGATTTTGCACGCTTCGAGGATCGTTATTCCGGATGGGTCGAGACGGCCGTCCTCTCTTCTGTCAGTTATGTCTCTAGTTTCACGATGACATTGATCAACTTCTTAATCGGGATTGTCATCTCCATCTATCTGTTAAAGGACAAAGAAGTCTTCGCTCGCATGTTCAAACGCCTTCTCTACGCGCTCTTACCAGTGGGCACTGCGAAGACGACAATCGATATCTTTCAGGAGATGGACTACATTTTTAAACGATACATCATCGGTAAATCACTCGATTGTCTGATCATCGGTGTTCTCGCTGTCATCGGACTCTTAATCATCGGGGCTCCATACGCGTTACTTCTTGGTGTCATCGTCGGTGTGCTCAATTTTATCCCATACGTCGGTCCGCTATTAGGGATGATTCCAGCGTTTATCATCACTTACTTTTATGATCCGTTCACCGCCGTATTGGTGCTCTTGTTCATCTTCTTGTTGCAACAATTTGACGGATTGTGGCTCGGACCGAAGATTTTGGGCGACAGCGTCGGAATCACTCCATTTTGGGTCATCACATCGATTATCATCGGAGGAAGTCTATTTGGTCTCGTCGGCATGTTTGTGAGTGTTCCGATTACGGCGATGATTCAAGTGGTCTTGTCTAGACTGATTGATTATCGTTTAAACCGAAAAAATTTAAATGAATTACTCTAAATCCTCCCACTAATTTGTTGACACATTGATGAAATGTGTCATACAGTTGAAGAGAAGAACAACAATTAACAGAAAGGAGAGGTTCCCATGTCAGTAGTATCTTCGAAACCATTCATTCAAGTTCATACTGATTGGCAGGCACCTCTTCGATTGATTCATATCTAAGATGCCTGCCTAACTAGGCATGCATAAACAACGTGGGACGTCGTATGCCTTCATGCATATGACGTCCCTTTTGTGTCTAAAATTAAATAAAGCAGGTGACCTGTATGTTTCAATCACTCAAGCAACTCGACCGCAACATTTGGATACGTTTCTTAGGAGAAACGATCACGGGAATCATGATGTTCATGATTGCCCCATTCTTAGTCCTTTATTATAGTGACCAGTTAGACAGCTATCTTCAAGTCGGAATCATCATGGCGACGGGACCGATCATGGCGCTCCTCGGCTCGATGATTGGGGGACGGCTTGCTGATCTATACGGACGCAAACCAATTATGATGATCGCCATCGTTGGTGACGCGCTCGCTCTCATCGGTTTTGCGTTCGCCGACTCGTTTTGGCCGTTGCTCTTACTCAATGCCATGCTCGGCTTGACCAATTCATTGTTCCACCCCGCTGCCAGTGCAATGGTCGCTGATGTCACGGAACCCGAGCACATGAACGAGGCGTTCGGTCTCTTACGAATGGGGCATAACATCGGAGCCGCATTCGGACCGCTTCTCGGGAGTGCGGTACTGTTCATCGACAGGGAGCTCATTTTCTTTGCGGCTGCTTTCATCTTTGGACTATATGCCCTCGTGCTTGGGGCATTTATTCACGAGTCGTTGCCGGAGTTCACGGAAGATGAGACCCCAAGCAACCGTGAAGTGTTGCGCGTATTCTATAACGACCGCGTGTTTCTGATCTTTATCTTTGCGGGTATATTCATATCAATGGGGTTCTCGGTCGTCGAAAGTATGTTGCCGCTCTTTTTGAAAGAGTCGCTCCCAACGTATACGGATCAACAAAACCCATTCCCTTACCTGTTGGCACTTAACGGGATCCTCGTCGTTCTTTTCCAGTTCCCGATTGCATCGAAGCTTGGGAATAAGCCTTTTGGGAAAGTCATGTTTGCTGGAGCTACCGTATTCGGGATTGGGATGATCTTGATTGCGATCGTCCCGAGAGCATTGTACGCACTTGATGTCCCTTATCTCCCGCTCGTCGGGATCTTACTCGCCGTCTACGCGTTTTACACGTTTGGTGAGATGATCATGTCTCCTGTCCAACAGACATTCATCGCCTTGATTGCGCCAGAGAACATGCGCGGTGCCTACAATGGTGCTGCGAGTGTCCAGTGGCTGATTGGCGGTGTGACGGCACCGATTATCTCGAGTGTCTTCTTCGATCATCGTGCCGGACATATCGCACTGATTTTGATCGGCGGCGCGAGTTGTCTGTCAGGTATTATTTACTGGCAACTCGGACGTCACGTTCAAGCGACAGAAGCAAAGCAAAAATCCGCGTAATCACTCATTGACCACACTCTCTGTTTTTTAGAAAGTGTGGTCTTTTCATTCTTTTCATTCTTATTAAAATTTGAAATTATCATTCAATTCACTTTACAATCATAATAATCCTTTTTATGATAAAACGGTTAAGGAGGGATCTTTCATGGAAAGGATCGATAAACAGACAATCGTGGACAGTGTTCCACAAAAAGGCTTCTTCGGACAACCGAAAGGGTTGTTCACACTATTCTTCACAGAGTTTTGGGAACGTTTCTCGTACTATGGCATGCGGGCTATCCTCGTATTCTATATGTACTATGAGGTTTCTGAAGGTGGACTCGGGCTCGACCGCAACGTTGCGCTCTCCATCATGTCCGTCTATGGTGCGCTCGTTTATATGTCAGGAGTCATTGGGGGATGGCTTGCGGACAGAGTATTCGGGACGTCACGCGCAGTCTTCTACGGTGGTGTGTTCATCATGCTCGGGCACATCGTCCTCTCGATTCCAGGTAGCGTCGTCTTCTTATTCATCTCAATGGCATTGATTGTCATTGGTACAGGTCTATTGAAACCGAACGTATCAAGCATTGTCGGAGATATGTATAGCGAAACGGATCGCCGTCGCGACGCTGGATTCAGTATCTTTTACATGGGTATCAACTTGGGCGCATTCATTTCGCCTCTTATCGTTGGACAAGTACAAAAAGACTACGGTTTCCATTGGGGCTTTGCCCTTGCAGCAATCGGGATGTTCGTCGGACTCGTTGTCTTCGTATTGACACGTAAGACGAACCTTGGACTTGCTGGTTCATATGTACCGAACCCGTTGTCTCCGGACGAGAAGAAGAAAACGATTCGAATCGTCAGTCTCGTCACAATCGGAATCGCTGTCTTACTTGCCATCTTGATCCCGCTCGGTTGGTTCACGATCAACACGTTCATCACGCTCGTTGGAGTGTTCGGGATTGCGATTCCGACGATTTACTTTATCATCATGTATCGTAGTCCGAAAACGACAGAGGTCGAGCGTTCGCGCATCATCGCCTACATCCCGCTCTTCATCGCCTCAGTCATGTTCTGGGCAATTCAAGAACAAGGGGCAACGATCCTTGCGAGTTATGCCGATACACGGACTGACCTTGAATTCTTCGGATTTACATTGTCACCAGCATGGTTCCAGTCGTTGAACCCGCTCTTTATCATTTTGCTCGCACCGGTATTCGCTTGGTTGTGGGTTCGCCTTGGTGACCGTGAGCCGAGTATCCCGACGAAATTCGCTTTCGGGATCTTGTTTGCAGGGGTCAGTTTCTTGGTCATCCTACTCCCTGCTTACTTCAGCGGTCCGGATACCCTCGTCAACCCACTCTGGCTCGTCTTGAGTTACTTCATCGTCGTCTTGGGCGAGTTGAGCTTGTCGCCGGTCGGTTTGTCGGCTACGACTAAACTTGCACCCGCTGCGTTCTCTGCTCAAACGATGTCACTCTGGTTCTTATCGAACGCTGCGGCGCAAGGAATCAACGCCCAGCTTGTCAAGTTCTACTCACCAGAAAATGAGATGCTCTATTTCGGAGTCATCGGCGGTGTCGCCATCATCTTAAGTTTGATTCTGTTCGCACTCGCACCAAAAATCAAAGTATATATGCGCGGAATCCACTAATCATCAAAAACGCCAGCCGTTCGAATCGGCTGGCGTCATTTTTTATTTGCGTACTTGAATGAGTGACAAGTAGCGGTCAATCATATTGTGGTTAAAGTAATCATGGAAGTTGTCTTGTTTCAGCGATTGAATCGATTCATGGAATGTCGCAGGAAGTGATGCGATTCCCTGACTTTCGATTTGTTTCGCTGAATACTCGAACAAGTCGTCCTCGTTCGGCTTAGACGGTTCAAGCTTCTGCTCGATTCCTTCTAAACCAGCGTAGATGAGGGCAGCAAGTGCCAAGTATGGGTTTGCACTCGGGTCAGGATTTCGGACCTCTACTCGAGTCGCACTTCCACGAGAAGCGGGGATTCGAATCATCGAACTACGGTTCGATGGACTCCAGCAAATGTTGACCGGTGCCTCGAATCCAGGAACGAGACGCTCATACGACTCAGGAAGCGGGTTTGTAAAGATGGCCGTCGCACGGGCATGCTTTAAAATCCCTTCGATGAAATGACGAGCTGTTTGAGAGAGGCCGTAATCGGCGTCAGCCTCGTCAAACGCATTGTTTGTCGCCTTGCCCGCTTCGTCGTTCTTCCATACCGAGATGTTCAAATGCATCCCAGAACCGTTCACGTCACGCAACGGCTTCGGTAAGAACGAGACAGATGCCCCTTTTTCTTTCGCCGCGATCTTGACAATTTCTTTGAAAAACTGAATGTTATCTGCCGTATGGAGCGCATCGTCATATTTGATTCCGATTTCATGTTGTGCCGGAGCGACCTCATGGTGGACCGCTTCGATGTTGAATCCGACATTGCTCAAACGGTTTGCAATATGCTGACGTACTTCGTAACCTTTGTCTTCTGAACGAGTCGAGAAGTAACCGGCCTCATCATAAAACTCTCCATTTTCATCAAAGATGAAGAACTCAGGCTCTGCGCCGACGAAAACCGAGTAGCCATCGCGTGCAGCTCGCTCGAGTGCATCCTTCAACACATTACGTGGGTCGTATTCATATCGCTCACCCTCTGGTGTACAAACATCACAGAAGAACGCCAAAATACTCTCATCACCATCTTGCTCATAACGTGGACGATCTAAATCCGGTCTCAAGAATAAGTCGGAGTTTTTGATGGAAGAGAATCCGTTGATTGAAGAGCCATCAAACATTGTTTTTCCTTCAAAAACCTCTGGCAACAATTTTGCCGAAAGCGTCAAGAGTTTCAAATCACCGAGTACATCTGAAAAGTAGAGATGGATTTGGGTAATATTTTTCTCTTGTACCGTTTTCTCAATTTCTTGTTGCTTCTTTGCTACGTCATCCTTGTCTGTTCCGAATAGATTTGCCATGATTCTTAAAAACCTCACTTCAATGGATTTGACAGGCAAGCTGTCGTTACGCACCTTTCGTACGCTTCTCTATAGTTCATAACCGACTTCGTTTTTTTCTAAACATGAAATTTTGAAAGACGTAAAGTGGCTACATGACGTAAGACTTGATATGATGGATGCAGAATGTCACAGAGAGGGAGAACGCGATTGTATATTTTTATGACTGGTGGAACTGGATTTTTAGGAGGTCGACTCGCCAAAGAGTTGATTGAACGGGGGCATCGGCTTTGCATGCTCGCCCGAACACCGGAAAAAGTAAATGCTCAGTTCACGGTGGAAGAAAGAAAATCAATCGATGTGTTGCCTGGCGATTTGACGGCACACGCACTCGGTGCTAATGAACAATTTATCGATTCACATAAAGGAAAAATCGATTTATTCCTACACATGGCAGCACTCGTCAAATTTGATGAAGAGTTACGCGATGAATTGTTTGAAACAAATGTAACGGGGACGAAAGAAGCTCTTCGATTGGCCAAGTTGATTGACGTTCCTCGGTTTTTCCATGTAAGTACCGCCTATACACTCGGGGCAAAAGAAGTCGGTGGCGAGACGTTATATGATGTGTCTCAATCGTTTCTAAATCCTTACGAAGAGAGCAAGGCGCACGCCGAACAGGCGGTCTGGCAATCACGGGATGAACTCGACGTTTCCATCTTCCGTCCAGCCATTATCGTTGGTGACTCGAAGACCGGAGAAGCGGATTCAAAATTCACGATGTATGGCTATATGCGCGCACTCGAGCTGTTCAAACGGAAATTGGAGCGCCGCGGTCATGACTTTGAATCCATCCGTTTAATCGGATCGGCGACGGGTACCTCAAATCTTGTACCGGTCGATTATGTCGCGGATGTACTTCTGGCCGCTATCGAGCATGCGAAAGCGGGCACGATTTACAATGTCACAAATGATACGCCACCACGCAATGAGATGATGCTCGACTATATGAAAGAGTCGCTCTCTTTCCCGCATTTGACGATCACGGAGACGCCGTCGTCTACACTCAGCTCTGTCGAACAGTCATTTAACGACATGGTGAAAGTATTCAATCCATATTTGAATCGAAACATCACCTTCCATGACGAAAACACAAAACAATTGTTGAAAGATGCGGGATTCTCTCCACTGCGCCTCGACCAGCAGTCGTTGCGACGGATCGTGAATGCCTATTATCAAACAAAACACTAAAAAAATGGACCGGGCTTCCGGTCCATTGTCATTTATCACAGACTAATACGATTTTTCCATCTTTGATTTCGCGCTCGAGTGAGTCGACCATCTCTTTCGTAAGACCGAGGCTTTCCATCTGTTCCATGCGATCTTCTGAGTTGCTCGTAAATTTCGAGAGCAACGACTCAAACATTCCCTTCTCAGGGATACGGTACGGTTGGACACCGGCTTCCGCTGCCAGTCGAATCGTTAGTTCTTCGTCTTTAGCAAACAAATAGATGTGTTCGTTCACACACCCTCCTGAGACCATTTCGTTCACTTCATGGTCTACCGTTGTCATATCATTTACTACCCTTGTCTCTAACATGCCCCATCCTCCTAAACGTTCACAGTCGTGTAATTCACTGTTTTTGTTATTCCCGAAAAATGAGGTGATAAACATAAATCGTCATCGTTTAGTCATGAAACGTCCATTCTTCCACATCAAAATGCTGCACGATTCCCTTGATACGCTCGCGTTCCCCTTCTTTGGTAGCCCGACCCAATAGTCGCGCGGTCACAACGAATTGATTCCCATCTTCTCGGATACGGGATATCCGATAATCTGCCTGTTGCAATAGACCAGCGATGATCTCTAGTTTCTCTCTCTCGGATGACCGAAATGTATGGTTCATGTTCATTCCCCCTCTGTATATATGCTACCATATCGTTTCGTAATGGAGATGATATACTAAAGACAGCGAAAAGGAGTGAGTGACGTGCCTAAACAAGATCTAAATACAATCATGCTAGAATACTTGAATGAAAAAGAAGATTATGAAGCGTTTGCCACAAAACTGAAAGCGCTCCTCAGTGAATTGTTAACGGAAGCCGGGATCCAGTTTCATTCGATTGTCGCCCGTGCGAAAGAAGCGGATAGTCTCTATGCCAAACTATCCCGTAAACCATACCAATACCGTTCGTTACGCGACGTCCAAGACCTCGCCGGGATTCGGATCGTTACTTACTTCCATGATGATGTACGGACTGTTGCGCAAATATTAGAAGATGAGTTCACCATCGACCGCGAACAGTCGATTGATAAATCTACACTCCTTGATTCCAATGAGTTCGGTTATTTATCTGTCCACTATGTCGTGGAACTAAGCGAGAAAAGACTTGCTCTCGGGGAATATCGACGTTTTGCCGAAAAGGAAGCGGAAATTCAAGTCCGCTCGATTCTACAACATGCTTGGGCTGAAATTGAGCATGACCTCGGTTACAAAAACCCGAATGCTGTTCCACCTGAAATCAAACGTAGTTTCAGTCGTGTCGCCGGGCTTCTCGAGATTGCTGATTCTGAGTTTGTGAACATCCGTAAACAACTTCGGACATTCGAACAAGAAACAGTTGAACAAATTCTCGATTCTCCTGAAAAAGTGGCGATTACTCGGGACAATTTAAACTATTACATTGCCAACGACCAGACCGTTGAAAAATTGGATCAAGCCATCTTCCAAAGCGAATGGTTGCTCGAGACTGATCTCTCAGCAATCGTCGAATTGACTCGAATGTTTCATTATGCAGACATCCGAACGTTCAAAGACTTGAACGACACGCTTTCAACTTATTATACGCAAGCCATTCAATGTGCGACCTTACTGCCTTCTTCCCTTCTGCCGAGACAAGGGATGGGTGTCGTCTATGCCGTCCTGGCCAAACTATTGGCAGAAGGTGATGATCCGCAGATTGAATTCTTCTTTAGACGATTCTATCCAGACTTGAAACATTACGAGGACATCATTCAACAAATTCGTAAGAATGAGGAGCCTTTATAACTTTACAGACAACATGTTTTTAATGTAGAATGTTTCTATGTTCTGAAGTATATATGAATAATATTATCACTAGGAGGTAGTTTCGAGGATGACAACACCTGTACCAACTGCTTCACGTCGTCAGCTCGTCGCTGATGCTGAACGTGGGATCCGGATGAACTATCGCGGAGTGAAAAAAAATCTCCGTTCGATGTTCTCACAATATTTGACTCGTAATGAATTCTTCATTCTACGTTCTCTTTGTCAACAGAGTCCTCAAATCGCCTCTGCTTTGTCGAATGAGTTTCAATTTTCAGCTTCGATGATCACAGCACTCGCTGATGAGTTGACGAAAAAAGGATTAATCTCTCGTGAACGCAGCGAACGAGACCGCCGTGTCGTCGAACTTCAAGCGACAGACGAAGGTCGCGAGTTATTCGAGATGTTAGAGAGCATGAAAATCGAATACTTGATGGATGTATTTACTGATTTCTCTGATGAAGAACTCATTTTACTTTCAAAATTATTAGACCGCATGGATGCTTAAGCCATGAACAGACCTCAGCCATAATGGTTGGGGTCTATTTTTTATGAGACATGAAAAAGGAGATGCAAAACGTGTGTTTGCATCTCCTTGCTGTTAGTTCGTTTCAATCAGGTGTGCCGTGACAACAATTCGGTCACGATACCCAAGATTTTCATCGTATGGCCCTGCACATGTAATCAGTTGAATCCGTTTCGCCTGAGTCGCCGCAAAGATTGATGCAAGCGGGACTTGATCAAGGCGATATTGCTTCACACTGACGACTTCATACGTTGCGACTTGACCTTCCGCACGGAGCGTCACCAGTTCTCCTAGCGGAAGTTGACCAAGGTTTGCAAAGATGGCGGGACCGTTCAAGTCATCAAGATGACCCGACAAGACAACATTTCCAGTCGCCCCTGCTTTCGCACCATACTGATACCAACCGACTTGATCCACTTTAGACGGTGTATCCATTCGACCAGCCTCATCTTTCCCGACCGCTTCAATCGATGCATCGACATCAATTGATGGAATGACGAGTCGTTTCGGGATGAAACTTTTCGAATGAAACGATTGTCTGTCGACCTGTTTAGAGGTCAATACGAGTGGTTCAGCGAATTCGGCCGTCGGCATGACAAATGGTTTGTCTGGTGCTTCTGCTTGAGCACCCATCACTAGAAAAGTGATGGTACCTAGAAAAATCAGTTTAAGCGTCTTGCTTCTGACGACGAAAGACGTAGAATCCAGCCGCTGCTGCTCCAACTACTGCTGCTGCGAGCAACCAGTTCATTGATGCTGTTTGAGCGAGGCCACCTTGTCCTGTTTCAGGGGCCATTGCCATTTCTCCACCATCAGCGGCAAGGAGTACTTCAAACGCTGGTTCTCCTTCAAGGAGTCCGATTGCGAATGCTGTATAGTTCTTACCACCTTCGAGTGCGACACCGTCAAGTGCTTTCACGACATCAGTCGCTCCTGCTGGACGAACTTCAAGGTCGTACGTACCAGCATCAAGTGTGCCATAATCACTCACCGCTTTGAACTCGAGGTTCGAGAAGAGTGGGTCTCCACCTTTAGGTGCGACATCTACTGCAGGCGCATCCGGTGCAAAGTGTGCGACGCGGACTTTTGATTTACCGTCTTCGAAGTTCGCATCATCTTCCATTGCAGCGATTTCGATGTTTTCAAGTTGACCGATCGCAGCAGCTGTGTAGAATTTGCCTGCTTCGATTGAAAGGTCTGTTGCGACGACGACTGTTTCTGCATCACCTGCTGGCTTGATCTCAACGTTGTAATCCCCTGCAGGAAGTGTCAAGTAGTCAGTGAGATCCTTGAACTCTGCTCCCTCGACCGCGACTTCCCCATCCACATACACGTCAACTGCCGGTGCATCAGGTGAAGCATGTAGCACACGGACCATCGCATTTTCATGTCCATCGGCGCTAACCGGTAGGATGAAAGCGAAGGCCAGTGCTAGTGTACCCAGTAAAGACATCAACTTCTTCATGTGAAATTTCCTCCTTTTGTCTACGGTAACCTACGACTTGCATACAACAAGTGTGATGCAGTGCTACATGGTGTGCTACATCTGATTGCTATGTAGCTCGGTGACATCTTAAACTTAAGACAATCCGACAGTGACGTAAAGGGGACACTATGTCCTGAATGTGCTCCAATATGCTAGTGCATGAAAGCGCAACCTTTACATTATTGGTGATTCCCAATCTCGACAAAGTAAAACCCTTTAGTCTGCGACTAAAGGGTTTTACTTGCCCATTCGATATCATTGACGAAAATGGCGTCGACTTGTAACGCCTGGCAGCGCTCGAGTTGTGCATCTGTCTTGATCGTATAGGGTCTGACGGGCACACCATGTCGTTGCAACAAACGAACCTCTTCATCCGTGATGCGATCGATATGCGGATGAACTGAATCGGCACCAACCGATTCCAGATATTCAACGGTGTCATATAGTGGCTGCGCGAGTAAAATGGCCGCCTCGATGTCCGGTCTCATCTTTTTCAATCGGTGAACTGTCTCGTGATTGAATGAAGAGAAGAGGATACGAGACGGGTTGATGCCCGACGACTCGATAGTGTCGAGCAACCGGGATTCGATTCCAACGTATCGTAGCACATCCGTCTTCACTTCAAGATTTAATCGAATCGATTCACCTCTCACAAGTTCGAGAAGTTCTTGCAGGGTCGGGATGACCTCTTGTTGAGAAGATCGAACTCCGGCGTTAAACCTTCTCAGTTCGTCGAGCGTGTATGAAGACACCAAACCGCTCCCGTCCGTCGTACGTTCCAGTGTCTCGTCATGAATGAGAACGAGCTCACCATCTTTGGTCAAGTGAACATCTGTTTCGATTCCATCTGCCCCCGCATCCAGCGCGAGTCTGAATGCCGACATCGTATTCTCCGGTTGTAGTGCCATCACACCACGGTGCGCAAATCGTTTCATTTGGACACAGTCTGATACTTGTCCGTCAAATAGCGAACGAGAGGTTGAACCGAGATTTCTTGACCCGTCACTTTTTGGATGAGTTCATTTGGTGTCAGACGTTTTCCATATTGATGGACGTTTTCTTGGAGCCATGTTTTGACTGGCTCAATCTCACCATCTTGAATTAGTGTCTCAAATTGAGGTAGGTCTACTTTCAACGCCTCCGTCAACTGAGCTGCATAAATGAGGCCGAGCGCATAACTTGGGAAATATCCGAACGAACCACCAGCCCAATGTACATCTTGAAGTACGCCTTTAGCGTTTGTTGGAACATCGAGTCCGAGATACTCTTTATACTTCTCATTCCACGCGGCCGGAAGCTCGTCGACGGATAACGTTCCTTGAATGAGTGCTTTCTCGAGTTCATAGCGGATGATGATGTGAAGGCTATACGTCAGTTCATCCGCTTCGATTCGGATAAGTGAAGGTTTTGCCTCGTTTACTCCACGATAGAACGTATCAAAATCGATGTCACCATATACCGGGTAGAGCTCTTGAAGTTTCGGATAGACGCGACGCAAGAACGTTTCACTCCGACCGATAAAGTTTTCAAAGAAGAGCGACTGCGATTCATGGATTCCCATCGATGCGCCACCGCCTAGCCCGAGCTCGTCAAGCATTGGGTCGATTTGTTGTTCATACGTCGCGTGCCCTGCCTCGTGCATCGTTCCGAACAAGGCATTACGGAAATCCACCTCATCATATTTCGTCGTGATTCGTACGTCGCGACGGTTGATCGTGATCTCAAACGGGTGCACCGTCGCGTCGAGACGACCACGGGACAAATCGTATGCAACGACATTCATCCAGTCATGACAAATCTTTTCTTGGATGTCTGCCGGCATCGACCAATCTAGTGAAAGTGATTCTTTTGGAAGCTGTTGAATGAGCGGCACCAGTTCATCTCGGAGAGAAGCAAACAGCTGATCTAACAATTCAACTGTCATCCCCGGTTCATAATCATAAAGCAGGGCATCGTATGGATGTTTCTCATAGCCGAAATATTCCGCAAATTTTTGTTGGAATCCGATGATCTTTTTCAAATATGGAGCAAACATGTCCCAATCGTTTTGATTCTTTGCTTTCTCCCAAGCCGTTTCCGCTTCAGATACGAGCGTCACGTACGCTTGATACTCATCATGAGGAATCTTTGCGTTTCGGTCATATTGCGTTTTTGCGATTTCAAGCGAACGCGATTCGACTTCAGACAATCCACCTTCTTCAGACATGCGTCCTAGTAAAGAAGCGAACGACTCACTCGTTTGTCGTTTGAACGCCTCGGTCGACAAATATCCGATTGTTTCCGCACGGAGCGGTGCCGACTGTTCCGGCATCTGAGTACGCATATCCCAATATAAGAGAGAGATTGCTTCATCGAACGCACGCAATTGCTTAAAATGTTCACGCCATTCTTTTGTTAGTTCCATCTGTCATTCACCCCTATGTGTTGTTCTGTTCTCTTTCTACTTTATTATAGCTGTCAACCTTTGCCTATACTAGTTTACAAATCTTCTCGCATCTTGTAGGGAAGTGGTTTTGTCGCAGGACCTTCTAGGACGGCTCCTTTAGCATCAAAACGAGACCCATGACAGGGACAGTCCCATGTCCGTTCCGCATTGTTCCATTTCACCGTGCAACCGAGATGGGTGCATGTCAAATTGACTACGTGACAATGGTTGTCTAAATCTCGATATACTCCTTTTGTCTGATGGTCCACTTGCACGACTCCACCTTCATCTAGTTGAAGGTCCTCCACGTCCCTGCGTTCGAGTACGCGTTCCACGGTCCCTTTTGCGAATTGTGTCGCCGTATCGAGATTGGTTTTAACAAATGATCTGACATCAGTTGGTTTGACGATTTTCCGAAGTGGAGACACCAACTCCGAAAATCGATTCGGCTGACCGGTAAGTTGATCTGCGAGTAAATTCCCCGCTGCAATCCCATTAGTCATCCCCCATTTTAGAAATCCTGTAGCTAGTAAGATGTCTGGTTCCCGTTTGAACATTTGCCCGACATAGGGAAGCGAGTCCAACGTGATGAGATCTTGAGAGGACCAGCGATACGACGCCCGATTCGTTTCAAAGTGATGTTGGCCATCGCGCTCAAGATGATCATAACGACTTCGTGTGTCCGTCACCTGTCCTGCTGTATGTCCTTCTCCGCCGATCAATAAATACGTTTTTCCATCAACCACATATGACCGATACGATCGACTGATTCGGTCAACACTTAAATACATCCCTTTCAGCGGAGCTGTATCCGTTTCACAAGCGACGATATAGGACCGCTCTACTGAAAATTTTGACACGTATAAACCTCGTAGGTCATTGAATGGATAATGGGTCGCAATCACGACCTGATTGGCCTGAACCCTTCTTCCTGTAGCAGTCGTGACAATCGGGCGTGGACCTTGACTCACATCTAGCGCCCTCGTCTGTTCATAAATCCTTCCACCCAGCCGGACGAATCGATCTGCCAATTCACGTAAATACTTGACTGGGTGGAACTGTGCTTGCTTTCGAATGACTAGCGCTTGATTAATTGAGAAGGGAAGCGTGTTTCTGACTTCCTCCGTCGCCTCTCCTCCATCAAGTTTCAACCGACGATAAGCATCCAGTTCTCTGGACAGTTCTTCACTCGGATCCGTTGAATATAAAAACGAGTCTTCTATCGAATAGTCACATTTAAATCCTTCATCGATTTGTTTTTGGAGATAAACGAGTGCCTCCGCGTTAAATTCGTAGTAGAGTCGGGCAGTCGTCTCATCGAAATGTCGAATCAGCTTCTGATAAATCGCTCCGTGTTGGACAGAACACTTCGCCGTCGTGTGTCCCGTGGTGCCGTGACCAATCTCTAGCGCTTCTAGGAGCGTAACTTGTTTTCCACGCTTTTGGAGTTCATAGGCGCAGACTAGCCCGGCGATACCGGCTCCGATGACGACGACATCAGAAGATTCCGAAGCGGTTAGTGGCGGATACAGTGTTCCTGCGTCATGTTGTCGCCAGATGGAGTTCGTGAACGGATAACGTTGCATGGCATATTCCCCTCTCAAAAATGGCATTCTTACGTCTATACCCGATACACCATCGTTTCATCATCAATCATTGACCTAGTTCTTTATTTTATCGGCGCAATAAATATGCGTTTTCTATTATCTTTATAGAGTAACGATAAAGGAGGGACTTGTTTTGACCCGTAGAAGGAGACACCGAAGAAGAACGTACATCATGCGAAGAATGGTTGCAGCGGTCGTGTTGCTCGGAATCGTCGCACTGATCCCGACATTGGTCGGATTTAAGCAGGATAAAGAAGCACCAACACCCGCTGAAACTGCGGCTCCCAAAGTCGAACCGATGAAGCAAGGTCCCGTGTTCCCCGACATCAAGATGGGAACTTGGCACCCAAGTGAAACGATGTTACTCCATAACGAGGACATTCCAGTCGGTGCCATGACTTTCGTAAATGTGGACAAACAGGAAATCTTGATTGATAAAAATGCTGACGACCGTGTCTTCCCAGCCAGCACGACAAAACTGATGACGGCTTTACTCGCTTACGAGAAAGCATCGGCGGCAAACGAACTCGACCAGCCGCTCATTTCGATCCAGACCTCAACACTCGACATCCCTTGGGATAGCCACATCGCGCATCTTGAGATTGGTGATACATTAACGGTACGCCAGGCGCTATACGCCACGCTTCTTGAATCAGGGAATGATGCCGCAAACAGCCTGGCAGAGTATACGAGCGGTTCGACAGAAGCATTCGTTCAATTGATGAATGAACGGGCAAAAGTTCTTGGATTGACAGGTACCCACTTTGTGAATGCTCACGGTTATTCTGATCCAAATCACTACACGACGGCGAACGATATGGCAAAAATCGCATACGCATTTAGTACATATCCTGAACTCGTTGAGATTGCTGGTACATATGAATTTAAAGCGGAATTCAATGACAAAGACGGAAATGGCAAACGACGCTGGTGGTATCACCTCGGCTCATCCGTCAATGAGAGAAGTATCCACTACTCAAAGTATGTGACCGCTACGAAAACGGGGTATACCGATGAGTCGGGCTATACGATGGTGTTTATCATGAAATATCAAAACGAAACGTATATCTTGGTCACGATGCAGGCAAAATCCGGGCAAACTTTCCCGACGATGCGTCTGGTCGAAGAGAAGGCTTTTAAATAACGTAAGAAAAGGGCATGTAAATCCATGCTCTTTTTCGTTTTTTTCAGAAAAATCATCGCTTAATGTTACAGGGATGTTACAGAAAGAAGTCCTCAACATTTCAAATATTCAGAATATTTAAACTTTTTAGCGCCTTATTTTCACTCTCATCCGTTGATATGATGGGCTTTAGAGCCATTTTTCTGAAAAGGTGACAGTTTGCAATCATTTAAATCGTTCGGTAAGGTAAGACACAAGTTCGCCTTTTCAACTTTTGTTATTGACTGTGTGATGTGTTCACACAATCGCGAACGAGTTTGATAAAATAGATTTTCTTAACTTAATAGGAGGTAATTCAATGCTATGGCAAGAATGGGTATCGATCGCGCTTTATCTCGTGATGATGCTTCTTATCGGATACGTTGCGTATAAACGAACGACCGATTCATCAGATTATATGTTAGGTGGCCGTAAAATGGGGCCAGGAGTTACAGCCATGTCAGCCGGAGCTTCGGATATGAGTGGTTGGATGTTAATGGGACTACCGGGTGCAATGTATGCAACTGGACTATCAGCAATTTGGTTAGCCGTTGGATTGGTCATCGGAGCTTACTTGAACTACTTGTTAGTTGCTCCACGACTTCGCGTCTTCACAGAGATGGCGAACGATTCGATTACGATTCCAGACTTCTTAGAGAATCGGTTCCGAGATCACTCGAACTGGCTACGGATCCTATCTGCATCCGTCATCATCATCTTCTTCACGTTCTACACGTCAGCCGGACTTGTATCTGGCGGGAAGTTGTTTGAAAGCTCATTCGGATTAAACTATCAGACAGGTGTGATCGTTACAATCAGTGTCGTGATCTTGTATACCCTCTTTGGTGGGTTCACGGCAGTTAGTTGGACAGACTTCGCACAAGGTGTCATCATGTTCTTGGCACTCGTACTTGTACCACTTGTCGCTTTAACAGATATTGGTGGAGTAGACACTGCTGTCAACTCTGCAACGACAATTAACGCTAATTTGTTTGATGTATTCAAAGGGACGTCGACACTAGGGATTATCGGTCTTCTTGCATGGGGACTTGGTTACTTTGGTCAGCCACACATCATCGTTCGCTTTATGGCGATTCGTGATGTGAAATCATTGAAAACGGCTCGCCGAATCGGAATGAGTTGGATGACCGTTTCAATCATTGGTGCCGTCATGACAGGGTTTGTCGGAATCGCTTATTTCCGCGGACAAGGAAATCCACTTGGTGACCCGGAAACAGTCTTCATTCGATTCTCTGAAGTCTTGTTCCACCCGTTTATCACTGGCTTCTTGTTAGCCGCAATTCTTGCAGCCGTCATGTCTACCGTGTCGTCACAGTTGCTCGTTACGTCATCTGCTTTGACAGAAGACTTCTATCGTAAGTTCTTCAACAAAGAAGCAAGTGAAAAAACAATGGTACGTGCTGGACGCATCGGTGTCTTGCTCGTCGGATTTGTAGCGACACTTATGTCACTCAACCCGTCTAGTACAATCTTGACACTCGTTGGTTATGCTTGGGCCGGTTTCGGTTCTGCATTCGGACCAGCAATCCTGTTATCACTCTACTGGAACAAGATGACACGCCAAGGTGCCCTCGCTGGTATTCTTGTAGGTGCCATCACGGTTATCCTTTGGATCGTGACTGGACTCTCAACTGTCCTTTACGAAATGGTTCCTGGTTTCTTCTTAAGTATGTTGGCAATCGTGCTTGTCAGTAACTTTACAAGCCAGAAAGAACAGAAACGTATCAACCGTGAATTCGGTGAAATGGAAGCTGAATTGGCAGCTGCGAAAAAAGAATAATTCAGACCAATTTAAAAACTCGGTTCCCTTCAGAGGGACCGAGTTTTTGTATTACATCGATGCTGCGATTAACCAGACACGAATCACAAACGGTACGAGCACCAATACGAGCATCGCATTACGCATCCATTTGCTCCGATTCCAATAGTACGCCATCAAAACGAACGGATGAAGTGCGACTAGCTCATATGGATTGAACCAGAACCACGTAATAATCAGGACAATCAAGTAATACAGAACCGACTTTTCCTTCGTTGATCGATATTCACGCCACATGTCATATGCACCTTTGAAGAACGCAATGAATGTCGCAATCCAGAACACAATGACAATGATATTGTCGAATCCACTAAACAACTGAGTAACCACCTTTTAAGAAGCATTTTCTACATAAAAACCGCCCCAATAAATATGACGGTACGTAAACTCTTTTCCACTCTCTACAGTAATCACAATTTCATCTTCCGTCAATACGAGGACGTGAACGGGTACTTCTCCTTGGCGTAACATCGGGCTAAACAATTGAAATTGTTTATTGAGCCATTTGCGTTCTGAGAAATTTTGATAATGATGTAGCGCGAGCATCGGATGACTCAAATATGCTGCCCCAACGATCGCGATGGCGATAGGTGGAGCTCCAATTTCCATCAAGAATGTGAAGACGAGAACGAGTGACAAAACTGAATAGCCAAACTCAACCAATTCCATGAAAGAAGCACGACTAGCGATGACATATTGTATCACGCGAAACATGAGATACAATATGATACTCACAATTAGAAACTCAGAGAATGGCGAATGACGAAACGATACATCCAAATAGAATAAGACAGGTAATAGGAGGATCCATTTCCACAGATGTAAGGCGAGGTAAAACAATGATTGATCGATGAAACGACGATTGTGTACGAGCCGTTGCATATCCATGTTTCCCACCTCCGCTTAGATGATGTGACCTTACGTTACCATTCCCTATTCTTTTAAATGATAACTAGCATTTACACGTCTAACGAAGTTTTTCTTTCCTCTCGATTAAAGTTGCGTTTAAGAGTCCTCCTAGTAAAATCACAGAAGCAGCAAGATAAAACCAAATCAACAAGACGATGAACGCTCCAAGTTGACCGTAAAACTGTTCATAGTTCGCGAACTGGGAATAGTAGCTGAACACGTTTGAAACGATGAGGATTCCTACAGTCGCAAATGCCGCCCCAGTCCAACTATTCTTGAATGTACCTGACACACTCGGTAACCACTTATAAACGAAGATAAATACGGTAAAGAGTAAACCAGTCCCTACAATCCATCTAAAGTAAAACCATATTTGGGCATAGGTTGTGACGATCTCATCGATGAACAAGATATATGAAGACACTTCACGTAACGCGGTTTCGATCACCGGTACGAGTAATGAGAACGGGAGTACAAACATGAGTGCCAATGTGATTGCGATGTCTTGCAAGACACCTCTCCAAAAAGCCTTATTTCGGACCGCCCGATAAGCATCGTTTAATGCCCGGACCAACGACTGCACAGCAATCGATGAAATCCAAAGTGCGGGTAAGATACTGAATGATGCCAATTTCAATTTAGAGTTATCGAAAATCGCTTCGATATTCCCTTCTAACAGCCGATAGCTCGCTTCAGGCATAATGAGTGATAACGCTTGTATCACATCACCGCTCGTAAATGGTAAAAACCCGACAATCCCTAATACGAATAATAAGAACGGGAACGTGGATAATATGAAGTAATAGGCCAACATGGCAGCTTGGTCAAAGAAGCGTTCTGTAAAAAAACGCTTGACGACTGTCGATAAAACTTGTTTCATCTTCATTCTCTACTTTCCTTAATATAATATAAATACGGTATTTGAAATATTATTGTTGAAATGAAGGAGAGGCTTCCGGTAACGGAAGCACTCTCATATCGGTTAACTGATTTCTTCTTTTTTCGCTTCCCACGCCTCGATGTGTTCTTTTCCGGGAAGATCGACGCCTTCTTTAAAGAATTCTGGGTCTCGCCCTTCTTTCTTCTGGGCCATGTAGTCATCGAGTAACGTCTTCGCGACTTTACTCAAGCGGAAGATCGCATACATGTTGACGAGCGCCATGAGTCCCATAAAAATGTCAGCGATGGACCAGACAAGTCCTGCCGACCGTACTGAACCAAACATGACCATACCGATGACTGCAATCCGATAGATGATGAGATAGCGTTTCTTTTCCGAGATGAACTCAATATTCGTTTCACCATAATAGTAGTTCGCCAAAATGGAACTGAAGGCGAACAGTAAGATGGCGATGGTCATGAGCGTCGTCGCAATCGGTCCAATCTCGACGAGAAGTGCCTCTTGCGCAAGTTCAATCCCTTGGAACGACTCGGACCCTTCAACACCCGAAATTAAGACGATCATCGCCGTCGCTGTACAAATGAACAACGTGTCCACAAAGACGCTGAGCGATTGGATCAATCCTTGTTTGACAGGGTGACTGACTTCAGCCGTAGCTGCCGCATTCGGTGCGGAACCCATCCCCGCCTCGTTCGAGAATAGCCCACGTCGAATTCCTTGAAGGACAGCCGCACCGACCGCACCACCGAACAATTGTTGGAAACCGAGTACACCTTCAGAGAAGATGGCCGAGAAGACTTGTGGCACGACATCAAGATTCGTCAAGACGACCCATATGGCCAGCAAGATGTAGCCTCCTGCCATGACCGGTACGATGATTCCGGATAGTGTTGAAATAGAACGAATTCCACCGAAAATGACGATGGCGGTGACGACTGACAGAATCAAGCCGACCCATACCGTGTCAACCTCAAACACATTGTTCACGGAGAGTGCAATGGTGTTGGCTTGTACCGAATTGAATGCAAAACCGAACGCAAACGTAATTAAGATCGCAAACACGATGCCGAGCCACCGTTCTCCGAGCGCCCGTTCGATGTAGTAGGCCGGTCCCCCACGCCAAGCCTTGCCATCATGCACTTTATACACTTGGGCAAGCGTGCTCTCAACAAATGCCGAGGCCGCTCCAATCAAGGCGATGAGCCACATCCAGAACACGGCCCCAGGACCACCTAATGCAATCGCCGTCGATACACCGGCAATATTTCCTGTACCGACACGTGCTGCGGTACCAATTGCGAACGCTTGGAATGAAGAAACTTGACCTTTCTCGTGTTTGAGTCCTTTGACAAATAATAGTTTGAACATCTCAGGTAGCATTCGGAACTGGACGAACCCCATCCGAATCGTAAAATAAAGACCTCCTGCAATCAACACGAAGATGAGAAGGTACGACCATAAATAGTCATTGATTTGCATAATAAGTTCACGGATATCCAACGAAATCGCCTCCTTTTATCGGGTTTTTACCCGCTATGAATCTGACAGAAACAGCGGGTTCATTGCACGTTTTTAAGAATCTCTTCACATAAACGATGTGTCTCTAAACTATCCTCAGCTAGGACTGACTTGTTCGCTTCCCCATTTAACAGTTTGATAAAATCATCAATCAAGTCGATAAAGCCCCGACGCTTTAAATTCGACTCCCATGGATCAAGCGGCCACTCTTTTACTCCGTCGACGCCATAGTCTATGACTCGTTCGACGTCCCGCGTGACACGCTTCACAGATGGAGACATGACTTCCATCACTTCTTCCGTGCATCCATTATCCCGGTTCATCCAGCCGATTGCTTCAATTCCACCCGCCTGAAAATGAATCATCACCTGCTTCAACACATCTCCTTCATATCGCGGCGTGACAGACAAGCGTTCGACAGTTTGAAGGTCCGTCAAATAACGAAGCGTATCGACGACGTGCACAAAGTCCTCGATGATAAATTCTCGAAGTGTCGCCGGTTTATACGTCCTGTTCTTTTGGATAAGTATCATGTTCTTTTGTTCGACTTGTTTAAGCGCTTCTGTCGCCGTAGCAAATCGGCGATTGAAGCCCGTGACGAGATGAACACCCTTCTCTTTCGCAAGTGCAACGAGTCGCTCCGTCTCTTCTAGCTTAAATGTGATTGGCTTATCAATGAAGACATGCTTCCCTTTCCGTAAACAATATTCGGCTTGCTCGTAATGGACAGCTGTCGTCGAATGAATCATGACCGCATCGATTTGTGTCATCGGTACGTCTTGAAGGTCCGTATATCCTTTTTCAAAACGATAGGTCGATATGATGTCCTGTAACTTCTGTTCATCCCTTGAGACAAGATACACGTTCACGTTTTTTAATCCAGCGTATACAGGCAGATACGCTTTTTTGGCCACGTCACCTATGCCTACTACTAATATCTTCATCTACTCACTCCTCCAATAATATGTAGAAAGCCCGAAGCGACTGCCTCGGGCTCATGTAATAGATACAATCTCAAAACTGGTGATCGGTTCACGAATCGCGTCGGATACAATCTGGTAAGCCGCATTTAGTTCTTCTTGATTATTCAAATCTGGCACCCGGTCCATCTCCACCTCGACCGTCCGAGTGTTCTGTTCTTTCGCGTGTAATTGATATTCAACGGTATACTTTTGCATCACATGTCCCCCTCTAATTATACATATGTTATGTATAACCTGTTCATCGAATGATGAAACAAGTGAGTTTGTTCATCGGAAGCAAAAATGACCGCTCGCTAGAACGGTCATTCGTTTATGACTCCGATTTTGGTGACGCGCCACGATCTGGTCGTGGACGACGTTTTCCAAAGTACTGATAATATTGAGTTTCGATGTTACCGTTGTACAACTTCCGACGCTTCGTCGCCGGGCGACCGTATGCTTTTTCGAAGTCCTCATAACTCGTCAGCATGTAGACGCTGTATCCAGGATACTTCGCATATTGTGCGCCGATGCGCTCGTACAAGTCGATGATTTCTTCTTCTGACTGAAGTCGTTCCCCGTAAGGCGGGTTACCAATGATGACACCGTACTCTTCTTTCGGTTTCAATGCGGCCGCATCACTATGGACGAACGTGATTGCATCACGGACATCGGCGAGTTCCGCGTTGTCTTTCGCAAGTTTCACCATACGCGGGTCGAGGTCGATTCCATAGATTTTGAGCGGTTTATCCCACTCCGCTTTCTCGTTCGCTTCGTTCATGGCAGCATACCACGCTTTTTTCGGGATACATGACCAGTCCTGAGCGAAGTATTCGCGATTGATACCCGGCGCGATGTTCCGTCCAATCATCGCCGCCTCGATTGCGAGTGTCCCTGAACCTGTGAAGACGTCATAAAACGGCATATCTGGGCGCCAGTTCGTCAATTGAATCATTGCAGCCGCCATCGTTTCTTTAAGTGGTGCCTGTGAATGCAACTCACGGTAGCCTCGACGGTGGAGCGGTCCTGACGTATCGATTGTGATTGTCGCTACATCTTTTAATAAAGCGACTTCAATCGGGAATTTCGCACCTGACTTCGGCAACCATTCCCCTCCCTTATGATAGCCACGTTGCATCGCTTCGACGATTGCCTTCTCCGTGATTTTTTGACAGTCCCGGATTGAGAACAGTTTCGATTTGACCGAGCGACCGTCAACCGTGAACGCAGCGTCCCACGGCATGAGATCTGTCCACGGCAATGCTACAACCCCGTCGAATAGTTCTGTGAACGTAGTCGCCTTGAACTCCGCCACGACGAGTTTGACACGGTCTGCCGTACGCAACCACATATTTAATCGTGGAATGTCTTCCATCTCCGCATCGATGTAAACTCGACCATTCTCGACTTCACATGTGTATCCTAAGTCTCTTACTTCTTTTGCAACGAGCGCCTCGATTCCCATCGCTGCTGTCGCAATCAGTTTACGTTTTGCCATCTGCAATCGCCTTCTTTCTACATTAAAATCTTTCATTCATGTTGTAAATTGTAAAAAAATCATGAAAAAAGGAGCTCAAGTATATGTGCTTGAACTCCTTGTCGTTGTTAGTTGAGACTATGTTGTCCTGTAAGCCATGTTCTGTACTCCGGTGCTCATAGCGGTCTCCCTGGCACGATGGAGTGACAATCATCTATCTGCGCACATCGGCGCCCTCCGTCCCGTTCGGTTCCGGTTCGGAAGTTCCCCTACCATAGTTTGGGTTTCTCGCTCGTGGGGTTTACCTCGTTCCACTCTGAACGTTTCCAATCAGACTTCGTCACTGTGGCACTTTCAAGAAGCGTACACCATATCCGAGGACTTAGGTGTTTCTTCTGCCGTCAACTTGCGTTGCCTACACTTATCTTTTCGTGTAGCACGATCACTACAGCCATCACAGGCTGTGCGAGCATGGACTTTCCTCAAAACTTGCGTCCCGCGATTGTCCAGACCTCATAGTCACTTCAACCATTGTAGCGGAAATTTCAACGATTGACAACTGAAATTCGAAACTTGATTTTACGTTCAGTCAGCGCTAAAATAAGGCGTGTTCATTGAATAAGGAGGGATTTTGATGCATCAAGATGCAAAAAACGGTTGGATTCAACGTCTGACTTATGTAATAGAAATCGATGACATTAAAGTGCTCCACCCGAACAACGGCGTGTTCGCCTTCTACCGAAATAATCGTCTCGTCCGAGGGTTTGAACCGTTCGATATTAAAGCACCGAACGAACTCTCGAAACGATCTTATCATTTTGACCATCATAATTTAGCACACTTAGAAGAGCGTTTCCCTGACGCGATTCCGGTGTTCGACGAAACCCATGAAACGCGTCGCGCTTGGAGTGATCGGGTTCGTGTCGGATTATGCGAAATCATCCGCGATGGTAAACTCAGTTTTGAGCATATTGACGACCAAGGAAATGTATTAGAAGCGAGTATCCGTTGGTGTGGAGAAGCCATCACCATCAATTAGAATTTTTCACTCTAAAATTAAAAGGTGAAAGAGGAAGAATTGACAAACTTCCTCTTTCACCTTTATTTTACATAAAATATAACTTTAGCAAATATTATGGGTAATAAATCGTCTTAACACTCTTCTGATGACGATCATCTGGTTTCAAGACAAATGTCATCGTTTTATTCGTATCACCATTTATAAAGAATGTTCCAACCGGACGTTTTCCAGAAAAAACAATTTTCCCTTCAACATCTCTCACTTCAAGGTTACCTTTTCTTGAAAGATCAACCTCAAACGTTTTCTTATCTTTAGCACTAATTCGAATTTTAGTCTTCGTATTGTTTACATAGTTGAATATTTTACTTGTTTCGCGTTTATAAATACCATCACGAACTTTTGCTACTAACTTATATTGTCCACTCGATAACCAATCACCATTTGCAAACATTGTGAACTCTTTATTAACTGGCAGTGTTTTTATCTTCTTAGAACCTTGATATAATGCCAAACTAGTTTTTACTTTTTTAGCAGTACCAAGCTTCACACGCACATTTCGTACATATGGCTCTAATATGTTCTGAGGAGAACTTACAATAATCGGCTGAGGTGTTGCATCTAATAGACGTTTCACATTTAATTCTGTATACGATTTTCCGTTCGATTTTGGCATTTTGGCAATCAAGTTGTCAATTTCAGACGGATTTAAATAAGGGTTTACTGATTTTACTAAAGCAAGTGCAGAAGTGACCATCGGTGCTGCCATTGAAGTACCATCCATGTATACGTACTGATTTTTAACACCGAGAGATAAAACACTAACACCTGGAGCAACAATTTTTACGTCTTTGTTCATGTTACTAAAACCTGCAATCCGATGCTTAGCATCGACCGCTCCCACTGCAACAACCTCTTTCATACTAGCTGGAAACGATACTTTATTAGAAGAATCGTTTCCTGAAGAAGCAACAATTATGACTCCTTTAGATCTTGCTGTCTTAATAGAGTTTGCAAGAACTTTATCATATTCGTCTCCACCTAATGATAGATTGATAATAGCAGCACCATTAGCCACTGCTTTATCAACCGCTTTTGCAACTGTCCAAGAATCTGTATATTCAGAGTTTTTTCCATAAAAGACATTGTAAAAGTCATATCGAACAGAAGGTGCCATACCAGCAATTCCGGATTTATTGTGTTTACTTGCCATTATCCCAGAAGTATGGGTTCCATGATAATCAGCACTATAAGGACCCTTCATCGAGTTAAGAATGCGAGGAACACTTTTTAACTCAGAATGTGTATGGTCTACAGAGGAATCAATCAACGCAACCAAAATATCAGATGATCCCCTTGTAACATTCCATGCCTTATTCGTTTCACTTTGATTAATATAATATTGATTTTTATACTTCGGTTCACTCACTTGATAACTATGTTTCTCTAACACGACAGGTTTTTCTGCATACGAATGCAGAGGAGAGATAAATGCTGCTATCGTTAAACCCAATAAAAGTTTCTTCATTTGACACACTCCATTCGAACAAATGATTGATTACTTTATTATCGCAAAACAAATAGCAGATTTACCTATTTTTTAAATAGTTTACCAATAGCTTGGTTCATCAGGATGTAACATCTCATATTCGACAATTCGTCCGATGGTCAAATACGTATAATACCGTGCCAGTTCAACTCGACTTGGGTCGGGACGAAATCCTTCTAAATCTTCTCCGAGCGGAGAGCCGTCGATTGTCTCAAACTGCTGACAAAAAAAAGACTCTGTTTCTGCATCCCAGACGATATGATCCCCGATATATCCACTTCCAAAGCGAATGTAGTCGATGATGGACGGGACGATGACTTCAGCTGGTAACCGTTCACTCATCCGTCCGACTAGTTCGTATCTGATCCGGTCTGCCTGATCCGCTTCTTCGAGGGAGACACATTTTAATACTTCTTTATTGATTTCAATCAAGACAACATAATCACCAGGTTCGATGGAGAGCTTCATTGTCTCACCTCACTTTTCATTCCTTCATCCGATTCTCTACACGTTACTATTCGTGATGGGATGTGGAAATCCTGTCCATTCCGTATGTTTTTCCAAATCTCAGTTGAATTCGCAACGATTGCATGGTTTTTGATATACTAATCGTATGAATCTAGAGAGGAAGTGCACCATGGCCAAACGACCGTTGACCCCTCGTGAAAGTGAATTGATTGCGACCGCTTTATATGTCGTCGAGACGATTCCATACGCAGGATATATCGACCGTCTCGAATCACTCACGTTACGAGACATCGCTGATGACTATTTGAATGGTACACTACCTGCCGCAGACGCGATTGACGCGCTTGACCAATATATTTATGTACGACGCCATCGTTTCAAAAATGTGACGCCCCACAACCTTTGGACGTTGGATGACCGCACCGAACAAGAAGCGCTGCGTCACATCTCGAAACGACCTGAGTTGAAAAAAGGACAGACGCTAAATAAGCGGAACCAACCGTTTCAAGTCGGACAAGACATTGAGTTCAAGGTGGACAAACATGTCGACCGGGGGCAGTTCCGTATTTATATCGGAAAACAACAAGGGTATACATGTAAGGCACAATCTAAAGAACGGGACAAAATGAAATCGGTCACGGGATGGGTCACTCATATCGATCCAAAAGACCGCTTAGTGTTTGTCAACGTCACGGATTTCGGACGTTTGCCGATGGAACAGTCGATGAAGCAAGAACTCGAATCGATGAGTGCCTCATTACTCGGATGGTTCGCGACGGCGACCCTTCCTTCCGAAAAAGAAGCTCTACTTGCAAAACAGATGATTGCCACCCTTCAACGTCGCGATCAACCGTATTGGTTCACGTTGACAACCGCCCTTAATCATCCAAGACCAGAACACGTCAAACGTTGGGGAACAGTTGTGAATTTGCTCTTAAAAGCATCAACGGGCGATCAAAAAGCGATTCAGACATTAGAGACACAAGAAGATAAGTATTTCAAAGATGCATTTATCCGTGCGCTTCGAGCCTTGCACGAGGAAATGACGAAACAATTGAACTGATTCGACTCGAGGTGACTTCGTATGGGTCACCTCGTTTCGCGTGTAAGTTTTATAGAAAGGAACGATTGACATGCGTTTACTCATCGTGGAAGATGACCCTTCAATTTTACGTCTTGTGAAAGAGACGTTTGAAGATGCAGGTCACGATGTTTTCATTGCAACAGACGGGAAATCAGGCGAGCAGCTATATATGACTCAGCCGATTGATGCAGCGATTATCGACATTATGTTACCGGGTTTAGATGGTCGGGAAGTTTGTCGCCGCATGAAAACGGAACTTGATATTCCTGTCATTTTATTGACGGCACTCGGCGAATGGGAAGATAAACGTCAAGGGTTTGAGCACGGGGCAGATGACTATATGACAAAGCCGTTCATCCCGGAGGAACTACTATTCCGATTACAAGCCGTTTCAAGGCGTTATAACCGCTCTTCTGCTTCGCGTATTCAAGCAGGACCGCTACAGTTGGATTTAACCGAATATGAAGTGAAGCTCGACGACCAATTATTCTACCTTCCCAAAAAAGAGTTTGAACTATTGTTTCAGCTCGCTTCATTCCCAGGCAGGGTATATCGTCGCGAAGAGTTGATTGAACTCGTATGGGGTTTTGATTTCGAAGGAGATGAACGAACCGTCGATGTGCACATCAAACGACTCCGTCACAGGTTCGACCACCCCGCACTCTCGATTCGAACAGTACGAGGTGTCGGATATTCACTCGAGGTATTGAAATGAAGACATTATATACTCGAATCATTCTCACCATGTTTTTTATTCTGCTCATTTCTGGAGCCATCTCTTTATTGATTAGTAATGTCGCATACTATACGTGGTGGCAACCTTCCTATAGTGAGAAGACCGAGACAATCGCAAAACAGGCGTCGACCTATTTCTCAGAACATACCGATGCAGACGAAGACGCATTTTATTCGTTTTTGGCTGCAACAGGTTACCAATTGGTTGTGATTGATTCGACAAATACACGATCGCGCTATGGTGGTTCGTTTAGAGATGAATCGATTCCTGACGATGTGATTTCATCTGTCCGTGCAGGCACACCTTATCAAGGAATGCGTGATTTCCCATTTCATCTGTTCCTTTTAGGGCTGTTTGATAATGAATTGACAAATACGTACGGATGGACACTCGACAATGGGGATGTCGTCTTCATTCGACCTGACCTGAGTGCCCAAATCCGAGAGCTTCACCTTTTCGTCGGCATGTTCTTCGCACTCGTAACCATTCTCGCGTTCAGCTTGATTGCGATGTCGACTCGTTCACTCGTTCGACCGTTAAAAACGCTCACAGCCGCGACGACTGACGTGGCCATGAGACTAGAGCCGAAACATTTGCCTATTGAACGAAAAGATGAAATCGGAACGTTAGCGAGACAGTTTCAAGAGATGACGAATGTGATCAAGCAGACCGAAGCACGGCAACGTCGATTCGTCTCGAACGTTTCTCATGAATTTCAGTCACCTTTGACGTCACTCGTCGGCTATGCGGAAAAGTTGGCTGAAGGTACCGACGGTGTATCGAAAGAATATGCACACGTCATCGAACAAGAAACGAGACGTTTATCTCAATTGACCAAACAACTTTTACTGTTATCTCGTCTAGATGAACATCCACCGACCCTTGCTTCGGATGTGAACGTGTTACAGTCTATCTCAGAGGTCATACAGATGAACGCCTTTTTGCTCGACCAAAAAGGGATTGCCGTCATGACCGACATCCCGTCTAATGTCGAATTGAAAAGTGACCCTGTCCTCCTCGCACAAGTGTGGAACAATGTATTAGTCAATGCCATCCATGCCTCAAACGATGGTGGAACAATCCGAATCACATGCACCGTCAATCCTCGGATATGTGTCTCCTTTATCGATGAAGGAATCGGAATGGATGAGGAGACGAAACGTCATGTATTTGACCGGTTTTTCAGAGGCGATGCCGCACGAACGACTCAAGGAACCGGGTTAGGCCTCGCCATCACATCAGACATCATCGCTTTGCACGGTGGACAGATCACCCTTGAATCGACTAAAGGAATCGGGACGACGTTCCATCTTCATTTTTGATGCTGTTCATATTCCGTTCATATTGAACGATTACACTTCCTTCATAGAACTCGAAGGAGGTTTTTTTATGCAATTAGGATGGAAAGAGATGTGGCGACAAAAACGAAAGTTTTCGATGCTGTTCGTGATCACCCTCATGATCGTCATGTTAACGACCTTGATCACGGGGCTTGCAGACGGACTAGCATATGACAACGGTTCTGCCCTACACGAATTGAACGTTTCAACGTATAGACTCGACAAAGATTCAGATGGTCAGTTGACGCGTTCCTTTTTGGACGTCCCAACTGATGCTTCAACTGAAACGATGAGTGTCCGCCCGCTCACAGTCACGATTGATGGAAAGAAAGAGGAGGTGACGCTCTTCGCCCTTCCTAGCGGGAGCAAGATTGGACCAGTCGAAGGTCTACGAAAAGGTGAAGTGGTCTTCGATTCGAGCCTTTCAGAGAACGTAAAGATTGGCGATACGCTGACCGACTTCGTGTCAGCGTATGACTTTACAATCGCTGGTGAAGCCCTTGGAAGATACAGCCATGGGCCCGTCCTCTATACGACGAATGAAACGTGGTTCGATTATTTACGTTACTCCGAACAACGTCCATATGTATCTGCCGAGATTGGAGCAAACGCTACGGCATCCGATACACTCACAATGAGTCAACAGGAAATCATCGAATCTGTTCCCGGTTATAGCGCCGAGCAGAGCACATTTACGATGATGCGGGCATTCTTACTGGTGATTGGAACCTTTATTTTGACCGCATTCTTTTATCTGTTCACCTTACAAAAGCTACCTGAACTCGGTATTTTGAAAGCAATCGGTCTCTCCCCACGAATCATCGGACAGGCATTGCTCTTCCAAGTCATCGTCATCGTATCATCCGCTGTCGCGGCGTCCATCGGGATGATGTATATCGCTGATGCCGTGATTCCATCGTCGATGCCGTTTATCGTCGATATCGGTCACGTTTCACTATTTGGTTCCATGTTCATCATCTTATCGATTCTTGGTGCATTCCTTCCGCTCTGGAAGCTTCGCCAAATCGACGCGATTGAAATTATAGGAGGGAAAGCATCATGAGACTAGAACATATATCTCATCAATTCGATGGTCAACTCGTTCTAAATGATATTCATTTACACGTGTCACCTGGAGAATGTATCGCCATCGTCGGTCCAAGTGGGAGTGGAAAGAGTACGTTATTATATATTCTCGGTCTACTCCGAAAACCAGATCAAGGAACATTTTCCATGAATGAACAAGATGTGTTTGATTTAGACGAAGAACAGCGACGGCTTCTCCGATTACATGAAGTCGGGTTCGTATTTCAGCAAGCACATCTGATCCCTTATCTGACAGTACTCGAACAGCTCGAGCTCATTCAAGAAAATAAAGATACCGATGCAAAACAGTTACTAGTGAAGCTTGGATTAGAACATCGATTACATCATCTCCCGACGACACTCTCTGGAGGAGAAAAACAACGCGTCGCCGTCGCTAGAGCCTTAATTAATTCACCACAACTCATTTTGGCAGATGAACCGACGGCGAGTCTAGATTACGAGAACGGACGGCGTGTGATGGAGTTGCTGTCACAACAAGCACATCGTGAAGGACGTAGCGTCGTCGTCATCACGCACGATGAACGTATGCTCGATGTATGTGATCGTATACTGCGCGTCATCGATGGTACGTTGACCGAGGTCAATAGCTGAGCATCGGTTCACGCTGACAGATTTGACGAAGCTGATGCGTAAGCCAGCCACCGAAACGTACGGTGACCCCGATTTCTCCCTGTTGAGAGATGTCGGCACCTTCAATGACCATGAACCGCTCCGCAATATGATTTGATTCGAGTCGTATACCCGAGAGACAGGCAAACGCACGGACGACCTCTTCTGGTCGACATCCCGTCGACATTGCGATTTCCTGAACCTCGGTGTGTAGGCTCGATTTGTTATGTAGAAAATAACGATCGAGCAACAAATCGAACACGAGACCGACGATTCGTTCGTCGCCGTCACATGTCCATCTAAAGGTCACACCGCTTTCGAGCGTTCCATTTGGATTACTCAACACACATTGAATCATTCGATAGCTATCCGCTCGTTCCATCACTGTTCTGATCCCCTTTATAGATTGTTTATCGATCATAGCGTGTATCCTTATGTGATGCGAGAAGAGTATCGTCATACAAACTTTGAGGTTATGGCACGTAAGAGTCCAACTTACGTCAGAAAACAGCACGATTTCTCTTCGTTTCGGGTACAATTACGTTGAAAGGAGTCGATCATATGCAACGAAAATGGCAAATCGGATTAGCTTCACTTTTCACTGGTTATTACGCAATCAGCTACTATGCTTTCAAACGGATGACTCGAGGGAAACGGAAAACACCGGAGATGTTACTTGCTCCATACACGGAAGAGGACCGTGCTTTCTATCATGATGTCCCATTTGAACACGTCTCCATACAGTCGAGGGACGATTATCGACTCTATGGTCGAATTTATCGGAATGACGCCTCGACGAAATGGATTGTGTTTGTACATGGTTATACCGCTTCACATAGCTTCATGGCGCCTCATCTCGCCATGTTCCATCGTCTCGGATATAACTTGCTTGCTGTCGACTTAAGGTCACACGGGGAATCCGAAGGCGTTTATGCCTCTTACGGATATCATGAAAAAATCGATATGATTGATTGGGTCGAATGGTTGAAAACGAATGAAACAGTCGAACAAATCGGTCTTCACGGAGTCTCGATGGGTGCAGCGACGGTCCTTCAAACGACTCCGCTCACAGACGTCGATTTTGTCATCGCAGAATGTCCGTTTGACGATATGGGGCAATTGATGCGATACCAATTGAAAGAATTGCACCGGATACCGGCAGAGTTCTTCATTCCCGGAATCAATTATTTCTTATGGTCTCGTGCCGGATTCACCATGAAGCAAGTACAACCAAAAAAGGCCGTCACTGAAACGACGACCCCAATCTTATTCGTACACGGCTCAAAAGATGATTTCGTCCCGACGTGGATGTCAGTCGAGATGAACGCGTTGAACCGCCAAAACGATTTGCTCTTGATTGACGGAGCAGAACATACAGATTGTATGATCAAGGACGCCCCTGCATATGAAGATGCGGTCAATCGCTTTTTGCATCGACATGGATTGGTCCAGCAATCAAGTCAAGTAGTACATGCAAGACCATGACCGGCCATAAGACACCCATACCTAAATATAGTAGACCGAGACCGAAACCGACAGTGCCAGTCGTCAAGATTCCTTTGAGGCCTTGATAGGCATGCGCGATGCCAAAGAGTGCTCCACCAATTAGTGCAAGAGTGACGTTCGACCCATCGATATAGAGTGTGATCGTATAAAGTAGAACGCCTCTAAAGATGAACTCTTCGGTCACACCTGCTGTGACCGAGACGGCACTCCACTCCTGTTCCTCTTTCTTCGTTCTAGGCAGAAGAAGCTTTTCTAAATCAAGCTCATAGTAAGGACGTAGGATACCTCGTAGTCGGGATGAGGTCTTGACTAACAAATAAAAAACGAGTGTTACTGTGACGAGAATACATGATAGGAAAAAGACTTGCCACGCCTGTTCGTTGCCTGGTTCTGGCGAAAATGTCAAACCTACTTCCGATGGCGGTACTTGAAATAAAAAAATGAGAGCTACAATCAACAAGGTCAGTCCCCATGCTGATTTAACGGTTTGGTCGTATACCCACGTCCGTCCTTTCGTCTCAATCAATGGACGAATCAGTTTTGCGTTAAAGATTTGGACGACCAACATATACCCAATAATGGTTGTAAAAATCAATCGTTCGAGCATCCATATCCACTCCTGTCCTTCCTCTTAGCTATATGCTACACTATTCGGGTATTGTCTAAAAGCTAGGAGGCGGTATCTTGAAACGTATGATGCTGCGACTGACCGGTTTCATCATTGTACTCGTGCTTTTGCTCGGGGCAATTGGCTGGCTCGGTCAACATGATAAAGTAAACAATGGATTGTATCGAACCTATTACGGCGAACACGGCGTGCCGAACGCTAATCTCGCTGTGTATCAGGACGCCGCGGAGGCATACGACGTGGACTGGCGTCTGCTTGCTGCTGTACATCGCGTCGAAACGATCTTCTCGCACAGTTCTTCGATGCGCTCCTCTGTTGGGGCAATCGGACCATTTCAATTTATGCCCCGCACTTGGCTAGGTTGGGAATATGATACGGATGATCAAAAAGGCGATGTTCCTGAAGACGAAGTCGATCTGACGGATCTAGCTTTAATCGATCAATACGGAGGTCTCGGTCGTGACGGAAATGGCGATGGCAAAGCAGACCCGCATAGTCTTGTTGATTCTGCCCACACGGCGGCGTATTATTTAAGTGAACACGGCGGGAAAAAGACAGATTCAGTCACATCGATACGGAACGCCATCTTCGAGTACAATCGAAGTGAGCAGTATGTCACTGATGTCATGACATACTATGAGAATTATGAATCAAGTGTGACGGTCATCCCGGATGAACGGGACACCTTCAGCCAACATGTCGCCTATTATACGATTCGATACGTCGAGTGGTTTAAGACACTCGGCTGATGCTTACATGAAAAAGTGAGGAATGGAAATGAATACGCATATAGAAGAAGTAACCATCCGCGTAAAAACGATTTTCAACGAAGACAAAACGAAACGTTATTTGCGAACGTATGAGTTCACGGATGTCGAGGATGGAGTGATTTGTGCCGTCATCATCTATTCACCGCGTATGAGCGATGCCTTTTTATCAGGTACGACAACGCAACGTGCTTATATGTTGATGCAAAATCATTTGTCGCAACCGATTCGGGAGATGCGTGTCATCAGTCTCGTGCCAACACTTGCCATCAATGATAATCTTCCATATGTGGAATCGCAGCTCGACGAGACGAATTATCACTATGTCGAAGAGACGTTACAAGAGGTGGAGGCGAGCGGCGGAATGATTATCGTCGGTTGGGGCTCGCCTGGTCGATTAATGCACCATGCGACATCCTATAAATCGCTCTTTGCCGATTACGAGTCCAATATGTACTGTATCGGTACGACTGCTAAAGGCGAACCGCAACAGATTCGTATGGCCAACGAGAACACGGTACTCGAGGCGTTCAACAATGAATCGGTAAAACCAAAGTTTCGGATTGTGAAGGAAACGAAAAAGGAAGATGACTCCATGTGAGTCACCTTCCTTTTTTATATGCCTGCCCAGATGGCGATTCCAAATAACGTGAGTAATACACCTGACCAAACAAAATCACTTGATTTGACCTCAACCTTGTCATAAATCGTTCGTTTTCCACTCGTGAACCCTCTCGCTTCCATCGAAAAGGCGATGCGTTCGGCCCGTCGGATCGAACCTGCCAGGAGTGGCAACAGTAATTTCGGAACGTGCCGAAGGCGTTCCCATTTCGTGTTGAACGGTACACCTCGCAGCTGATGTGCATATTGGAGTTGCTGTAGCTCACGCTGCAACAAAGGGATGAAGCGGAACCCGACAAGGGCACTATAGGCGATTGTTGGCGATAACTTCGCCTGTTGCATCAAACTCATAACGAATCGCTTTGAATCTGTTGTCATCATGAAAAGAAGGGAGAGGACCGTGAACGCCAGGACGCGAAGACTAAGGGCAACGGCGACACGTCTCTCTTCAACTGTGATGTCCTGACCGAGTATAGTCATCCACGTCTCTCCCTCAAGATTTTTCCCAAACACGAGCGTCGTCCAAAACGTACCGATCGCCGTGATGAGAAATGGAATCAAGAACATTCCCCATTTCTTCCACGATACGTCTGTCGCCACAAGTTGAATCAGTAGCGTACCGACAATGATGACGAGCGGGGTCCAAGGGTTGTAAAACAGTGCCAGACCGAACATGATGAGCGTCAATGTCACAAATTTCACTGTCGGATTCATGTCATGGAGTGACATCGTTCTCCCCTCCCTTGCAATCGATAATCAAGGAGCCTCTCTGTGTTCTGCCATAGTTCATCCCCGAACGGTCCCGAAAGTTCCCCGTCCTTCATCAGATAGAATGTATTGGCGATGTTGGCGAACGATAGGTCATGCGTAACGAACAGGATGGTCTGCCCTTGTTCCGCATGCCGCTTCATCAGCGCCTCGAGGGCATGGAGTGACGCTTCGTCCTGACCTGCAGTCGGTTCATCGAATGCAAGCAATTGCTTATTCGATAGCGACTGGATTCCAACTGCGAGCCTCCGTTTTTGACCATGGCTAAGGGATAACGGATGGAGGAATCTCTGATTATGAAGCTCCATGTCAGATAACACGGTCTCAATTGATGTTTCGTGACCAAACTGCAACTCTCGCTCAACGGAGTTCATAAAAAATAGATGTTCTGGTGATTGTGGCACGAGTCCGACCCGATGATCGTGTTCAGTTAAGCTTCTTAAAAATGTCGACTTCCCGCTCCCATTCGGTCCGAGAATGGCAATCACTTCACCAGTCCGGACGTGGAGCATCGTCTCGTTGAGCTGAAACGAATCACGTCTGACCTCTTTAACCTTGTAGCGTTGAATAGCTGAGAGTGACGCGTTCGACTTCACGAATGCAAAATCCTCGACCGGACGGAATGATTCATGCCTAACGACACACCCTCGCTCTAACTCAATATGCCAGTCAAAGTAATCTCCCCATAGATGGGGACGATGCTCCACGACAATGACATTCAGGTCTTTCATCTTGTCGAGCCATTTTACAAATTCTTCTGCGGTCACTGGGTCTAGATGCGTCAATGGTTCATCGAGCAGAAGCCACTGAGGCCTTCCGACTAAAGCGCAAGCGACAGCGATCCGCTGTTTCTGTCCGCCTGACAACGAATCGATTTTGCGGTTTCGATAATCACTCAACTGTAACGATTCGAGGATTTCCGTTACGCGTTGCTCGATGTCTGAGACAGGTGCCGACAAGTTCTCAAGTGTGAAAATCAGTTCTTCTTCCACCCGCTCCATGACAAATTGCGTATCCGGGTCTTGAAACACCGTTCCGACCTGCTGATTGATCTCGCCAGGTGCATAGTCGTCGTATGATCGTCCAAGTAGTTCGAGTCTACCATCAAGGATTCCGTCACAATTCTCCGGATAGAGACGGTTGAATAGCGCGAGAAGCGTCGATTTCCCGCTCCCACTCGCTCCAGATAACATCGTACGACCTTGCCGAACCGATACCGTGACATCCTTAAGAATCGCCTCAGAACTCTCTGGGAATCGAAAATGAAGTGACTCTGTCTCAACCATGGACGTTCCCACTTCGTGAAATCGCATAACCGCGAAGTGATCCTGTCTTCAGCAATAGGTCACTGAGCAACTTCCCACCGATTCCAGCGATGACCATCCCACTGACGGCTCTCAGCCCGAACATCGTCGCCACATAGCCTGGCTCTAACATCGCGAAGCCACTCATGAAATATGTATAGACGAAACTCGTGACAGCCGACCCAAATCCGGCCAGCATGAGAACCCATAGCTCATAACGTCTATAGCCCGTCATCGCAAAGACGGCTTCTGCCCCTAAACCTTGTACGATGCCGACCAAGATGATGCGCGGTCCAATGGCATTGCCAATCAACATCTCAATCGTTGCGGCCATCACTTCTGAGATGAATGCTGCCCCCGGTTTACGAATGATGTATGCCGAGATAATCGATACGATAAACCAGATGCCAAAGATCCACTCGTAGGCGATGGGACCGATCAACCCTGCCCACAAGTTACCGATATGAACGAACAATAAATAGACGACCGCGAAGACAACAGATAATACGGAGACGAGGACGACTTCTTTCAATTTCCACGATTTAAGCATGTCGCCCTCCATGTGACGGACTATTTACGCTGAACGTCACCGTCATGACAACATGTCGGTTCTTTTCGCGCGTCCGCTTAAAGGCCGCCTCGTAGTATGAGAACACGTCATCTAAGTTTCCGTGGATGCCTGATGCATAATGCATCGACTCGTTATAGACACCAGCCTGTTTTGCTTGCTCGATTTCCTCATAGATAAGCTCCATATAATTGTCAGCACCCATCGGATAGAGTGCGAACTGCGAAGACACATACTGGTCTCTTGATGCACTGTTTGATGGTTCGCTCGGAGCCTCGAGTGCCTCGTCTCCCGTCGAATCTCCCGGACAACCGACAGAGAACGTTCCGCTCATCGAGACGTGCTTTCCTTCCTCCGAAGCAAGACTCAACACCGTTCGAGCGACGTCAAACACGTGCTCGACTTGTCCACGGATGACCGTAGACACATCATCCGTATGTCTCCACACACCTGACAGATCCGTTCGTTTTAGTGCACCTTTGATTGTCCCGACAAAATCGTCTGTCATCGGGCTTAGTGTGAATCGAAACCCGACAATCGGACTCGTACCACATGATTCATTCATTCTATTTCCCCCTCTAAATGTGTTTGCATAAAAAAAGCCGCATTCATGAGAATGCAGCAGCAAAATCTATACAAACTTGCATAGAGAAAGTGCCGCACTTCCTCACGCCAGTATTATCTGGATCGAGTTATAAGGGATCGGAGCCATGCTCTCATCTCAGCCGAAGCACCCCTAGTGCAGTCATTAATATGCGGTTACTTATGCAGTCACAGTATAGCGATGTTTCGAAGCTTTGTAAACGGTCAATCTGAATATGTGACGAATTGACCTGTACCAGGGAGCGGGTCATGGAACGAATCCCACGATGCTTCCATCTCCTCATCCGTCAACAAGCAAGCGTCAAGTGACCGCTCGACCGTCTCACGGTCCATTCGTTGACCGATGAGGACCAATTCGTTCTGTCGGTCTCCGTACGGTTCGATGTAGTCTTCGCGCAGTTCCGGTTCGGTTGCAAACATAGCCTCTCGTTCGCTCTCCGGAAGTGTCGCTAACCAACGCCCCGCATGTTCGAGCGTTGATGCATACCCAGCTTGTGAAAACAGACAAGCAAGGTCGTTTCGTGTCGCAATCCACAAGAAACCTTTGGCACGAACGATTTCTTCAGGGTAATGTTCCATCCAATTCATCAAACGCTCAGGATGGAATGGTCGACGCCGACGGTAAACGAACGAGCTGATGCCATACTCTTCCGTTTCCGGCGTATGTTCTTCCGACTCGAGTTCTTGAATCCAACCTGCAGCGCGCATCGCTTGGTCAAAATTGAACAACCGGACGTCAAGCAGGTCATCTAACGCCACATTCGAGTAGGTCGACGTCAACAACTTAGCACTCGGATTGAGCGTTTTCAGTAAGCCCTTCATTTCCTGCAGTTCTTCTTCAGATACCCTGTCCGCCTTGTTCAATACGATGATGTCCGCAAACTCGACTTGGTCGACGAGAAGGTCGACGACTTCACGTACGTCACCTGTATCGACGGCTTGTTGGCGTTCCATAAGCGATTCACCGGAATTGAAATCTTTGAAGAAGCGGTACGCATCAACGACCGTGACCATCGCATCGATATAGACACGGCTCGTCAAATCGATTCCGAGCGCGTCATCGGCATACGTGAACGTCTGCGCAACAGGAATCGGCTCAGAGATACCAGAAGACTCGATGATGATGCCGTCGAGCTCACGATCTTTCGTTAATTCATAGACGGCTGTCAACAAATCTTCGCGAAGCGTGCAACAGATACATCCGTTCGAAAGTTCGACTAATTTTTCATCGGTCCGGGAGAATCCTCCCTGCTCGATCAACTTCTCATCGATATTCAGTTCACTCATATCGTTCACGATGACGGCATATTTCTTGTGATCCCGGTTATGTAAGATGTGGTTAAGCAGCGTCGTCTTGCCGCTACCAAGATACCCCGAGAGTACCGTAATTGGAATTCGTTTCATGATATATCCTCCATTTAAATCGTAATGATTACTCTTTATATAATGGAATGGGAACATCTTTTTGTCAACAAAAAAACACGTCCAACGACGTGTTTTTGAATATGTGGGAATTTATTCTTCAAGTGCCCTTCTTTCGGCTTCCGAGCGCGGATAAGCGTTCGCCTGCCATTCAGCCCGATAAATCGAGTCGAGTTGAGTCAATCCGACTTCATCCTCATCTTTGTCTGAATCGACGCTCGGCACCTCATCCCACTTCGGGTCGAGGTACGAATGATCTTCTTCACGCGCTCGGTTTTCTTGGATCTTTTGAATCCCCATCTTAACTGCTGCAGCAACTGCCAACCCAATACCTGCTCGAACCAACAGTCGTTTCACCATCGTATTTCCTCCTCAGCGACCGAAACGATACAATGGCATCCCTTTCACTTCTGTGTCGATAATAAATACCGATCCCGCATCCGGATATTCGGCAAGCGCCTCCTCATCCATTCCTTCACGAGCCGTCGTGATGGCTAATCGATTCAGCCCATCCCCGATAAAGGCGCATGAAGTGACATTCGGCGCAGGAACATGCACTTCCAATAATTTTTTACCTGTCGATGGGTCCCAACGTGACACTCGTCCACCAGCATAATGTGCAATCCATAAACATCCTTCCGTATCTGATGTCATACCATCCGGGAAGCCATCCTCGTCCGCGAAATCGATGACGACCTTTCCATTTGATAACGTACCTGACTTCAAATCAAAATCATATTTCCGAATTTTTTCAGTCGGTGTATCGATATGATAAAAAACGGAATGGTCAGGCGACCATGTCAACCCGTTCGAAAGTGTCAATTCATCCATGAGTGATGTTGTCGTTCCATCTCGATCGACTCGATACAATGTCGCTTGGTTTTCTTCATCCTCAAGATGGAGCGTACCTGCAAAAATACGACCATATGGATCAGCTTTCCCATCATTGAAACGTAATCGACCATCAGGGTCATCCAACTCGACAATCTTATTTAGGTCTCGATTAATTTCATCCCATTCATAGATTCCATCTTTCAATCCAAGGACGACACCGTCTGTCACTTTTGGAATGACAAAACCGACCTGTTTTCCGACCTCGAATGAAGAAATCTCGTCTTCTCGCTCGTCATACCACCATAACGTATGACCTTCGATATCTACCCAATAAAAACGCTTTAACTCAGCATCCCAACAAGGACCTTCACCAAGCGTATTTCGTACCCGAATCCATAACGACGCATCTACTCTCTTCATTACTTAGCCTCCACTCTATCCATTAGTTCAGAAATCTATTCCCTTCTCCCATCTCGACTATGCATGAATTCAGAAAATCGTGATGGATTTTCACCGTCGTCCGTTCGATTTGCTATAGTGAAAGAAAAGTAGAGAGGAAGTGAATGTCTTGTCTAAATGGGATGAACGATTTAGCTCGGAGGCTTATGTGTATGGAACAGAGCCGAACGAGTTTTTACGCGAATGGATCACGTCTCATCAAATTGAAGGAAAACATGTATTGGCCATCGCTGAGGGGGAAGGGCGAAACGCAGTCTGGCTCGCCACGCTCGGCTTCGACGTCGAGATGTGGGACGCTTCGAAAGTAGGACTCGAAAAAGCGAAGCGCTTGGCGACTTCACGAAGCGTCTCCCTTCAGACGAAGCAGATTGACTTGAATGAAGCGGTCTGGTCGCAAGAAACGTATGACCTAGTTATCTGCATCTTCGGCCACTTTCCTCCACATGTCAGAGAAAAGGTGCTCGCCGGTATTCAAAAAACACTACGACCTGGTGGCGTATTCCTGACTGAAGTGTACTCTACACATCAACTCGCATACGGGACAGGTGGACCAAAAGACCTCTCACTTCTATACACCGAAGAGATGTTCCACCAACTCGAAGACAATTTCATTCCTCTCGTCTTAAACGAGAATGTCGTATGGCGAGAAGAAGGAACACTGCATCACGGCGAATCAGCTGTGATTCAATATGTCGGACAAAAACGATAAGCGAATGGCCTCCCCGAAAAATTCGGAGAGGCCATTTGATTACTTCGCGCCTTCGACGTTCATATGCTTACTGCGGAGCTGACCGCAAGCTGCATCGATGTCTGTGCCATGTTCGAGACGGACACCCGTATTGACGCCACGCTTTTTCAAGATATCATAAAACGCCATGATATCTTCCGGTGTGCTTCGCTCATATTGAATATGCTCGTTGACCGGATTGTACGGAATCAAGTTGATGTAAGACTTGTCCTTGATGTCTTCAATCAAGTCCGCAAGTTCTTCCGCGTGTTCTGGTAAATCGTTCACTTTCGAGAGCAGGATATACTCGAATGTGATTCGCTTATTCGTCTTCTCGACGTAATAGCGAATCGACGGCATGAGTTTATCAAGCGGGAACGCCCGGTTGATTTTCATGATGCGTGTACGTAATTCATCGTTTGGCGCATGCAGAGATAGCGCCAAATTGATGCGTAAGTCGAGGTCCGCAAACTTATAGATCTTGTCCGCAAGACCACTCGTCGACACGTTGATTTTACGTGGGGCGATTGCAAGACCACGCTCATCTTTGACGACGCGCAAGAAGTCGACCAAGTTATCGAAGTTGTCAAACGGTTCACCGATTCCCATAACGACGATATGACTGACACGGTCCCCTTCTCCTTCTCCATCGAGGAAATGTTGGACAGTCATGATCTGCTCGACGACCTCACCAGCCGTCAAATCACGTGTCTTTTTCAACAAGCCGCTCGCACAGAAGCTGCAGCCGATGTTACAACCGACCTGTGTCGTCACACAGACCGAGCGACCATATTTATGACGCATGAGCACCGTCTCGATATAGTGACCATCATGCAATTTAAGTAAGAATTTGACCGTTCCATCGCCCGCTTCTTGTTTGACGAACAGTTCTTGTGTCGAGATGACATATTTCTCAGTTAAGTAATCGCGTACTTCGTCACGGACGTTCAGCGCGTCCATCGATTTGACTCGATCGATGTAGAGCGAGTCCCAGACTTGACGTGCGTGGAAGGCACCATATCCTGCTTCCGTGCACTCGTTTGTGAGCTGATCGAACGTCAACCCGTATATAGATGATTTCATTCTAACCTGTCCTTTCTCTAATCCGCATACGTACCATTGTAGCGGACGTCAGAGACGGGTGCAACTTACGAATAATCTGGAGGCGTCGGTCGTGTGATGAACTGTTCGAACGCATAAGCGACACGAATCAAATCTCGTTCCGCAAAGCTCGTTCCCGTGAACGATAGACCGAACGGGGCCCCACTCTCTTTTCGTTTATAAGGGATCGTGATTGTCGGGTGTCCTGCTTTCGCAGCCATGTCATAGTTCATGTCATGTGGCAGGACGATTGCGTCCAGTTTTTGCCCTTTTAATAGCTCATCCATTCCGTCCACTTTTGCGAAATGAACATCATCAATCCGACGGTCGAGATAACTAGCTTCGATGAGACGCCCTGAACGTGCATCTGACTGTTCAAAGATGGTCTGCCCGTGCGGAATCGATTCGGGGTGGTCCGCGTTCCATTCGATCAAGTCGGAAAGCGTCTTAAATGGCACAGTTGTGTTCGCAAGGTACGCCTCAATCCCAAGCTTGAATTCATCAAACAAAATATCTGCCTGTTCTAATGCATCGTGTTTCGGTAACGTGATCTCGACGAGTTCAACCTCGGCTTGACGCAACAATCGAAGTGCCTGTTCATACAAACCGACTTCTTCGTCTGAAATAGTTGGCTTGATAAATCCGACACGCATCCCGACCGCTTGACGGACATCGAGACATGTCACATAAGGCGGTCCGACTGGAGTTTCCCATGTCGCAGGATCAGCCGAATCTTCACCACACATGGTCTGCAAGGCAACGACCGCATCACGAAGGGTACGCGCCATCGGTCCAGCCGTATCCTGAGAACGTGAGATTGGAATGATTCCTGAACGACTGATCAAGCCGACGGTCGGCTTGATTCCGACGATACTATTATGCACACTCGGGTGTACAATCGAGCCGCTCGTCTCAGATCCAACGGCAAGTAGTGTCAAGTTCGCCGCAACCGCCGAAGCCGATCCAGAACTCGATCCCCCGACATCTAATTGGTTGCCATAAGGGTTCTTCGTTTGTCCGCCAACAGCACTCCAACCATTCGGCATATCTTCCGTTAAAAAGTTCGCCCACTCGGACAGGTTCGCTTTTCCGAGAATGATTGCCCCGTCAGCTCGCAATCGTTTCACGAGCTCGGCATCTCGACCTGCAAAATGATGTCGCATGGCGGCGGCACCTGCTGTCGTACGCATCAGACCGGCTGTCTCGATATTGTCCTTAATTAAGACGGGGATGCCGAGGAGTGGTTTGCGTACTCCTTTTTTATAGGCCCGGTCTGCCGCCTCTGCCTCGAACAGGGCGTCCGGATTCACCTGGATGACGGCATGAAGTCGCTCATTATATGCAGCAATCCTTCTAAGATAATACGCTGTTATGTCTCGTACCGTGAATTGTCCTTCTTTATATCCACGATGTGCACGTTCAATCGTCAGTTCATGTAATTGGATTTGTTCCATCCTACATTCCTCCTTTATCTCTCCCACTTTATTCGTGCTCTATGCCTGATTTCCTTTTCGTATCGCCAAGTCGATGTGTTCTTGTTACACTTAAGAAAAAACAGGAGGTTCCTATGACACGCTCCTACATATTCGTGCTACTCGCTGTCTTCGGTCTATTTTTCTTGCAGTTATACGGAGAAAATGTGCCCTATGGTCCGTTCATTTCAATCGGGTTGATTGGATTCATCATCGTCTTGACGATTTTTCAGCTGAAGCGAAAACCGAATCATTGACGAAAGTATTTTGAGGGTGGTATGATGCTCTCACCAACTACATATCGATATCAAGAGTGAACGAGAGATCTGGCTCCATGACTTCACAGCAACCTGCCACAGGCAAGGTGCTACGACCAGCAAGGGAAACCTTGGACGATATGACGAGAGCGCTCATGTCATCCGACGTGAGCGCTTTTTTGTTGAAATACGATTTGGAGGGAACGACAAGATGGAAAAAGCAACATTTGCAGGTGGCTGTTTTTGGTGCATGGTAACACCTTTTGAAGAACTACCAGGGATTGAAGGAATCGTATCCGGCTATATGGGCGGAGAGGTCGACAATCCGACGTATGAAGAAGTCAAAACGGGAACGACTGGTCATTTAGAAGTCGTTCAAATCACATATGACCCATCTCTGTTCTCATATGAGCGTCTCCTCGAGCTATATTGGATTCAGACCGACCCGACCGATGACGGTGGTCAATTTCAAGACCGTGGGCCTCAGTATGCCCCAGCCATCTTCTATCACACGGAGGAACAACGAATCGCGGCTGAGGCGAGTCGCGATGTGTTAGCTGCAAGTGGTCGTTTCACCGCACCGATTGTCACAAAAATCACTCCGGCGACGACATTCTTCGAAGCGGAAGAGTATCACCAGGATTACCACAAAAAGAATCCAAAACACTATAAAGAAGACCGGGCCATCTCGGGACGTGACGAGTTCATTGAGGAGAACTGGACCGAAACCGTATAACGGTCATCAGGCGCGAATGTTAGCATTCGCGTCTTTTTATAAGCCCAATAATCGGGAAAAGGCTAATAATGGTTCATACATCCGAAAAGGAGGACTCATACATGAATACAAGTACGAAACTCATCATCGGTGTGATCGGCATAGCCGTGATCGCCGTCGCCTGGTGGCTCATCTCACCGCTTTTCTTGACAGAGACAGTCGATGAAGGATTACCACCGACAGCTGTTGAGACGCCTGCTCCAGAAGAAGAGACAGAGGAAAAGACACCGGAAGCACAACCGAGTCAAACCGAAGTAGCGGGTGTGTTCATGGACGGGGAGAAAAATTATGAGACAACCGGCACGATTCGCTCCGTCGAGGCAGAAGACGGGACGTATCTTCGATTTGAAGAGTTCGAGACGACAAACGGACCTGATTTATTCGTCTATTTGATGAAACCCGGACAAGAGACGACCGAAGGGATTCGACTTGGAGCACTTAAAGGGAATACAGGAAACCAAAACTATTTAGTTCCGGCAGATATCGATCTGTCAGAATATAGCACCGTAGTGATTTGGTGCCGTGCTTTTAGTGCGACGTTCGGGACTGGAGAACTGGCTGTAACGAGTGAATGAATTGACTGAAGGGTGGCTGAACAAATTGGCCACCCTCTTTTCAATTGAAATTGCCTAAAAAATAAAGACCAATCATCCAACATTAATTGAGAACATGCTATCATATATGTAAATAAGTGTAATTCAATTGAGGAGGTACGATTATGGAGCAGACATTCTCACAACCATACAAACACTACTTTTGGAAACGTTTCTTACTTTTCTTCATTCCATTGATGATGGTCGGTATATTATCCGAACCGATGATTATTCAAAATCCATTTGAAAAGCTCGAAGACTATGGAGAATTTGTGTTTTTCTTGGCAATTTATATCCTTGTACTCGGTGGATGGGCGGCGTTTATAACGTCGATGATGTGGCGTATTAGACAACGCAAGTTGAAAAAAGAGGAGAATGAGTGAACTACTCGCCACTTATTTGCTTTGCAAATTGAAGTGGGAGCTTCTTGGGAAGACCGTGCTCTTATTAGCCACGGTTGTTTACCAAGCTCGTCGGGTGGTTCCCACCCTGAAGGATTGTCAGTCGGCCAACATCAATAGGTTGATGCTCGCGTTGATGTCACGG
>NZ_JACSKM010000009.1:0-118552 GCF_018617615.1 Exiguobacterium sp. s189 | reverse complement strand
GTTCCCATGCCGAACACGGAAGTTAAGCGTCTCAGCGCCGAAAGTAGTTGGGGGATCTCCCCCTGTGAGGATAGGACGTTGCCAGGCAACAACGCAGGACGACCGAGCATACGCTCGGTCGTTTTTTTGTTTCATTGAAACTTTATCTCTTCTTTTCCGTACTAAGTATGAGAAAGAGGGGATTGTTTTGTATATTCGATTAGCCACTTTAAAGGATGTTTCGAGGATTACAGAAGTTTCAACTGCAAGCTTTCGACAAGAGGCAGACATCTTGCAGTTACCAGTAAGAGATTTAAATGTCGAGCCTCCTGGATACGACAATGAACCCATGACACACTATTTGATCGAAGCATTGACAACCTATGTGACGGAGCAAGACGGTAAACTTGTAGGTGGCATTGTGCTTACGTTGACAGGGGAAGACTATGCACGAATCGATCGTGTTTTTGTACATCCTGATGTTCAAGGGCAAGGAATCGGTAAGGCATTGATTCAATACGTGGAAGCTGAGTATCCACATGTACGGATTTGGGAGCTAGAAACATCAACTCATCAAAAGAGAAATATTCGCTTTTATAAACAGTTAGGATTCCAAGTCGTGTATGAGTCGGATGATGAAGTATGTTTTGTCAAACGAACAAAAGCAAAACCGAGTACACATTGCTTTGAAGAACGGTCATGTGAAGGATGGCAGGCGTACGGGGTAAACGCGAGTCATCTGGCAGTGACGAACAGTAACATTTCTTTATTTGATGCGAGTAACTGTAACTTCAGTCAAAGTCGTTTTCGGAACATTAATTTCCGCGATAGTAAGTTCAGCGATTTGAATTTGTCAGGTTCACAATTCAATTTTGTAACGATGCAAGAGGATGAACGTACTATTCAAATACATCATTCGAATCTGAGAGGTGCTACATTTAATCAATGTGACCTGACGAATGTGACGTTAACAGGATGTGACATCAAAGGTATGAAGATAAATGGTGTTTCAATTGACACCTTGATCAGTACAAAGAGAGGGGAAATATAATGGGAAACCTTGAACAACTCCAATTAGACCTACAACAACGTATCGCCGAACGTGATCGACTTGTCCGCAAACAAAAGACACTTGAAAAACAGCTAAAGGAACATGAAGCGATACGGAAAGAATTGTTGAATACATTTACGAAAGAACAGCGCGATGTTTACGATCTTGAAAGTTTTTCGCTCGTCAATACGTGGCGTAAATTACGAGGCACGTTTGATGAGCAACGCATAAAGGAAGTAGAAGAAGCTGCTCGTGCTGAACTGAAATTGCGCGAACATGAGAAGATGATTGATGAATTGACGCTCGAGCATCGGGGTTTAAAAGAACAGCTCGAAGGATATGAAGACATAGACACAGAGTGGGAGACCTTCTTAGAAACGAAAGAGGCCCACCTCACAAAAGATCCAGTTGTTCGTCGAGACCTACATGATCTCACCAATCAACAAGCTAAGACGAATGAACTTTTCATCGAATATCGAGAAGCCATTGTTGCGGGTAAGGCAGCACGAGCAACAATTACGAAGACGCTAAAGCATTTAGACAGTGCCAAAGGTTGGTCGACGTATGACACGTTCTTCGGAGGAGGGTTGTTTGCGACGGCAATGAAACATGATGCGTTAGATGCATCCGAGCAGACGATGCATGAATTACAATCTGCATTGGAACGTTTCTCCCGTGAATTGGCAGACGTCCAAGAAATTGTACAGGAATTACATGTCGATCGAGGTTCACTGATTCAGTTCGCAGATTACTTTTTGGATGATATTTTTTCAGAATGGACGATGCATGGACGAATCAATGATTCATTAGATCAAGTGAACGGACTGGATAAGGAGATCAGTCAGCTGATTGCTCGTATGACGAAACAAGTGGAACAGTTAGAACAGAAACTTGAAGAGACTGAAGAAAAAAGAAGACAGCTCATCCTAACGCGATGAGCTGTCTGTCGTAAGAGAACAAACTGAAGAGGTTCATGATAGCAGATTCGTTTTCTTACTTGAAAGGAGAAACGCACGGATGAATAAATCAATCGCATTTCTCATTAGAGGAATGGGAATCACAGGTGCCTTACTCGTATTATCGATTCCTTTTTTCTTTAACCCTCCTATATCGACCACACTTAAAGTGGTCAGTCTTGGATTATTGATGATTTTCATCATTTTCGCTACATCAACCATCAGACTTCGGAAACGGATGGAAGATGAATGACGCGTTCTATCGTTAAAGGTGATCCAAAGTAGGCGCGAGCGTTTGATTCACCTACATGAGGTCAGCTAATTCGGAGTGCTCGTTCATTCCGGTCGTTTTAGCCAATGCCGTAGTCCTTTCCCTGCATGAGGTCCTGCCTCGTAACGAGGAATGACGTGCAGATGGGCATGAGGCACGGTTTGGTTTGATGTCGTGCCGACGTTCCAACCTAGTGTGTATCCGTCAGGTTGAAATGATTGATTAAGGTATTCCTTGGCCTGATGAAGTAATTCATATGTATGTTGCCACTCTAAAGGCGTTAAGTCGAATGTCGTTGCGCGGTGTGCTTTCGGGACAATTACACCCGAGCCGACGAGGATATCTTGCTCGTGGTCATGCATGAGAAAGTAACAAGAGTCATTCTCGGCAATAATGGTTTGATGTGGATCGAGTGTCGGGTGACAAAATGGACAAGTGGACATGAGATAGATACACTTCCTTTCTATACTAAGTGTACCAAAGGGGGAGAATCATGGAACGACTCATCGATGAAATCGTACAAAATGTGCAAACAGGACAACGAACGCTGATTGGTATCTCTGGACATGGGGCAGCAGGAAAATCGACATTGGCCGAAAGATTACGGGAACGACTCGGTGATATAAACCTGCTTCACACAGATCCATACATCATCGATTCACAGTTACGGAAACAAACGATTCTCACCTATGAACAGAATGGAAAAACCCATCATTATAAGATGACGGCTTGTCATCCAGCTGCGCATCATCTGCTTTCACTCGAGCGTGATGTTCGTATGATTCGAGAGGGGATCGGCTTTTACACAATCGATGTCTCATATTTAGAACGTACGTGGATTGACCCGAAAAAAATGATTACGATTATTGAGGGCATGAGTGTCGCATTTCTGGAACTCTCTTCTTTTGACCAATCGATATATCTTTATACGGACGGGGAGACGGAGTTCAAGCGACGCTCACAACGTGATATCCAAGAACGTGGAATGGAAATGGATGACTTACGCGCCTCGCATGACGAGCGACGTCTTCAATATGAGTTGTTCATGCATCCGTATCGCCATCACTTCCGAACCATCGTTAATACGAGTGGGGATATGATTCAAATTGAAAAAACCGCTCACGAGGAGCGGTGACTGCGTAGCGTATCTTGAATACCGAGACCGAGCTGTTCTTGCTCACGTTCGAGTTGTTCCCAGGTGAGGGAGCGGTGGCGCAATTCGACGTCAGTCGCCATCGACTCGAGCGTTCGCTGTGTTTCGATGTTGTCGAGCCAGTAGTAGAGGTCGATTCCATCTTCATGCAGACGCCAAAATGATTTGACGACCTCAAACTCATCGGCCCACTCACCGACCGGCTTGAACCCATACTTTTCGACGAACGGATAAGGACGCTCTTCTCCGAGCGGGTCAATCACGTTCCGAACAAACATCGGTTCAAGTCCAGCATGAGCCGTTGCGTCGAGCAATCGTTTCAGCTCAGGCATCGGTTCGATTTCAATATGTTCAATCACGTCGAACCAGACACGTTTCATATCCTTGTCCCATAACGTCGCCTCTACGCTGTATGGGGCTCCAGCAGACGAAGGGGCATACATCGTCAATTCGAATGAGAACGGAACGTCTTCCTTCGCACCAGGTTCTAGTACGACAGTGAGTGGAATCGGGATCTCTTGAATGTCGGCTTCTCGATTGAATTCATTTCCTTCCATGGTGATGTCTTTAAATGTCGTCAAAAAGTTGAGTGTCAGTTCTTGTAACCGGACGACAGTCGTCGTTGGGTTGGATACGTGCAGGGTCCCGGTCACTACCTGCTTCGGAATGAGTGCTGCCGGGTCAAACGTGATGTCGGCTTCGATCTCCGAAAAGAACCATTTCTTGAATCGGTTTCCCCATTTGGACATGGCGGTCGCGCCCCTTTTCTCTAAATTCTATGCTGTTATACCTGTTCCCGATTCCATTTTTCAAAAAACATTGAGAAAAAGGTTGCTTTTTATAACTGTCTCACTTATTATAGAGGATGTCGAAACAATTCAAACCATCGCGGGGTGGAGCAGTCTGGTAGCTCGTCGGGCTCATAACCCGAAGGTCGTCGGTTCAAATCCGGCCCCCGCAACCAATTTTTATTTAATTTCATATGTCGTCGCGGGGTGGAGCAGTCTGGTAGCTCGTCGGGCTCATAACCCGAAGGTCGTTGGTTCAAATCCAGCCCCCGCAACCAATTTTTAAATGAGATAGCGAAACGATAGCGTTTCGTGTTTTTTTTTGCTTAAAATGAAGTGTACAATGAGTACGTATGAGAAGTGATAAAAGGAGAACCATTCATGTATACATTGATTACGCATTCTGCGGCGGAGACGCAGGCAGTGGCAGAACGTTTGGCCACGCTCGTTGAAGCAGGAACGGTCATCACGTTAAACGGTGACCTTGGTGCCGGAAAGACGACGTTCACACAAGGGTTCGCAAAAGGACTCGGTGTCACACGGAACGTCAACAGTCCGACCTTCACCATTATGAAACAATACAAAGGGCGCTTACCGCTCTATCATATGGATGTCTATCGACTCGAGGATACGGGGGATGACATCGGTCTTGAGGAATATATCAACGGTGACGGTGTCGCCATCGTAGAGTGGTCGAACTTGATCGAGTCTTCTCTTCCGGAAGAACGCTTGGCGATTACGATTGAACGAGTCAGTGATGAAGAACGGAAATTGACACTCGCTCCAACGGGTGAGCGTTACGTTCAAATCGCCAAGGAGGTGCTCGCATGAAGCAATTGATGATTGATACGGCGACGACACGTTTATCTGTCGCATTAAGTGAGGCTGGAGAAATTCAAGCCGAAGCGACGGTCATGGTCTCGAAAAACCATGCGGTCACACTCATGCCGATGATTGAACAACTCATGGCAGCTGTGAAATGGACTCCGAATATGCTCGAACGCATCGTTGTTACGACAGGTCCTGGGTCGTACACAGGAATTCGGATTGGAGTGACGACGGCGAAGACACTTGCTTATACGTTAAACATTCCACTAATCGGCGTGTCTGCCCTTCAACTCATGGCAGCAGCCCCAAATACGGACTTGCCTGTCGTCTCATTGATTGACGCGCGCCGTGGCAACGCCTATATCGGATATTATCAACAGAACAAGGCACAGACGCACGATCAACATGCGTCTGTCGCCGACTGGCTACGACTGAATATCCAAGGACGTTTCCTTGTCGTGGGAGACGTCGAACCGTTCCGTGACGTGTTGAGTGAATACGAATATGTCGAAGCACCGGCTGCACATCGTTACGGCCGTGCGAGCGATTTGATCGTCTTCAGTGATGAGACGAGCGATGTCCATGCGTTTGAGCCAGAGTATTTGCGACTCGCCGAAGCGGAAGCGAAATGGTTAGAGGGTCAAAACAATGGCTGACGTCAAAATTCGTCGAATGACGTGGCTTGATGTCGAGGAAGTGACAAAAGTCGAAGAAGCGTCGTTCTCCATTCCGTGGACAAAAGAGGCGTTCATGAACGAGATGCTTCGGAATGAACAGGCTATTTATTTTGTCGCGGTCCATGACAAACGGGTCGTCGGGTTTGTCGGCGTTTGGACAATCGTCGATGAAGGACATATCACGAACATTGCCGTCTTACCTGAATTTCGTGGGCAAGGCATTGGTAATCAACTGTTAACGGAACTCGTCGCGTTCGCCAAGTCGAAAGAACTTGTCGGATTGACGTTAGAAGTCCGCGTGTCGAACGTAGGGGCGCAAAAACTGTATGAACAGTTTGGATTTATGCAAGCGGGACGAAGAAGACGCTACTATCAGGATAATAATGAAGACGCCTATATTTATTGGGCGAAGTTAGGAAGTGACTTAGAATGAACACATCACTGATTCTCTCGATCGAGTCGAGCTGTGACGAGACGTCTGTTGCGCTCGTCAAAGACGGAAAGACGTTATTGTCGAACGTCGTCTCTTCTCAAATTGAGAGTCATAAACGATTTGGTGGCGTCGTCCCTGAAGTGGCGTCTCGTCATCACGTGGAGCGCATCACGTATGTCATTGACGATGCGTTGAGCGAAGCAGGCGTGACGATGGAAGATGTCGATGCGGTCGCGGTCACACAAGGACCAGGTCTCGTCGGTGCCCTTCTCGTCGGCATCAGTGCGGCCAAAGCATTGGCGTTCGCCCATCAAAAACCGCTCATCGGCGTCCATCATATCGCGGGACACATTTACGCGAACGAACTCGTCGAAGAGATGGAGTTCCCACTCGTCTGTCTCGTTGTCTCGGGTGGACATACAGAACTCGTCTATATGCCAGAACACGGTGTCTTTGAAGTCATTGGTGAGACACGTGATGACGCGGCGGGTGAAGCGTATGATAAAGTCGCACGCACACTCAGCCTCCCATATCCGGGTGGTCCGGCAATTGACCGTTTAGCAGCTATTGGAGAAGATACGTACAACTTCCCACGCGTTCGCCTTGAACCGGGTAGCTTCGACTTCAGTTTTAGTGGATTGAAATCATCGGTCATCAACGCTGTACACAATGCAGAGCAACGTGGGGAGACGGTCATCCCGGAAAACTTGGCAGCGAGTTTTCAAGCAAGTGTCGTCGAAGTGCTCGTTGAGAAAGCGATTCGCGCCGTGAAAGAAAAAGGAGCGAAGCAATTGCTTGTTGCCGGTGGTGTTGCGGCAAACCGTGGACTTCGCGCAGCGCTTCAAGAAGCGACTGCTGCTGAAGGGATTCAACTTGTCATCCCACCACTCGATCTTTGTGGAGACAATGCCGGCATGATTGGGGTCGCGGCACATCACGCGTATGTGCGCGGGAAGCGCGATACACTAGCGATGAATGCGGTTCCTGGGTTATCCTTAGAAGAGAGCATGACAGTCTAGGGGGAAATAGAGACATGACGAAACGCATCATCATTGGAGGACTCATCGTACTACTCGTCGTCGCGACGTTTTTACAAGTACGAGAAATCATCCGCGCTTACAATATCGCCTATCAAGAGGAAATTGTGCCAGAAGAGACACGAGTGAAGTCGTTGACTGGAGAAGAGTCATTAGAAGGTATCGGTCGTGTGACCGGAGAGAATACGCTCATCGAGTCATTGTATGGTTACACGAGTGTCATCGACCAAGAACCAGAGCGTGTGATTGTCGTTGATCGCAATCTCGGTGTTCAGCCTAAAGCGAGCGATGCTTACTATGAAATTGAGCGTGGACGCGAGGCAACAGAAGAAGAGGCTGCGAAGTTTGATGATTTGATCGAGGAGCTCGACGAACAGCAACTGTTCGCACAAGTCATCTCGACACACGAAGCACGCTATGTGACGAATGACGAAAAGCCGATGACGTTCTATAAAGTGTTCACACGTGATGTCGACACGAACGAGGCGGTTTTCTTTATCGCTGAGGACGGGACGAAGCTCGATTTCCATACGGTAGGATTCCAACCGTTACGATACTTTTAAGATAAAGAGAGGCCAGCGTATTAAACACGCTGACCTCTTTTTTCATGCCTTCAAATTGGCAACAATCTTCCCGACGACATGTCGGTCCGAGAGTTCGACCAACTTCTTCGGGATATCCGCAAATGGAATTGTCTCTTGAATCATCGGTTGAATCTCACCCGCTGCAAGCAGTTCGAGCATGTGCGTACCGATGCGGACGATGTTTGCTTCGCTCACACGGTCTTGTTGATGATGAATCGCATTAAGTGCGACCTCATGGTAGGAGATGACACGTGTGAACGGTTTGATGACACTCATGTCAGGGGCTCCTGCGATATGGGCGATGTGTCCGTTGTAGGCGATGACTTGGAGGGAAGCGGTCGCCGTCTCACGACCGACGGGATCGATGACAGCATTGACACCATGACCGCTCGTCAGTTCCATCACCCGTTGTTGCCAGTCTTCTGTATTGTAGTCAATCGCCTCGTCGGCTCCGAGCTGTTTGACCCAGTCATGGTTACGCGCTGAAGCGGTCGTGATGACACGTTTTCCAAGATACTTCGCCAGCTGAATGGCAAAGCCACCGACACCACCGGCACCCGCGTGAATGAGGATCGTATCGATCGCATTCATCGGAAGTTTTTCAAAAATGGCTTGGTACGCTGTGAATCCAGCTGTCGGTAAAGCGACTGCATCAGCGAACGAAATCGATTCTGGAATCGGGACGACCATGTGCGCCTTGGCACGTGTGAACTCGGCGAAGCCACCCCATTCATTCCAGTTGCTGTGGTAGAGGACACGGTCACCGATCTGTACGTTCGTCACGTCATCCGCGACAGCGGCAATCGTACCCGCGACATCGAGCCCAAGGACGTGAGGGTATGACCATTCGGGTTTGCCATTGGTAGCCGTTTTGTAGTCAACGGGGTTGAGCCCTGCATATTCTCCCTCAATCAATACCTCACCGGAACGAAGCGTCGGTGTATCGACCTCCTCGATTTGCATCGTCTGCCACGTGTTCGGTTCATGTAGTAATAAAGCTTTCATCTAACATCCACTCCTTATAAATTTATTTATCGATTGATGATTTAAACGTTATTTGTCTTATGATTTACTGCCTTTTATACTGAAGGTAACGAATACAAAAGGAGTTTACACAGATGATTGATTTTGAATGGTATCGCAGTTTTATCCACGTGTACCAGCAACGTTCCGTGTCGGCAGCGGCGCGTGTTCGCTTTTTGACCCAACCGGCTGTCAGCCAACATATCGCCGCACTCGAAGCAGAACTCGAAACGTCCCTCTTCACACGAGCACCACGTCAGATGATTCCGACGGATGCGGGGAAGGAACTATACACGCAAGTGGTCGGCTTGATCGACCGTCTTGAAGAACTATCGCTTGAGATGAAATATGTCTCAGGGGAGCAACCGCGTCCCGTCCTCAAGTTCGGTGGACCGACCGAGTTCGTCACACATGAGATTATACCCGCTTTGCCGCTTGATGCTGCACAGTACATCGCAGATTTCGGGATGACAGCAGATTTAATCAAACGCTTAGCAGACGGGGAGCTCGACTTTGTCATCGCGACGAAGCGGATGGAGGAGCCTGGTATCCAATACGTCCCGATTGCCGACGAATCGTTTTTGTTAGTGGCGCCGAACGATTGGGAAATCCCAACCGATGAGTTAAAAGATTGGATGGATCGTCAGCCGTGGATCAGTTATGGACTGGAGCTTCCCATCATCCGTCGTTACTATCAGACACAGTTCGGGGAACGTCCAGACATCCGTCCGGAGATGATCTTACCAAACGTCGACGCGATCCTTGCGGCAATCGAATCGAAGTGTGGGATTAGTATCTTACCGAACTATTTGATTCGACACGCACTCGAGCGAGGAAGCGTTCAAATCGTAGCACCGGAGCGTTTTGCGACGAACGTCATTTATCTCGCGCATCGGACCGAGTCGAAGCATGACCCCGTCATCAACCAAGTCATCCAAGCGTTGCAGGATGCAAAATGAAGTAGGACCCACGTGGGCCCTACTTTTTATAATGCATTTTTTAGGATTGTCGCTACGTCTTGTTGACGGAGCGGGACGTATTGGCCAATTTGTTCGGCGACCATCGCCCGTTCTGCCATCAATTCGAGATGCGTGGCGTCAATTTCATAATCACTGAGACGTGACGGTGCACCGATCGATGTCCAAAAGTCTTGTAACGCCTGAACAGTCTCTTCGACGAGCACGTCATCCGATTTGTCGTTCATGTCAATGCCGAAGACGCGTTCACCGAGTTGAATGATGCGTTCAGGACGTCTCTTTCCGACATAGCGAAGCCATTCCGGGAAGAGAATCGCAAGTCCGCCACCGTGTGGGATATCGTAGACGGCAGAGACCGCGTGTTCAATCATATGAGTCGCCCAGTCCGTCTTCACACCCATCGATAAGGTCCCGTTTAAGGCAAATGTTCCGTTCAACAACATCGTTTCCCGTGCGTCAAAATCATTCAAGTTTTCAACGAGGCGAGGTGCCGTTTCCATCATGGTCCGTAAAATCGATTCCCCGAACCGTTCTTGGAGTAGGGCGTTCTCTGAAGCGTGGAAATATTGTTCGAAGACGTGCGACATGATATCGACGATTCCATATACGGTTTGGTTCGCCGGTACACTCAACGTATAGGTCGGGTCGAGTACGCTGAATTTTGGGTAAGTGAGGGGCGAGCCGAACGAGCGCTTATCTTGCGCCTCCCAGTTCGTGATGACGGCTCCACCGTTCATTTCCGATCCTGTTGCCGCCAATGTTAAGACTGTCCCAATCGGTAATGCATCTGTGACGGGGACTTGTCGTGTCACGATATCCCACGGATTCCCGTCATATTTTACACCGGCTGCGATTCCTTTCGCACAGTCGATGACGCTACCTCCACCGACAGCTAGGATGAGGTCGATTTGATGTTCATGGACTAAGTCGATCCCTGTTTGAACTGTCGTTAGACGTGGATTTGGTTCGACACCAGAAAGTTCGACGACGGTTACGTTCATGTCAGCTAATAGAGCGGTTACTTCCTCATAAAGCCCGTTCGCTTTGATGCTCCCTCCACCGTATAAGAGAAGGACGCGGTCCCCGTATCGTGGAATTTCGGTGCGGAGTGATTCAAGTTGTCCTTTTCCGAATAAAAGTTTGGTCGGGTTGTGATATTGAAAACGTTCCATTGGTTAATAAACCTCCTTGATTTCTTCTAAGTATTGAACGTCCCGACTAGCGAGAAGTGCCTCTGCTTCTTTGCGATACGTTTGATAGTGGGGTGAGGCGATATGCGCATCGAGTGCCGCCTTGTCGGTCCACTTTTCGTAAAAGACGAACGCGTCCGCGTTGCCTTCGACACGGTGTAACGTATAGAAAACACAACCTGCCTCCGCGCGTGATGGGGTGACGACTTGGCGTAAGTGTGTCTCAAGCGCGGACCCGAGACCGGGCTTCGCTTGAATCTGAGCTAAGATGGTAATCATCTTCATTCCTCCTCATCTATAAAACCCGCCTGTTCGAGAACAGGCGGGTCGTCCTCTTTCATCGATTGGCAACGAGAAAGAATTGATTAGTTTAACGTGTTGATGACGGCTTTTGCGACAGCAACGGTCGATTGTGGATTTTGGCCTGTTACCAAGTTTCCATCGACTTGAACGTTTTCTGTGAAGTTGTCTGCGAGCACGATGTTCGCACCGAGTTCGCGAAGACGCGTTTCAAGTAGGAACGGCATGTAGATATCAAGACCTGTCGCACGTTCTTCTTCATCCGTGAACGTCGCAATCGTTTTACCGTTCACGAGTGGTGTGCCGTCAGACAATGTCGCACCGACAAGACCAGCGGGACCGTGGCAGACGGCAGCAACCGTTTTGCCTGCTTCAAATAGTGAACGAATCGCAACATTCAACGCGTCGCTTTGTGGAAGGTCGAACATCGTTCCGTGACCACCTGGCATGAAGATGGCATCGAATTGATCGAAGTTTGTGATCGTCTTCAAATCGATTGTATCTTCGAGAAGGGGAGACGTCGCTTGAATGTCAGCCGGTACTTCTCCTTCTAAACTGCGTGCGTCGATTGGAGATTGACCACCGTTCGGGCTAGCGACCGTGATGTCATATCCTTGTTGTTTGAACTCGACGTATGCCTCACCAAACTCGGACAACCAAAGTCCAGTCGTGTGACCGTCCTTCATTTCTTTTGCGTTCGTCACGACCATTAATACATGTTTACTCATCTGTCATTCCTCCTAAGAAATCATCCGTTGTTTCGGTACGTGACTAGAATAACGCGCACTCTAACGAAAAACAAATTAAGAAAAATCACCTTATCTATAAATAAATTTATACATAAATGAAAAAACCGTCCCCTTCAAAAAAGAGGACGGACTGTTTACGCTTTCGGTTGTCGATAATTCTCCCGATGCCACGTATTGATACGGCTCACGATGAAGACGAGAAGGGCGAGGATCCACATGAAGAGCGTCTCTTCATAGAAGTGGGCCCACACGGATCCCGGCGCATAGAACGTATGAACGGTCACATCAACCGGCCAGACGACGATACGGATGAAGAGTGTGCTCATGAGCAGACCACTGAAAAGGCTGAGTAGAATCCCTGGCCACGTCTGAATGATGAAGCCGATCACGACCGGTAAAAAGTAAAAGAGAATAGACGGGACGATCGTTGGCTCCCCGCGGATGAGTTCAGATACGAACTCAGTCCCGGTTGGTACGATATAGGCCAGTCCCGTGAGAAACGCTTGAATGAACTCGATTCGCATGGCACGTGTACGCATCATGTATGGAGTTCCTCCCATTCCGCATAAAGTGCGGTGATGGATTCTTTCGCTGCGTCCGATTCGGTCGACAACTCCTGGGCACGGGCGAAGTCGTTGAAGACGTCCGGCTCACAAAGCAACTGTTCAATCTCGTCGAGGCGATTTTCATGTTGCTCGATTGCCAGCTCAATCTCTTCGATGCGCTGTTTGATGCGGCGCTCTTCTCGTTGTTGTTCTTTATCGGCACGCTGTTTTTTCACGACGACCTGCTTCGTCTCTTCACGGGCGAGTCGCGCGAGTTCTTCGAGTTCTTCTTTCTTCTCGACGTAGTACGAATAGTCACCGAGATACTCGTCGATGCCGTTCGGCGTGATTTCTAACACACGCGTCGCGAGACGATCGATGAAGTAGCGGTCGTGCGAGACGAAGAGAATCGTACCTGGATAGTCGAGAAGGGCGTTCTCTAAAATCATTTTCGAGTCGAGGTCCAAGTGGTTCGTCGGCTCGTCCAGGATGAGGAGGTTCGGTTGCTCGAGCTTCAGCTTGGCCAACGTGAGACGTGCGCGTTCGCCGCCTGATAATTCATGGACACGCTTCATGACATCATCGCCGCTGAAGAGGAACTGTCCGAGAAGACTCCGCACTTCTTGCTCGCGCATGAGCGGCCAGTCGTTCCAAATCTCGTCGATGACACGGTTCGCGTCCGACAAGTTCTGCTGCTCCTGATCGTAGTAGCCGATCTCGACGCCGGTCCCGTAGCGGATATCACCGGTAAGGGCGGCTTGTTGTTTCGTCAACACTTTGAGAAGTGTCGACTTCCCGACCCCGTTCGGACCGACGAGAGCGACGGATTCCCCGCGCTGTAGCTGGAAACGGAGATTTTGGGCAATCGGTTCTTCATACCCGATGGCGAGGTCACTCGCGCTCAACACATCGTTTCCGCTCTGTCGTTTGATGGAGAACGAGAGGACCGCACTGCGTTCGTCACCGTCCGGAGCATCGAGACGATCGACTTTCTCCAGACGCTTCCGTACGCTTTGCGCCCGTTTCGTCGTCGTCGCCCGGGCGATGTTTCGCTGAATGAAGTCCTGCATCTTGGCAATCTCTTCTTGTTGCGACTCAAACTGCTTCTTCTCTTGTTCGTAGAGAGCGGCCTTTTGTTCGAGATACTTCGTGTAGTTCCCGACGAAGCGGCGGCTCCGATGACGTGACAGCTCATAGACAACCGAGACGACGCGGTCGAGGAAGTAGCGGTCGTGGGAGACGATGAGGACGGCACCTTTATAGCCGCTCAAGTACTTCTCTAGCCAGGCGAGCGTCTCGATGTCCAAATGGTTCGTCGGCTCGTCCAAGATGAGCAGGTCGGGACTTTGAAGGAGCATCTTCGCCAAGGCGAGACGCGTCCGTTGTCCCCCGGAGAGCGTGTCGATCCGACGTTCGAAGTCGTCCGGATAGAAGCGCATTCCGTGAAGGACCGAGCGGATCGTCGCTTCATACTGGTAACCGCCGCGCTCTTTGAATGTGTGCTGTTCTTCATCGTAAGAGGAGAGGAGGCGTTCGTACGCAGCGGCGTCGTTTAGAATCCGTTCGGATCCCATGTCGGCCTCCATGCGACGGAGCGTCTTCTCTTGCTCGATCAAGTCCGTGAAGACGGTGAGCATCTCGTTCCAGATCGTCTCGTCGGATTCGAGCCCTGAGTCTTGGGCGAGATAGCCGATGGTGACGTCTTTTGGCTTCATGATGTCCCCGGAGTCATAGTTGTATTCACCGGCGATGACTTTCAAAAGCGTTGACTTCCCAGCCCCGTTTCGGCCGACGAGGGCGACGCGTTCGCCTTCTTGGATTTCGAGTTTGACGTTTTCTAAAATCGGCTCGACGCCGAAGGATTTGGATAAGTTATTGACTTGCAGTAGGATCAAGTGAAAAAACCCCTTTCTCTCTATTTAGTATACTGTATTTTTCAGCGATTTTAGGTATATTCGTTGAGTGGTCATGTGAATTCGTTTACAATCAAGGTGTATGAAATTCAGATTCGTTTGTAACGTGTCGTAAAAAGGAGGCTCTTTCCGTTGAGTCAAAACGAACCAAAGATTCCACAAGCGACAGCCAAACGGTTGCCACTATACTATCGATTTATTCAAAGCCTGCACGCGTCAGGTAAACAGCGTGTCTCTTCAGCAGAACTGAGTGAGGCGGTCAAGGTCGATTCGGCTACGATTCGCCGTGATTTCTCGTACTTCGGTGCGCTTGGTAAAAAGGGATATGGCTATAACGTGCAGTATCTGTTAGACTTTTTCCGAAAGACACTGAATCAGGACGAGATTACGAATGTCGCCTTGGTCGGGGTCGGTCACCTTGGGACGGCATTCGTCAACTATAACTTCCTTAAAAACAATAACACACATATCGTCGTCGGGTTCGACGCAGACGAGACAAAAGTCGGCACGACGATGTCAGGCGTCCCAATTCATCACGTCGATGAGATGGAAAAAATTATGAAGCAAAACAAGATTGACGTCGCCATTTTGACGGTACCTTCTGCCTATGCACAGTCCGTCGCAGACGACTTGGTCCGTTTCGGTATCAAGGGCATCTTGAACTTCACACCGGCACGACTTACCGTACCGGACACGGTTCGCGTCCATCACATCGATTTGTCGATTGAGCTGCAGTCACTCATTTACTTTATGCAACACTATCCAACCGCTGAGGGGGTCCATCAATAATGGAATTACTAGCATCATCACTCGTCGTCGGGATTCCGGGTGGGGCGAGTCTATTCATCATCGCCATCATCGCGCTCATCATCTTCGGACCGAAGAAATTACCGGAGTTTGGTCGCGCGGCCGGACAAACGCTTCGTGAGTTCAAAAATGCAACGAACGGCATGATGAACGAGCACGACGAGAACGACAAGAAAGCTATCGAAAAGAAAGAGCAGTAAGCCATGAATCATCAACCTGATCAAGAGCGGGAACTCACCGATCACTTGACAGAGCTGCGGAGACGACTGATGCTATCTGCATTTGTCGTCTTTGCCTTCTTTTTGATGGCTTTGCCGAGTGTCAAATATGTACTCGCGTACTTGCAAGAAGATCTCGTCGAACGCGGGCTCGAACTGAACGCCTTTGGGGTCGCGGACCCGCTCATGATTTACTTGAACTTGGCGCTCATCATCGGCCTGATTGCGGCGAGCCCATTCTTACTGTATCAAGTGTGGGCGTTTGTCGCACCCGGTCTGCATCCGAATGAACGGAAAGGTACCCTTGCCTATATCCCGATCATCTTCGGATTGTTCTTGATCGGCCTTGCGTTCGCCTACTACTGGTTATTCCCGCTCGTCCTCGATATCTCGACGGACCTCGGGCAAGACCTCGGACTCGAACAAATCATCGGGGCGAACAATTACTTCACGTTCTTGTTGCAACTGACGATCCCGTTCGGTCTATTGTTCCAATTGCCGGTCGTGACGATGTTCTTGACACGGATTGGTGTCGTGACACCATACTTCTTATCGAAGATTCGTAAGTATGCGTACTTCGCGCTATTCGTAGTCGCGGCATTCATCACACCACCGGATTTGACGTCGCACCTTATGGTGTCATTGCCACTCTTCTTCCTATATGAAATCAGTTTATCGATTTCACGCGTCGCCTACAAAGGGGTGTTGCGCCGGGAGAAAGAAGCGATGGTGCAAGAACAGATGGATTTAATGAAACAGATGAATGAGAAATGAGCATCGTTCCGTAAATGGGATGATGCTTTTTTTGTCGTGACGTATTGATAGAATGTGAGTGATTGAGATAAATTTCCATTTCATGTGCTACAATAAAATGAGTCACATATATGAGGGAGGATGCACGATGATTCGGGAGTATAGCGGAGAAGACCTTATAGTATTAGGCACGATGACAACCATCCTACTGCTTTTCTTATTTTTCTCTATCAAATCTCGATTGCGACGTCAATTCATCGTCTCGTCGTTGCTACTCGTAACTGGCTATATCTTGTTTCTTGTCGGAATGACAATCGTACGTGGTTGGGATGCACTCGGTTGGCTTGCATTAGGGTTGATCTTGTACGTACTTGGTATGATTCTTCACGTTGGCATTGTCATTTATCAGAGGCTGAAAAGTAGACGTGAGGGACAATCTTGAAAGCGTCTTTCCAATCAAGTTATGGAGGTAAAGGATGAATGACATCACCATTTTGCTCGTATTGCTGTTTGGACTCACACTGGGAGTCATCATTTCAACGTATCAAATGATCCGAACGAAAAAACAAAGGCCTTTTCCATTCATCTTAAATATAGTATTGGCCGTAAGTGGCTATATGCTACTAATTGGCAGTCTGACGTTTGGGTACGGCTGGGGAGCATTGTGGTGGGCGGTCGTCGGGCTTGCTATGAACGTCTTCGGTTTGATTGTGCATCTATTTCTCATAAGCTATCATCTATTGAAAAAGCGACGAGTCCGGTCATGAGAATGAGCGGATTTTTTCTGTTCAAACTTTAGACACTTATACGTGAAATAGTGAGCATAGTCGTTGAACCTTACATTGTGAAATAGTACACTAAGATCAAGAAATAAATGTGATATTTATCACAATATAAAAATGAAACGTACTGTCTAACATAAAAGGAGAGACGACTCATATGAAAATCGCAGTCATCGGATGTACACACGCAGGAACAGCAGCAGTCAAAGGTTTACTCGCCAAGCACGACAATCTCGACATCACCGTTTACGAGCGGAACGACAACGTCAGCTTCCTCTCGTGTGGGATTGCGCTCCACGTCGGTGGGGTCGTCCAACGTGCGGAAGAATTGTTCTACTCCTCTCCACGCGAGCTTGAAGAACTCGGAGCGACTATGCGCATGAAACATGATGTCTTGTCGATTGACGCCGAAGCGAAGACGGTCCACGCCAAGAATCTCGAGACGGGGGAAGACGTGCACGACACGTATGACCGCTTGATCGTCACGACGGGTTCATGGCCAATCGTCCCAACGCTCCCAGGAATCGAAATGAATGGAATCGAACTCTGTAAAAACTATGCGCACGCACAACGCATCATCGAGCGCGCGACAGATGCGACGAAGATTGCTGTCATCGGGGCGGGTTATATCGGAGTCGAACTCGTCGAGGCGTTCGAAACATACGGGAAGCATGTTACGTTCATCGATAGTGCCGACCGCATCTTGAACAAATATCTCGATAAGTCGTTCACGGATCCATTAGAAGCAGACATGACCAGTCGCGGAATCGACCTCGAACTCGGTCAGACGGTCGAAGCGTTCCGTGGTACAGATGGAAATGTCACACATGTCGTGACGGACAAAGGTGAATTCGAGGCGGATCTCGTGATCCTCTGCGTCGGATTCCGTCCGAACACAGGACTCTTAGAAGGACAGGTCGATATGCTCGGGAACGGTGCCATCATCGTCGATGAATACATGCGCACGAGCAACTCGGACATCTTTGCGGCAGGTGACAGCTGTGCCGTCTACTACAACCCGGCACGCACACATGCCTATATCCCGCTTGCAACGAATGCTGTCCGTATGGGAACGCTCGTCGCGGAAAACATGATGCAACCACGCGTTCGCTACCAAGGGACGCAAGGAACGTCAGGACTTCGACTTTATGACTGGAACATTGCGTCGTCTGGTTTGACGGAAGAAGCGGCATCCCTTTTCGGACTCGACGTAGAAAGTGTCGTCATTGAGGATGCATATCGTCCGGAGTTCATGCCGACCGCAGAGAAAGTCGAATTCAAACTCGTCTATGAGACAGGAACACATCGCATTGTCGGTGGACAAGTGTTATCAAAAGCGGATTTGACACAAGCGGTCAACACGCTCTCTCTTGCGATCCAAAACGAGATGACGATTGAAGAGCTCGCATACGTCGACTTCTTCTTCCAACCTCACTACAACAAACCATGGCACTTCTTGAACAGCGGAGCGCTTGAAGCGATGAAAGACAAAGTGAATGCTTAATAGAAAAACGCGGAAGCTAACGGCTTTCGCGTTTTCTTATAGATAGCGTGGTTCATCTTTCATCAAATTGGCAAGAAGGATGTAGATGAGAAAGTTAGCCGGCAAAAAAACGAATAGTAGCCGAATACCGAGTGAAGAGATGTTCACGTATTCAGCAATCCCACCGCATACTCCAGACAGAGAGCGGTCCGTCGCGGACTTACGAAGTGTACGTTGCATAGCAAAGCTCCTTTTGAGTTGATATGTAAATTTTACCATAATAAGTACATAAAACATCCTCACCGATTGATTTGTTAATGTAGATTATTTACAAGTTACTCGGGGAAAAAGGATAGGGTAAGTGCGCGTCATGTTTTCTACCTTAAAGGAGGAATGTTTCATGGCTAAAAAGGAAAAACAACCGTATCACATCGTCACGTTCACCTTTCCAGAAGAGGCGATCTCGTATCAGGCGTTCAGTAAGCTGAAAAAGTACCATTCGGATGGGCTCGTCGGTTTTGAACAATTGGTCGTCATCAAGCGTGAAGAAAACGGGGCGTTCTCGTTTGAGGATGCGGCGCAGCTTGCACCCGTCAACAAGTCGACGAAAGGTGCGCTCATCGGGATGGCGGTCGGAATCCTCGGTGGACCGTTCGGAATTTTGTTCGGGACACTCACAGGTGGTCTCATCGGCGGCACGAAAGACGTGAAGCATATGCAAGGCATTCAAGATACATTTAAACGGACGGTCGGTAACATCGAACCCGGTCAGACAGGTGTCATGGCTATCGGGGAAGAATTCGACCCATCGATTTTAGACGGGCTTGCAGAAGAGTATGGAGGAACGGTCACACGGACAGACGAGGAGTTGTGAGATATGAAACTCGGAATCTTAGGTGCCGGGAAAGTCGGGCGCACGCTTGGGGAGCAATTCGAACAGGCCGGTTATGAGGTGCTGTACGGGACACGGACGGAGCGGGAAGGGACGTTGACGTTACAAGAAGTCGCCTCAGCAAGCGATGTGCTCCTCCTTTGTACGCCGTTTGCGGCAGCGGTCGACCTGCTGCCGACACTTGATGGACTGAATGGGAAAGTGTTAATTGATGTGACGAATCCAATCGCCATCGAGTTTAACGAAGTTGAGCGACCGGACGGGGTGTCGGGTGCGGAGTATTTGCAGCGACTCGTTCCCGATACGAAAGTCGTCAAAGCGTTCAACCAGACGGGCGTCGAGAACTTAGGTAATCCGGATGGTTCTGTCATGTTCGTCGCAGGAGATGATGAAGAAGCGGTGCGACTTGTCGTCGAGCTATCGAACAAGATCGGTTTCGATACGCATCCGCTCCATGGGTTGAAGCTTGCCCGTGAACTAGAAGGGTTAGCGTGGCTATGGATTCATTATGCGGTGAAAGAACGGAAGACACGGGACTTCGCATTCTACTTAAAAGAACAGTGAAAAACGATCGGGGCGAGTAGCCTCGATCGTTTTTTGATTAGAACCCTGTGTAGCGGTCAGAGCGTGTTTGCAGTAGCTCGATCGTCTCACGTTCGATTTGTTCGACTTCGCGCTGTTGCCAACCTGGCATGAGGAACGCATCGACGAGTGCCCAGATTCCTGTGATGATGGCACCGAAACCGAGCGTCAAGACGACGAGGAGGACCATCGCAATTCCTGACCCAATCTTTTTGAAATAAAAGCGATGTGCACCGAGTGCACCGAGGAAAAACCAAAGTAAGTACGCGACGAGTAAGCTGCGCTTGCGCTTCTCGACTTCGCTGTTGACGAGCTGCATTTCTTCCGTCGTCAAATCCATGCGTGACACATTCATCGGATTTCAACTCCCTATCCATAATTGTTATAATAAGTTCGGACTCTAGTATATCGGAAAATGGATTTGTTTCCATGATTTCCTAAAAAGAAAAGAGGTTTGCTATGCTTTTTCCGATTTTGACGTTCATCGTCGCGTTTGTTCACGTCGTCGGTGGGGCGATTGCACTGTATCAGTATCCACAATATAAACGAATGGCCATCAGTGCCATCGTACTCGGATTCGTCTACGGTGGGTTGACTGTGGCTGTGATCGGGTTATGAAGTGGGGGGCAAATGGACCACTTCGTTCGCGTCTTCATATGCAGAGTGGCTATCAGTTGGGGACATATCTATTTTTAGGTCTGATCATCTTTGATTTACTTTTAGGTGACGTTCCGAGAATCTCATTTGCGATGTATGCCTTGTTCTTTTACTTTTGGCAACGAGAACGCGTTGAGAAAGAAGACAAGGCGCTAGCCGAAAAGATGAAGCAGCGGTCGAACGAGTGGACAATCACACTCGTCATCTTGCTTTGCTTCGTAGGCTATGCCGTCTCGCTCGGTTTACAAGAACCTTCTATTTCATTGCTCGAGCTGAGCATTTACGGCTTCTCGACAATCTTCTGCATCCGGGCGTTGACATTGATTTATGCCATGCACCAAGAACAGCTCGATTAAAACCCATCCCTTCGCATGAGAAAGGATGGTTTTGATTTAAGAAGCCGCTCGTCGTAGGACGAGCTTTTCTTTTACATAGATACCGCTATAGACGAGGAAGCAGCCGAAGCTGACCAACAGTCCGATATAGACGCTCATCATGAACGGTGTGAGAAGCGATCCGATCAAAATCGTCGAACGTGATAAGAAGTCGGCACCGGCGAACGACGTTCCGGCAAATGCTGAGTACGCACCACGTCGGTCTTCTGGCATCATGTTCGCCTTCTCCGTATTTAACACCGGAGAGTACAACAATTCCCCGAACGTGGCGATGAGCATGAAGCCGAGTAGAAGCAACATCGAGTTCGCACTCGTGATGACCGCGTAGCCGATCGTGTACAACGCGAGCCCGCCGAGAAGTGTGTACTTGTTCGAGAAGCGTGAAGCGAGACGTTGAATGAAGAAGGTCAACGCGACGACGATGAGCGTGTTCTCAATTTGGATGAGACTCATCATCCGTACCCCGTTGATCGTCCATGTTTCAAACGAGAGTGGTTCGAATGAATCGGCGAGCCTTACCGCGACATAACTGCCCATGGAGAACTCGGCAGCGAGAATACACATCGAGCCGAAGACGACTTTGACGAACGGGCGGTCACGCCAGGCGATTTGATAGCTTTGGAACACGTCGACGAAGACGAGCTTGAGCTTTTGTGAGGTCCACGTCCGTTTCGTGTCTTCAAGGAAAATAGCGTACGCAATCGGCAACATGCTCGATGTGAACGTCAAAATCCAAAACAGTAACAGCTGATTGCTGACATAGAGCCAGCCCCCGAGCGCCGTCCCAATCGTGATCGATAAGTTGATCAACCAGTAATCGAGCGCGTATACGGCTTTTCGGTTCTCCGGCGTCGTCGCATCGATGATGATCGCGCTCATCGCCGGCCGACCGAGGTTATTTGTGACCGTGAAGATTGTATAAGCAATCATGAAGATAATCATCTGGTCGAACTGGAGACTGAGCGTCATGACGAGAAACATGGATGCTGTGAGGCTAGCCGTCAACACAAGAAGTCGCTTCCGTGAAAATTTATCGGCGAGGTATCCCCCGATTAACCCGATGACGTATCCGAGACAGACGAGCGAGACTAAGAAGATGCCTGCAATCCATTCATTGAACGCTTTGACAAAGAGGAGTGCCATGAACGGCATGATGGCGAATGAGACCGAACGGTTGAAAAATGATGTCACGAGTCGAACTTTTATGGGTTTAGGTATATCTTTCCATTTCATATTGTCACCTTCCATTCTGTACCTGTATGATAAACAAGACAATGGATTTAAAAAATGGACGACATGGGGAAGTGATGTCCACTTTTAAGGGGGGAATGTGACGTGGATGCATATTTATTTCGATTGTGGAAAGAATGTCGGGACGGGGCTTACACGATTTCTGATATGGCGGAAGCCATCCATTTAAGCCCGAAACAGACGAAGCGCCATTTGGCACGATGGAAAGAGGAAGGATGGCTCACGTATACGAGCGGACGCGGTCGCGGGAATTTGACGCGACTTGAATGGCTGCGCCACGTGGAGCGCGACTTGGCGAAACAGCTACTCGAACGTATGGAGAAAGAGTCGGTCGAAGCGGTGACGAGTCAGTTGGAGTGGGACTGGTCACCTGCGCAGGCAGGCCGGTTCATGCGCCAGCTCGAGAAGAAGTTCGGTTACGTCCAAACATCGAGCGATGCGCTCATCATCCCGCGCCGTCGCAACTTTTTGACGACACATCCGCTCGAGGCGGCTGACATCCACAGTGCCCACCTCGTCCAGAACGTATTCAATCGTCTCTTCATGATTGACGCGACTGGAGAGGTCACGGGGGAACTTGCCCATCATTACGAATGGCAGGGAAGTACGCTCGTCTTGTTTCTTCGGAAAGGGGTCCGTTTCCATGACGGATCGCTCATGACGAGTAAAGACGTGACGAAAAGTCTGCGTATGCTCATTCAGTCGGATGCGTATCGCTATATGTACCGACACGTCCGTCATATCGCATCGAACGGCACGTATCGTGTCGATGTCACGCTCGACCGGCGCCGGAATTCCTACATCCCGAAACTGTCGATGATTCACACGAGTATCGCCAAAGGGAGCATCGGAACGGGGCCTTTTCAGCTTGACCGTCACGATAAGGAGAAAACGGTCCTCCTCGCGTTCGAGAATTATTTTGGGGTACGGGCGCTCTTGGATCGGGTCGAGTTCATCAAAGTGCCGGACGGATATGATCCGACGTATCGGATCTCGTCGCGGGATTCCAAGGAGACCGGACACATCTCAACACCGTCCGGGTTCGGACTTGTCATCTTAAACAGTCATCCGAATAGTGTGTTCGCCAATGAAGAGGCGCGGCATTATATGCATCGATTGATTGCGGAGATTCGTCCGGAAATCGGGACGTTGAATGAACGGAGAACGCCGAACGACCGAGGTTTTCTCGGAGCGATGAGCGAGACGTATCGCGTTCCTGAGGGAGCATCCGTCACGTTCGATCGTCCGATTCGAATCAAACAGACGGACTTCACGAACGATACGACCGACTGGATTGCGGAGATGTTGATGCGTCACGGCATTGCCTATGAGTTCGTGCCCATCAGTTTCAAAGATTCGATCCACGACAAAACGTATTATGAATATGTTGACTTGGTCGTTCACGGGGAAGTATTCGAGCGGAACGTCACGCTCGGGTTCGAACAATTTATGACGAACGAGTACTCGCCGCCGCATAAAGTGTTCCCTTACATGGAGGGGATAGCGGAACGGATCGAACAGTATGACGAGTTACCGTTTGAGGACTGGTTGCCCCTGCACCGCGAGATTGAGCGTGAGTTGAAAGAGAAGTCGTACTTCATCCCGCTCTATAACGAGGAGCGGACGATTCCGTTCCCGGTCGAGCTAAAGGACGTCTGTGTCGACTTGTTCGGTTATTTTGATTTTGCAAAACTATGGATTCCGTCGTAAGGAGGGGTATGGTGCGTAAGAAGTTACTCATTGGGTTCATGATCTTTTTTGTAGGACTGTTTTTATTCGCGCTATGGGATGGTGAGTTCGTCGCCTTGTCAATCACAGGTCTAGGGTTTGCGATTTATGGTTATCGACACGAAGAAATTGAAAAGCTTGAAGAAAAGGTGACGAAGAGAATCATGAGGCAAGTCGATGCGACACTCATGAACATCACGATTTACGGTTTGCTGGTCATTGGCGTGGTCATCAATTTCTTTATGGATGAACCACAAATCTCATTGATTGATGTCATTTATGTCGCATTAGGTGTGTTGTTCGGTCTGCGTGGACTGCTCATTCGGAGTGTCTATCAAGAGGAAATGCAGGTTCAATCGTAAGTGACAACGATAAGAAAAACCCCGAGTTCGTAAGACTCGGGGTTTCGTTATGCGGATTTGTCCGTGCCTTCTTTTTTGACTTTTCGGGCGAGTGCCAAGATTTGATACACTTTGAAAAAGTCGTAAGCGGCGACGGCGATGATGAAGTACGTCCAGAAGCTGAACCCATACTCTTGTACCGAGAAGTACGCGAGGACGGTGAACAACACACCGAACGAGAGACTGAAGAGCATCATCACTTTTAATTGTCGCGGCATAACTGCCACCTCATTTCTACATTAAAAATAGTACGAGCATCACGAGCGCGTTGTTGAACGCGTGGATGGCGATTGGCACGATTAATCGTCTCGTCTTCGCATACGCGTATGAGAACGCGAAGCTCATCGCGATATACACGAGGAACCGATTGTCTTGGTGGATGAGTGCGAATAGAATCGAACTGACCCCAAAAGCAATCCAGAACCCGAAGCGAGCGTTCAAGTTTCCGAACAAAATATGACGGAAGAGAATCTCTTCAATAATCGGTCCGAGCAAGACGACCGGCAAAATCATGAGTGGAATGACTTCCACCATCTCGGCGATATTTTGTGTGTTCATCGACTCGACCAGTTCACCAGAGATGGCCGTCTCAATCAAGTTCGCCACGATGACAAGTCCATATTGCATCAAAATCCCGAGCCCGATCCATTTGACCGTGTCGTTCAAGTTTGACTGGATGCCTTGCGCCTTGTATTGTTTCAAGTCCGGCCAGATGAGTAAAATCGACAGAACAATCGTCACACCGAATCCGATGGCGAGCCAGAGCCCGACGAACGTTTCTGTTAACCATTCCGGTCGCACTTCGCTAATCACGAGCGGGAACAGTTGGACGAACGCATATAGTAAAATCGGGGTGAGGTGCCGGAGACGAATGTTAGGCGCCATCGAAAAACGGGTATTTATCGATTGGTTTGAGTTTAATGTAGCCAATTCAACACGTCCTTAATCATAAGAATGAACCTACCTTTTTCTCATTGTAACAAATAAGTTCTCTTGACCGCGAGTAGGAGCATTTTTTGATGTTCCCCACTTGATTTTTTAATCGTCGCATACTACACTTATCAATGTTAGCACTCCTTTTAACTGAGTGCTAAAACCTTACGATACACATTACATCATTCATATTCGGAGGAGGGTTTTTCCATGTTAAAACCACTAGGCGATCGTGTCATCATCGAAGTCGTGGAGAAAGAAGAAAAGACGATCGGGGGCATCGTGCTTCCTGATACGGCGAAAGAAAAGCCGCAACAAGGGAAAGTCATCGCAGTCGGAACGGGCCGTGTGACAGACGAAGGCAAGCGTATCGCTCTCGACGTGAAAGAAAATGATTTGGTCATCTACTCGAAGTACGCAGGTACCGAAGTGAAGCATGATGGAAAAGAGTACTTAATCGTTCGCGAGAGCGACATTCTCGCAATCGTAGGCTAAGCACCATTATTCAAAAACTTTTTTAGGGGGAAATGAACGATGGCAAAAGATATCAAATTCTCAGAAGATGCACGTCACGCGATGCTTCGCGGCGTCGACGCACTCGCTGACGCAGTCAAAGTAACGATTGGACCAAAAGGACGTAACGTCGTCCTCGAGAAGAAATTTGGTTCGCCACTCATCACGAACGATGGCGTGACAATCGCGAAAGAAATCGAACTCGAAGACCGCTTCGAAAACATGGGCGCGAAACTCGTTGCTGAAGTCGCGTCGAAGACGAACGAAGTCGCAGGGGACGGTACGACAACAGCGACAGTCCTCGCACAAGCGATGATTCGTGAAGGGCTCAAAAACGTCACAGCGGGCGCGAACCCGATGATCCTTCGTAAAGGAATCGACAAAGCGGTGCGTCGCGCACTCGAAGAATTGAAATTGATTTCAAAACCGATCGAGTCAAAAGAAGCGATCGCACAAGTCGCAGCCATCTCGGCAGCTGACGAAGAAGTCGGCGAATTGATCGCAGAAGCGATGGAGCGCGTCGGTAACGACGGTGTCATCACCATCGAAGAATCACGCGGCTTCACGACTGAACTCGACGTCGTCGAAGGGATGCAGTTCGACCGTGGCTACCTTTCACCTTACATGATCTCAGATTCTGACAAGATGGAAGCGTCACTCGACAACCCGTACATCTTGATCACAGACAAGAAAATCTCGAACATTCAAGAAATCATCCCAGTGCTCGAGCAAGTCGTGCAACAAGGGAAGCCGATCTTGATCGTCGCAGAAGACATCGAAGGCGATGCTCTCGCGACACTCGTCTTGAACAAACTCCGTGGTACGTTCAATGCAGTAGCCGTCAAAGCACCAGGATTCGGTGACCGTCGTAAAGCGATGCTTGAAGACCTCGCGACACTAACAGGTGGTCAAGTCATCACAGAAGACCTCGGTCTCGATCTCAAATCAGCATCACTCGACATGCTCGGTCGCGCATCGAAAGTCGTCGTCACAAAAGACACAACGACTGTCGTCGAAGGTGCAGGGAACGAAGAAACAATCAAAGCACGCGTTCAAACGATCCGTAACCAAATCGAAGAGACAACGTCTGACTTCGACCGTGAAAAACTCCAAGAGCGTCTCGCGAAACTCGCAGGTGGCGTAGCCGTTGTTAAAGTCGGTGCAGCTACGGAGACAGAGCTCAAAGAGCGTAAACTCCGCATCGAAGACGCACTCAACGCGACACGTGCAGCAGTTGAAGAAGGAATTGTTGCGGGTGGTGGTACATCACTCATCAACGTCATCCCAGCCGTTCGTGCGCTCCTTGCAGAAGTGACAGCGGATGAAGCGACAGGTGTCAAACTCGTCCTTCGTGCACTCGAAGCACCGGTTCGTCAAATCGCGGAAAACGCGGGTGAAGAAGGTTCGGTCATCGTCGAGAAACTCAAGAACGAGTCAGTCGGTGTCGGCTACAACGCGGCAACTGGCGAATACGTCGATATGATCGCACACGGAATCGTCGACCCAGCGAAAGTGACGCGTTCAGCTCTTCAAAACGCAGCATCTGTCTCAGCGATGTTCCTCACAACTGAGGCTGTCATCGCAGACAAGCCAGAAAAAGATGCTCCTGCAATGCCTGACATGGGCGGCATGGGTGGAATGGGCGGTATGATGTAAGTCATGCGCCTTCACAGGAACCATTCATCAGCGAAAGCTGGTGGGTGGTTTTTTTGTTGTCAGTGATGATTCAAAATGATTAAAGTCAGTTAACTACTCTTCTCTGTCAATTATATTTTTAAAACACCCTATATGTTATATAATGGAATTAATAAAACTTAAAAGTAATATAATGTATTTTGTTAATTCATTTTAATTAATTAGGGAGGGATTGATTTTGCAGGAAGCGATATATGAGGGAAAGAGCGTAACTTTATCAGTTTTATTAGATGAAAAGCGAGAAATTCGTGAACTGAAAAAAAGTTCGGATAAAGGGGCGTTTAGCTGCCCGTATTGTAATGAAACACTTTTTATTAAGTCTGGAGATAAGCGAAAATATCATTTTTCTCACAAGAAATTAAAGTCATGTGAACTTTCTATTATCGATTCTGAAAGTGACAAATATCAGGAGCAGATTAAACGAGAGTCAAAACAGCATTCGGTTATAAAGAACTTTATTCATGATGAACTGAAAGCTCAACAAAAAATAAATAAGGAACTCGAAGTTGAATACGGTTTTGTTGCAAAAGCGATTGAAAAGTGGCGTTACTATCCTGATATTATCGTAAAAAATGTGGATAAAGAAATTGCGATTACGGTGCTTACCAATGTGACACAAAATCGAGATGAAAAATTGGCTAAGCAAATTATTAAACGGAATACATACTTCAAAGAAAAGGGACTTATACCCATTTGGTTCATTGAAAATACAGAACAGTCGATTGATTTAAGTCGTCATGTGATTCACCTTTGGGAAGCTGAGTTAAATCTGGCGATGAAAACTCCTGAAGACTTAATGTGGGAAACATTATTGAATGAAACAGCGCGTGATCAATCCTTATTCGAACTATTTGATTATCATCACCAAAATACTCCGAATTCTTATAAGGTTCGAAGTCTTTACTATATCCAATCTAAAGAAGATAGTATCCAATTCTCTGTTCGACGCTTTATTGAAGATGAGCACAAAAATCCATTCCGAGCATTTGCCTTAAATGGAGGATATGAAATCAGTCTATCTACTGCCTTGTTGACTACTCAAACATTACAACTAAGCGATCCTAAAATCGAAATGCAGCTAAGAGATTCCTTTCTACAAGAATTGAAGCAGAAGAAAAATGAATATATAGCGAAACAAAAAGAAATCGAAGACGCAAATAGAGCTGAATTACTAAACAAGCGTTACGATTCATCAAAACGCCAAGTTAGCTCGAAGAATTTTCTATCAAAACCCTATTTTCGAACGGCAATTTTAGAATATATCAAAACTTGTAGGTTAAGATTGATAAATGCTGACGATGTAGCAGAGTATCTAGTGCTCAATGGTGCTTCAAATGAGCCTTACAATACAGGACGCTACAAAATTTACTCAGACGTCTGTGCTTGTCTTGATCAATTAGTCGAAGAGAACGTAATTGAACTTTCGTCAACGGGCGGGCAACGAGATAGAACGTATGCTGTAAAAACTATATAAAATCATTAAAATGCCTAGAAAGAGCAAAGTATAGAAGCGAATCCGAAATGACGTGTTTGATAACAGACTCTGTTTGTTTGAGGGTATTAAATGAAAATTCAAATCACCTATACATTTCAATCTTGAGATGTATAGGTAACGTATTGTTTAAAACATTATTGGGCTTGTTTTCCTTCGAAAAGTCGTTGTAGAAAAAAGTTTTCCTTCTCTGAGCGAAGACCTTGAAGATACTCCAAATAGTCAATTTTTTGAATCGAACCAACGGAACGCTTTTTTGTTCCTGGCATTTCAGTGATGATTTCCATCACGTCGACCGTGGTCGAACCGCTAGGCATTACTAGATATCTTGCTACACTAATTTCTTTTCCTTTACCTACATGTCCATAGCGCACAACTGCTTTCCAATAGGACCATTCTGTAATCGCCTCATCAGTATTCATAACATCTCATCCCTTCTTCTAATGTTCATCGAATTGAAAACGAATATTTAACCAAGTCATTAAGTTGATTGTAGAAAAAGAACGATAATAAGGTATGTAATAAAATTGACTAAGGTTAATATTTTATGAGGTGTAGTCAAAAGTGCAACAGACAAAAGTTGAAAGACGAAAAATCAAGCAGTGGCCTCGTGTAGGATAAAGTTACGACGCACCTATATTAATTCATGATTTAATTTCTAACAGAGAAGGAGAGTTTGAAATGGCCACACCGATTACAATTTTTAAAAATAATCAGAGACTAAGGGAAGAGTCGAATATTCAATTAGCAGCAACATTCTTCTCAGACCTTTTAAATTTAAGTAAGTCGAAATGCTTTAACGCAATTGAGAGAGGCTATACATATAACATTCCATTTTTTGACCAAGAGGATGAGTATCGATTTATTGCTCCAAAGGATATTGCATTAAAGAGAAGGATTGAATTAGAAGAGAGAGACCATCATAATGCCCGTCGGATTTGGCTCATCCCAGCAAATCCGAATGAATATGACTTAGAGAGTGCTTTCGGTCGATATGATTTTTTTACATTGGAGACGGTCCTTCAACTATGAAAATGGGGACATCCTATTTATCAATCTGTCTGGCCATATTCAGAAAGTACGTTATAAAGTTGAAGTAATTGAAGGGGTTGTGCGCTCTTCAGATGTGAGTTATGATCGTACATTTCGGAAAGGTGAAGTTCAGTTTGAGGATTCTAAAGAATTGGACTGGTCTCGCATTCGTTTGTTAGACGAAGTAGACACTGACCTATTGTCTTTAGAATATTTGCGAGAATATGGGCTGAAAGGGAATATTCAAGGATCGATGAAGTTGACGGGAGAATTGAAAGACTACATCACTTCGTTTTTCGACAAAGATTTAACAGCTGGGTATTATGCAGACGAAGTACCAGAATCATTAGAAGAAAGAAAACGAAAAGTCGTTACAGTTAATACGTATGAACGTAATCCGCTTGCATGTAAAAGGTGCATGGAGTACTACGGGGTGAGCTGTCAGGTTTGCCAAATCGACTTCGAAAAAATATATGGTGAAGTCGGTAGAGATTTTATTCATGTGCATCATATTAAACCACTTCATGACATAGGACAGAATTATGTGGTAGATCCAATAAATGACTTAAGACCGGTTTGTCCAAATTGCCATGCGATGCTACATCGAAAAGAAGGTGGCGAGTACTTAACGATTGAACAGCTGAAAAATAGAATAAAATCTAACCTTGGAGGAAATCATGATCATTTATAACGAACCGAAGTACATGTTTGTAGAGCACATTTTAGAAAAAGAAATTAGTTATATCCTTAGCAAAAACATCGAAGAAAAAATGAATCGACGCGTTAGTGCTTCCGAGATGACTTCCTGGGAAAACTCACTTTCAGAAATGATGCGAGTCATTCGAGGAGAATCGATACCTGATGACGTTAATATTCTTCTTGAGTTTAATTTACCATCAACTCAAAAACGAATTGATTTCATTATTGCGGGGAAAGATGTGGATGGTCAAAAGAATGCGATTATTATAGAGCTAAAGCAATGGACGAAGGCTGATCTCGCTGAAGGAGATGGTATTGTTCAAACCGCATTTCACGGGAGAACCCAATCGACCGTCCACCCGTCTTATCAAGCTTTATCGTATCGCCGGTACTTAGAAAATTATCTCGAATCAGTAGATCCGATCGAGTCTGATATAACACTTGATTCATGCGCTTATTTACATAATTATATTCGGTCAAGGAAACATGAAAATGAACCTTTATTGAATGATCGATACAGCCATTATTATAAGGAAGCACCGATTTATTTCAAAATGGATGACCTTCGTTTAGCTGATTATGTAACGAAACGAGTCGGTGCCGGTCAAGGGTCAGAAATCGCGTCAGAAATTGAGACAGGAAAACTGAGACCTTCCAAAAAATTAGTAGAAACATTAAATCTAATGTTTGAGGGGAACGAAGAGTTCATTTTGTTAGATGAACAGAAAGTTGCCTATGAACAGATTTTAACGATTTATACTGAGCATGTGTTACATACGGACGAGAAGCATGTTGTATTAATTAAAGGTGGACCAGGGACTGGGAAATCTGTAATCGGTTTAAACGCTTTAAAGGCACTAGTGAATGAGCAGGCATTAGTCGAGTATATAACGCCGAATGCAGCTTTCCGAGAAGTCTTACGAAAAAAACTAGTAAGACAAAAGAGCATGATTGAAATTCGAGATATGTTTAAAGGTTCCGGCTCTTACGTAGATACTCAAATGAATAAAATTGACGTATTAGTTTGTGATGAGGCGCATCGATTAAAAAATCATGGACATATGCAACGAAAAATTAAAGGAGAGAATCAAGCGACTCAAATTATTCGGAGTGCGAAAATGAGTGTTTTCTTTATTGATGATGAGCAAATGATTTCGAAGAAAGATATTGGGTCATATTCATTGATTAAAGAGGAAGCCAAGAAGCAAAATGCTATTATTCACGAATTAACATTGGATTCTCAATTTCGATGCGGTGGATCAGGTAACTATATTGAATGGATAAATAGATTTTTTAATAATGAAGAGGATATTGAATTAGACGGGTCATATGACATTCAAGTGCTAGACTCACCACAGGAATTAATTGATGAGGTCGTGTCGAAACGTGACGGTCGCGTTACGGCAGGGTATGCATGGAGTTGGACGAAAGAACGATTAAACGGACAGCTTGTTGCAGATGTACAGATTCCCGAGCATGATTTCGCAATGCCTTGGAATGATTCAAAACGTTTAGACTGGGCTATTCATCCAGATGGACGTGAACAGATTGGGTGCATTCATACAGTACAAGGATTAGAAATGACATATGCAGGAGTAATCATCGGTCCTGATTTAGGTTATGATCCACAATCAAGACAATTGATTGTACGGCGAGAAGAATTCAAAGATAGTGGGGCTAGACCGGCAAAACCGAAGAAGAATGAAATGGACGCTCTTGAGCGGCTCGTGAAAAATACGTATCGCACATTAATGACTCGGGGGATGAAGGGGTGTTATGTGTATTGTTGTGATCCTGAACTTCAAAAGTATTTTAAGCAGCGGATAGCTTTTACGAGTAATGAATATGAAAATGTAACTAGAGAAGTTTGACTCTAGTTACATTTTTCTTTCGGTTAAAAAGTTAGAATGATCAATCAAGTAGACGTGGACAGGTTTTGATAATGACTCAAACGTATCACTATCAATAATAGTGTCTCTAGAAAGCAACACAATATATCTTCCATCACCATTTGGATACTCTGAGTAGTAATCCACAATATCTAAGGGATGGAATACATGTTTTATCTGACGACCATTTTTAAATTCAAAAGGAAAATTTATTTCGTTTGTAAATGAAAACGGAATCATTAATTTGTTGGCATTAAACATGAAGGAAGATCTCATTTCAATTAAAAGGACAAATTGAGCAAGCTACGTTCAGTCGATGAACTTGCTAAAACGTATTGCTTTATTTCAAGAAGAAGTACTATCTATGAAACGAAGGGTTATTTTTTTACAGGCAGCAAATGAAGGACGAAAACTAGAGACACTATTAATTACTGAATCAAAGAAGTCAAATCAATCATTATTAAGGATTGTGACACATTAGGATTTAGCAAATTTTGAATAGTTGTGTTCTTTAATAAACTATATATTGTGTTCAATTATATAATTTTATTTATTTTAAAACTATATATAGAATATCCGCTTTATTTTTTCTGGATATAGTGGTACGTTGATAATACGAACGAATGATCTGTTTTTATAGAAGGCGGTGATAGATTGAAACGTATCACGGTAAAAATTAATCGAAAAATTTTAAAAAGAAATATTCGGGCAGTTGAGAAAAAAATTAATCGTGAGATAAAAAAGAAATAAAAAAAGTCAAGTGAGTTTTGCAGAACTCGCTTGACTAGCTATAAAAAGACTAGTTTATTTTATCAGATAAAACTTTGAATATAAATAGATGATTCGTTCGTAATCTATTATCAAAGGAGATGATATTCAATGAGTAAAGGAAAGAATCAACATGTGACTCCACATAAGGATGGCGGCTATCAAGTGAAAGGTGCTGGAAATCAAAAAGCAACAAAGACATTTGATACACAGCGAGAAGCGATTAACTTTGGAAGAAATATTGCTATGAACCAACAGTCTGAGCTCGTCATTCATAACAAGCAAGGGAAAATTCGTGAAAAAAACACTTACGGATTTGATCCATATCCACCGAAAGGCTAAAAATAGTTGAACTTGAATGGTGTGTCTGATGGCACATCATTCTCTGTACAGTTAAGGGAATTTTATCATAGGAGGACTTTATGCAAACAAGTGAGTATATTTTACGGAACTTTCGCCGTGGAGAGTTAATTATTTTATATTACAGCGATGTGCTGAAACTATTTCCACATTTTGAATATAACGTTCAAAAGTCGATTAAAAAATACAATTTGCTTGAAAGTGAGAATACGTCAACCTCGCCTTCCTATACATGTGCAATCCCTTCTAATTTGGAAAAGTCTTTTGGACAACTATATAATGATGCACTTACTGAATTTAAGTTTGATATTCCAATCTCATTGAATTCTAATGAAGAATTGAAGTGCCATTTGTGCAATACGAAATTAAAGAGACAGAAAGTAAAGATGACAAAACGGAAAAATGATAAATTTTTCTTCATTGGAGTAGATTGTGCCAAGCAGTACGCGAATGAAGAGTATCGAAAATCGATTGATGCTGAGTATCGTCTACTACGAGAAGTTGAACTCAATGACATATTGGGGGACATTCTTATGAAAGTAAAATTGGCAGAACAAGAATATAAGTCATCTATTTATCAAATGCCAGTTTTTCTTCAAAATCAGCTAAGAGAATCACAGATAGCAGTATCAAAAAGAACGGAAAAGTTAAAATCGAAAAAACAGCCTATTCAAAAAGAAGAATCAGCTGTGAGAGTTATAGAAGATCATCTAACTCAAATACTGTTTATTTATGATGACTTTACAAAACATGTGCGATACGCACCACGTGCAAATACATACAAAATTACAAAAGCAATGCATCATGAGATGCAAAAGAATAAATTCTTTATAGACAAAATGTTAGATCATCCGATTACCAATGGTTATTTACCGATTAGGTATTGGTATCAAGTGAATGAACCCGAATTTTCTCAAGATATCATAAACCAATTGATGCAATCCGAGTTTTTAAAACACTATGATTTTCAGTACAACTTAACGAAACGTCTCTACAATTTGTTACCTAAGAGTAATCAGGCAAACCAATACGGTGAGGTCGAGATTACCCATTATTCTTTTGTAAACTTGTTGTTAAAAGGGAAGAAAAATCAATTAATCTTTAGTGATATTTTATCTGCTTCTCGCTTTTATAAGTTGAACAGTATCATTCGATTTTTGACTAAAATACAGCCACTACTTCATTCGAAAAAATATGAACTACTATTTTATTCAAAACGAGATCATGAGCTTTATCTCAAGAAAAGTGGTTCAAATTCCTATTATAAAATTGAATGGTCCATTAACGTAGAACGACAATTAAAGAAATTGTGGTTAAATCCTTCTAAGATGGATTTAGAAAGTATTTTGCCTGCAAAAATGCGAGAAAAGCAATGGCGCACAGCAATAGAATTTTTACTAGAAGCAGAAAGAAGAGAAGAGACTCAGTTGATCCGTTTTAATAAATAGATTAAGTACGAACCCCGCGTCACGACATCGATCGTGACGCGTTTTTTGTGTCTTTTTTATCTTGATTTGCACAATTGTTCATTAAATTGTACATTTGTGCAAAAGGGGTGTGGCTGAATGTCAGAAGAACTGAAAAGGCTTTACGAAGTAGCGCACTTGTATTACGAACAGAATCAAACACAACACCAAATTGCAGAGACGCTCGATGTCAATCGGGCGACCATCAGTCGTATGTTGAAACGGATTCGGGAATTAGGAATCGTGAAGTTCAAAATCGATTATGATCGCTATCAATCGATTGACGTGGCAGTCCAACTGAAAGAGCGGTTTGGTCTAAAACATGTCATCCTTGTACCTGAAAAGTTAGGACAACGTGAAGAGACGTTACAACGTATGGGGGAAGCGTGCGCAACATACGTCGAGTCGATGGTGACCGAGGACGATGTGATCGGCTTTTCTTGGGGAACAGCACTCGCTGCCGTTGTGGAAGCATTCACACCGAAAGAAGCGTATTCAACTATCCAATGTGTGCCACTCATCGGTGGACCGGACGGAAAGCTCGAAAGTCGTTTCCATGCGAACACGTTAGCGTATGACGCCTCACGGAAATGGCGTGGACGTTCTAAACTTATCGACGTTCCTGCTATTTTACCGAATGCCGCCATCAAACAAGCATTGACGCAGTCAACACATGCTCAGGAAGTCGTGGAGCTGTGGGGACGGATGAACATCGCCCTCTTTGGAATCGGTTCGGCCCAACTGAACCAGGAATCCAACTGGTTGGCCTTCTATGGTCAAACGTTTACCGAAGAAATGAACGAATTCCAAATCATCGGAGATCTTTGCTCGCACTTCTATAATCAAAATGGAGAGACCGTGACCACTTCGTTATCGGATCGAACAGTCCATATTGAGTATCAACAACTCGCTAAGGTGCCGCTTAAAATCGGAGTGGCCTATGGAAGTGAGAAAGTAGAGGCGATTCGAGTCGCCGCCGAGCATCGATTGATTGATGTCATCGTGACAACTGAACGCACGGCCCAACAACTGTTACAGGGGGAATGAACAGATGGATGTGAAAGAGAAGTGTGCGGAAGCCGCGCTCCCTTGGATTGAATCGGGGATGACAATCGGTCTTGGGGGTGGCAGTACGATTCAACACCTCATCAATATGATTTATGCGAATGAACTGGACGTGACAATCGTGACACCTTCTTTTGTCACACGACGTGCTTGTCTGGAAAAAGGGCTTCGGGTTGTCGAGACGGGGGATGTCTCGCTGATTGACCTTGCTTTTGACGGTTGTGACCAAGTTGATACACGACACCACGCCTTAAAGAGTGGAGGCGGGATTCATACGGAAGAAAAACTCATTGCGACAATGGCGCAGCGGTATGTACTACTAGTGGATGATTCTAAATTTGTTGAACGATTGACGTTTGATCATCCGGTTGTCTTAGAGGTTCTTCCACAAGCATTCACTTATGTGAGCGAGAAAGTCCGAGAGCTCCCATGGGTGGAATCTCTACAAGTTCGTCAAAGTTTGAACAGTGATGGGGCCTTGGTGACCATGAACGGAAACCGATTACTCGACGTGGTCGTCCACCCGTCTGAAGATCCAATTGAGGTGCATCACCAGTTATCTCAAGTACGTGGCGTGGTTGATACGTCCTTGTTCACAGATGTCGTCACGCACGTCATCGTTGCATCGGATCACGATACAGTCGTCTATTCAACAGAAACGGGGGAAGTGAAATGAAGCGATGGGGAATCATTGGACCAGGTGCGATTGCGACAGAATTCGCTCAAGCACTCGCACAATCAGATGGTATTGCCTACGGGGTATGGGGACGAGATGTAGAAAAAGCTGAACAATTTGCGCAAGAATATGGTGTGAGACATGTGTACCAAACGTTAGATGAGATGTTGTCTTCACCTGACATCGACATCGTCTACGTGGCGACACCTCATCACCTCCATTATTCGATGATGAAACAAGCCATCGCACATGGAAAACATGTCCTTTGCGAAAAAGCCATCACACTAAACAGTGAAGAGCTGGAGAACATTCAACGTCTGGCTGATGATCAAGGGGTGATTGTGCTCGAAGCGATGACGATTTATCATATGCCGCTCTTTGAAGAGTTGAGACGGCGTGTTCAGGAAGGTGCAATCGGACGAGTCAATATGATTCATGTGACGTTCGGCAGTTATAAAGAAGATGATCCGTCTAACCGATTCTTCAATCCAGAATTGGCTGGGGGTGCGATGCTCGATATCGGAACGTACGCCTTATCGTTCGCTCGAAATTTCTTAGACGAAGAAGTAGTGGACGTGTTGACGACAATGAAGCCATACAAAACCGGGGTCGATGAACAATCAAGTACGATCCTTCGTACGGATTCTGATCAAATGGTGAACATTACCCTTGCGATGCGCACGAAGTTACCGAAGCAAGGCGTAGTCGCTGGAGAAGACGGGTACATTACCGTCAATTCGTTTCCTCGTGCAACGGAGGCGACCATCACGTATACGAAAGATGGCTCGGTTGAGACCGTTCAGCTTGGGGAGACGGAGCAGGCATTACGCTATGAAATCGACGCGATGCATCGTGTCATTTCTGGTGAATCTGACGAGACGCGACTTTATTCACGGGATGTTATGACGTGGATGGATCGGATCCGTCAACAATGGAAGGGGACTCATCATGAACAGAGGAATTGATCACATCGGAATGACGGTGCCTTCTATTGAGGAGGCAACTACTTTTTTGAAAGATGCGTTCCACGCTGAGATTTGCTACGACGTACAACGTCCAGAAGATGAGCCGATGGAAGGGAAAGAGGCGGAGCAGCAACTGGACTTACCAGACGGACAACAAATTATCCATATGCGGCTGCTTCAAATCAAATCAGGACCGTCTATCGAGTTATTTCAAGTCGCAAGAGTAAATGAAACCGAACCGACAGGAATCTCATCGTACGGTTTACATCATTTCGCGATTTATGTGGATGATATGCAAGAGGCGGCTCAGCGCTTTGAACGTGCAGGTGGACAGTTGTTGTCGAAACCGCATCCGTTAGCCGGTGTCGAAGACAATGGGAATAACCAAGGTGTGTATGGGAAGGCACCATGGGGATCGCTCATCGAGCTGATTGCCTATCCGGATGGAATTGATTATCCTACGTCGAGTGAACAGGAGCGTTGGACACCGGCGGAACATAAATGAGTGTATATGAAAAGAATCGCCCGTTCTCAGGCGATTCTTTTTTAGTCCGTATTATTTATCATTTACAAAAATTATTAGGAGCATATGTGAACAGAAAAAAGCATAATAAAGTGCCATCTTTTGGTAATATGGAATTATGTTTAATGAGAGCAAAATTGTGAATGAGGACGTGGAGAACATGAACGAAGTGCAACGATTAATGGACGAGGTCATTAAATTCCGTGATGAGCGTGACTGGGCGTTTCATCATAACCCGAAAGACTTGGCACTCTCCCTATCGCTTGAGGCGAGTGAGTTACTTGAAGTATTCCAGTGGATCTCGAGTGAAGAAGCGCTTGAGACGAAAAAGATGGAGATGGAAGAGGAGCTTGCTGACGTGTTGATTTACGCGTTGACATTCGCTCATGCTGCTGACATCGATGTTTCAAAAGCGATTGAAGACAAGCTTGTGAAAAACGCAGTGAAGTATCCGATTTTGAGTGCAGAAGATTCACGATGAAGTCGAATCATCGATTGCTATTCGTCATGTATCTTGGAGCAGGCATATTGAGTTTGGTTCTCTTTCTTGCGATCCCCTTATTCCACATAGAACGTGCAAACTGGATGAACGTCATGTTCCCACTATTAACAATCATTTGGTTTGCGAATGCGTTTGTGCATTGGAGACGGATGAAGCAGAATAAAGCTTAATTAAATCGATTGTAGCCATAGAAAATCAATTGAGTGAAAAGGAGATAACGATGTCACACGAGGAACGTCTAGATGAGTTAAGTCGAAGCCATATTCATGCCATTCATTTGAGTTTCATTTTTTCCGTGATTTTTATTATGAGTGGATTGCTGGTTTGGTGGTTAGGGTGGCTCACCGCTATTCAAACATTGTTTGGAAGTGTATTGCTCGCTCCACTCCTTTTGATGCTTCCGATGTGGAAACGCACACAGACGTTGCTACGTTTCAATGAGGACGTTGCATATCGTCATATCGTGTGGCTTGAGTTGATTTGCGCGCTGATTGTCGTGCTTTTAAATATTGGGATTGCGATTGCAATCATCGTTACCGAAATATATAGCTTCACGATTATTTCGTTCTTATCGATGTTCGTTGTGTCGATGATATCCAGACATGTTGATCAGCGGATGAAGCAACATGACCCGGAACATGTGACCTATTCAGATATGGCTCGATATAAGACAAAACGCAGTTGACCTGAGTCAGCTGCGTTTTGTGTTCGAGTCCAATTGTTGTTCGATTCGATCGAGACGTTCAATTAACACTCGAAACTGTTCAGTGTTTTGACGCTCCAATTCAAGTTTTTCTGCTGCGCGTTTTTCAAATCGATTGACCACTTTGACAAGCCATACAATTCCGAAGACAATGGCGATGATGGGTAAGAAAAACGCAAGACTTGCGAATAATGAACTGATGATGATATTCACGAGAACTTCCTCCTTTACCTGTACACTCCATTATACTTCCAAATACATCCATCGTGACAGGGGCGACAGTAGCATTTTATATCAGACATTCGGTAGGCTAAGCACATAGAAAAGAGGTCTTGATCAGAATGAATTCAACAAATCGACAGCGTTCTTTGAAGTGTCCGACCCGACTTGGAACGGACGAGGCAGGTTACGTCATGAACCAAACATCCATCCATCACGTGCAACCTGAATTTGAAGTGGTGCTCTTCAAAGCAATCGAATTGGTGAAAGAAGCATTCGATGAACAGCTACATAGCATATACCTATACGGAAGCATCGGTCGCGGGACGGCTGTTGCTGGTAAATCGGATCTCGATTTGACGGTGCTCGTGCATGAGGATGTCGATGCAACGGAATTGGTGGAGCAGACGGAGCAATTACTAACGGAACATCCGGAAGTCATCAAAATCGACTACGATATCGGTCGTCTGGATGTGGCACTGGATTCAGCGAACCGTTTTGAATGGGGCTTTTGGCTAAGACATCTTTGTACGTGTGTTTACGGGGAAGATGTTTCGACTCAATTCCCACTCATGAAGCCGGACGCTCTTGTAAGTGAGGCATTGAACCAGGATTTAGTTTCCGCCATTGAAACAGCTAAGTCCAAATTACTTCGTGGACAGATGTCTCATCTGGAGAAGCGCTCCATCGTGAAGCGTGTCATTCGAGGTTGGTATTTGACCATTAACGTGAAGGACAAGAGTTTTGCGACGACTGTAGAAGCGTGCTTGGCGATTCTAAAACTCTATTTCCCGGAAGATCTGCGAGTAGAGGAAGGGGAAACACTATTGAGACAAGATGACATCACAAATCAACAGCTTCTAGACTATTTGAATAAAATAGACTGGAATTAACGATGTCTTTCCTCAATCGGGATGTAACCGTTCGGTCGTCTTCGCTTTACGTCCGTCTCAAAGTAGAGTTGGGGCGTGTATAGAGCGCTCATTACGTAAAGGACGATAACAGACTCGACTAAAATCGACCATTGAATGAAATCGAATAAAAATAGAAACCATATAGAGTGTGAAACGAGACACATCGCCCAAGTCATCCCATTCTCTGTCCGAATAAATCGGTACAGGATGCGCATCAATACGATATAAGGGAAGAAGAGATAATAGAACATATTTTTCAATTGATGTCGTCCTTTCTAGAACAGATCCAATCATCTAACTCAGTATAATCGAGGAGAGACGGACGACAAAGGAGAATTTACAATGAAATCAATCGCCATTATCGGAGCTGGTGTCAGCGGGCTTTATGCCGCGACCAAACTCCACCAAAAAGGATATGACGTCACAGTCTTTGAGGCACGTGAGCGAGTCGGAGGACGCATCTTCACGAAGGAAGGCTATGACCTAGGACCGACATGGTATTGGCCGGATACGGAGAAGACGATCTCGGAACTCGTAGATACACTCGGACTCGAGTCTTTCCTTCAACATACGACAGGAGAGATGGTGCTCGAACGCCAGACGACGACTGCGCCGGAACGACATGTGTTGCCGGAGGAAAGCATCGTCCGATCGAAACGTTTAGTCGGTGGGATGACGAGTTTAGTGGAAGCCCTATACGCGAAGTTACCCGCTGACATCGTACATCTCGGACATCGTCTCACGTCCATCGACCGACAGTCAGACCAACTCCAATTGACGTTCCAAAATGGGTCGGTGCATCACACGGATGACGTGATTCTTGCACTTCCTCCACGCCTTGTCGCCAATCTAACAATCGAGCCTGAATTGCCAGCTTCGACACGGAATGCACTCAAAACGACTCCGACGTGGATGGCATCTCAGGCGAAGGCGCTGATTGTATACGAGACACCGTTCTGGCGAGAAGAGGGTCTGTCTGGCTTTGGGATGAGCTGGGTCGGTCCGCTCCAAGAGATTCATGACGCCTCACAGATTGACGGTCAAGGGGCGCTATTCGGATTCTTCCGTCTGTCACCGGGAGAACGAGAAGCGCTAGGGGAAGGACAAGTGAAGACACGTGTCATCGAACAACTAGAGAAGTTATATGGTCCAAAAGCGAATGACTTCTTGCGATTTCACTACATGGACTGGTCGGCAGAATCTGAGACGGCGACATCTGACGACCTCATGCCGCTCACGGCATTCCCGGCCTATGGTCCAATCGAGCTCGGAGACCGCCTCCATTTGATCGGTTCGGAGACGGATGCGCAGTTCGGAGGACATATCGAAGGGGCGTTACGGTCGGCAGAGCGAATCGCCCAACTAATGACTGAAGAGTAAAAACGGTTTGAGGTAATCCACCTCAAACCGTTTGTGGTCGTGCACTTAAATAAGCATTATGAATAACGATTTGTGCTTTGTAAGCATCTTCAAACGTGGCTGCAATTGGAGATGGTGTATTAGTAATTACCGCGTTCGAAAATGCAAGTAAAGAGGCTGTGTGAGCATTTTGGAAGAAGCCGAGACTGGCCCGGAGTGGCGGGAAATGAACACTTTCTAGTAATTCGTTAGAAGGGAACAATGATTTCGTTGAGCCACTCTCAGCATCAAACCAATCTACTTCATAACCGTTCTTCAAATTGACACGAAGACTTCCCTTTTCTCCAAACACCTCGAATATGTCGCGTGAATCTTGTTCGGCTGAAATTCGTGATACCTCAATTTCACCGGGAATCGAATTGGCGATGACATGACACTGCGCATACTCATCGACCTCACTTCGCTCTTTAAAATGTGTATGCGTATGTGCTTTCACCTCAGTGATGTCGCCAACGATGTATTGAACGAGATCGACGAGATGCACACCGAGGTCCAACAAGGCGCCACCACCACTTTCTTTAGTCGTTCGCCATACACCGGATTTTTTGTCACTCAAATAACTATAGTGGTACGTTGCTGTTTTAAAGCGAATCATACGTCCGATTGTCCCGTTTTCGAGCTCTTCTTTCAATAGCTGGACAGCGGGGAGAAAGCGATACATAAGCGCGACTGCATTCGGGATTTGATGGATTTTTGTTAATTCGACCATTTGCTTAGCATCTTCTAAGGTGTGGGCCAGTGGCTTTTCGCAATAGACCGGTATTTGATATTCAGCTGCTAACTCAACATAGTCTCGGTGATACTGATTTGGCGTGCAAATGTCGATGAAGGCGGGGCGCGTCATAATCATTTCTGAAAAAGTGTCAAAAGCATGAATGTTTGGCAAAGTTGGTGGAGAAGATGGAGACAGGATAGAACGGACGGATAACGTATAAGGAAGTCGGTGCTGCAAATTTGCTTGTGAAACACTTAACATATGTGTTTTGGCGATTGAGCCAAAGCCAATGATAGCGAATTGAACGTCTTTCATCATACACCTCATTATTGTTATTTATTGTTTGTTATCGTTGACAATTGTTTCGATGACATCGTACAGTCTAATTGAATCAGTGTCAATCCTAAAAAATATGAAATCAGGTGAGGTATGAATTCTTCAGAAGAAGTATTGATGGACCAAATAGTGCATCAGGAAAAGCAGCTCGTCTTCTCGCGCTTTTCGAGTGTGGATGCGATGAGGATTGGTCATTGGATGTATGAACGGGCTGTAGAGCAAGAACTCAATATTGCGATTCGGATCACTGTAAATCGTCGTCAATTATTCTATTGGTCTGCAGATGGGGCTAGTCCGGATAATGAAAAATGGATTTCACGAAAAGAGAACGTCGTGTATCATTTTTATAAGAGTTCTTACTACATGTCTTTATTGATGAAACAAAAGCAGGCAAATCTTGCGGTGAAATATGGGGTTGACCCAAATGAACATGTCGCCGCAGGGGGGGCTTTTCCGATAACATTGAGCGGAGTTGGCGTTGTAGGAGCCATCACTGTCTCTGGTTTGTCTCAACAGGAAGATCATCAGTTCGTTGTGGATGCGATTGAGACATTCTTGAAAAATTGTGAAGGAGGAATTGATTTCTATGCTAGCGGAAGAAAGGCATCGACGTATCGTTGAAATGACGAATTCAGCAGGGGCTGTCAAAGTAAAAGAGTTGAGTGGTCTATTTCACGTGACTGAAGATTGTATTCGAAAAGACCTTGCGCAATTGGAGAAAGCGGAACTATTGAAGCGAACATACGGTGGTGCGGTACCGATTCGAGTCAACACACACACGTTTGAAGTAGTACGACGAAAAGAGAGTAATCTGGAAGCGAAACGTAAAATCGCTCAGAAGGCGATTGACCTCGTTCAAAACGGGGACACGCTCTTTTTGGACATCTCGACGACAAACATTGAGATTGCAAAAGAGATTATTCGAGCAGGAAAACGTGTCACGATTGTCACGAACATGCTAGATGTGATTCGTGAATTTAATGGTAGCGAGTCAGCACGCCTCATTTCGATAGGAGGGCACTTGAATACGCATTGTGATGGCTTTATCGGCAGTTTGTCGATTCAATCGATTGCGGAATATAAGTTCGACCTCGCTTTTCTTGGAACAGTCGGAATGGATGTGTTCGACAATAGTGTCTATACGTATGATGCAGAAGATGGGATGACAAAAAAAGCAATTATTCATTCCTCGAGAAAGACCTATCTCGTCGCCGAAGTTGAGAAATTTAATCGGGATGGGAACTACAAATTTGCTTCTATCGATCAATTTGAAGCGATTATCACGGATGAAAAAACAGACGAAAAGATTGAACGTACACTTGCGAAATCGAATGTCGTCCTAATTTGAACATGAGAGACCCTCGAAGGAAAAACCTTTGAGGGTCTTTTGTCACAGGTCAAATTCAATAAGTTGTCAAATAAAAATATGTGATTATGTGTTGTATTTCACAATAAAAGATAATATGATTTCAGTGTAAAGTAATAAAAAACAATAATAAACAATAAAAATATTTAGAGGAGGTGCCTCGTTTTTTTAAACGCCAAAATGTAAGGGCTTTCTTTTGTGGACACTAAATCATTATCGAATTAAGGAGGAGAAATACAATGAATGCTGCTTGGAATGAATTTATCGGCATTTTTAAAGAAACACGCAAGCACTTAATGACCGGGGTATCGTACATGCTTCCGTTTGTCGTTGCAGGCGGAGTAATTTTAGCTGCATCAGTCGCACTGTTCGGTGAAGGAGGGGTTCCGACAGAAGGAACGTTATTGAATGATTTGTTCAATATTGGTGCGCAAGGATTATTCTTTATGGTTCCGATTCTCTCTGCTTACATTGCGTTTTCAATTGCTGACCGATCTGGTATAGCACCAGGAGCTATCGGAGGTGCGATTGCAAGTTCGACAGGAGCTGGATTCTTAGGAGGAATCGTATCGGGATTACTCGCTGGACTCGTATGTTACTACATTAAAAAGATTAAACTGCCTAAAGCGTTTGCTTCTCTTATGCCAATCATTATCATTCCGATTTTAGGCACGTTGATCACAGCATCATTTATGTTCTTTGTTGTCGGAGCACCAATAGCAGGTGTCATGGACTATTTAACGCAGTTCTTAACAAACCTTAGTGACAGCAACAAAATTTTAATCGGTATCGTCTGTGGGCTCATGACCGGATTTGACTTAGGCGGACCTGTCAACAAGGTGTCCTTCACCTTTGCGGTCGCGACTGTAAGTGCAGGAATTTATACGTATGCCGGTGCTTCAGCGGTTGCGGTTTGTACACCACCTCTCGGTTTGGCTCTTGCGACATTCATTGCAAGTCGCAAATTTACAGTAGAGGAACGTGAAGCAGGTAAAGGTGCGTTTGCAATGGGCTTGGTCGGGATCACAGAGGGTGCAATTCCATTTGCCGCGAATGATCCACTTCGAATTATTCCTGCTACGATGCTTGGGTCGGCAGCAGGCGCTGCATCCGCATATATGTTTGGTGTGACATGTCAAGTCGCTTGGGCGGGATTAATTATGATTCCGGTTGTTGGGAATGTCCTTGGTTTCTTGATCTCAGTTGCGATTGGTATGGCAGTGACGGCTGGGGTGGCAATCGCATTGAAAAAAGATGTGGTACTGGAAGCGCCGAAAGCAGATGACAGTAACGAGGAACTTGATTTCGACATCGAATACATCAGTTGATGAAGTGACAGTGAGAAAGGAAGTACATGTATGAAAAAGATATTACTGACAGGTGGAAAAGGGTTCTTTAGTAAGCGACTTGCCTCCTTCTATCACGATGACTATGAATGGGTTATTACGGATAAAGAAGAGCTGGATATTACAGATCGTCAGAGTGTATTTGCTTTCTTAGAAGAATTGCGTCCGGATTACGTGATTCATGCTGCGGCGATTGCGGTAACAGATTTTTGTAATGAACATCCAGAGGTAGCTCACCGCATCAATGTTCAAGGCGCAGTCAATGTTGCAGAGGCCGCTAAGGAAGTATCAGCAAAGATGATTTTTCTCAGTACCGAACAAGTTTTTAATGGGAACCGTGAACCAGGTCCGTATCGTGAGGACGATTTAGCTCAACCCGATACGGTTTACGGTCAAAACAAATTGGAAGCGGAAGAGCATTTGAAGCAAATTATCGATGAGTTATGGATTATCCGCTTCACATGGATGTTTGGTTTTCCTGAGCGACAACAAAGTATGGTGAATAATCTGTTTTGGGACACGATTGTTAGTGTGTTAAACGATGAACCTATTTCCGCATCAAAGCGAGAGTTTCGTGGTATGACATACGTCTATGACATGATTTCGCAATTTGAAAAAGTATTCACTTTACCTTATGGGACATACCATTTTGGAAGTGAAAATACGATGAGTCGATACGAAGCGGTCGAATATTTACTAGAGACAATGGGACTAGGAGATCGCGCGGCGTCTCTTTTAATAGAAGATAAAGAGAAATATCAAGAACTTCCTCGAGACATCCGCCTAGATGCATCGAAAGCTAAAAAATTTGGAGTCTCGTTTTTATCGACGCAACAAGCGATGCGTTTAGCGATTGAAGACTATGGTCTCGTAATCAATAAAAATAAAGCAGGTGGAAAACATGGCATTACTCATTAACCAAAACTTGATTCAATTGGACCTTGATGTGGAGACGAAAGAAGACGCGATTGAACAAATGTCAAAACTCGTCCTGTCGGAGAATCGATTGAATACGTATGAATCTTGCGCATTTCTTCTTGAAGAACGGAGTGCTCAATGTAATGAAACGAAAGATCAGTGCTACAACACATTTTTAAATAACGTATTGGAACGTGAAGCTCTTAGTACGACTGGGATTGGCTTCGGAATTGCGATTCCGCACGGCAAATGTTGTGCAGTGTCAGAACCTACTGTCGTATTTGCGAGATTGAAAAAACCATTAGACTGGCAATCACTTGATGGCGATCCTGTCGAGGCAGTGTTCCTTCTTGCTGTTCCTAAAGCAGCAGCGTCGAACGAGCATTTACGGATACTCGCCGCATTATCAAGAAAATTAATGCATGATGACTTTAAAGAAACACTTCGTACAGCACAAGACAAAACAAAACTTGAGAGCTTCTTGACGGAAGCACTAACAGCCTAAAAGGAGGAATATATCATGAAATTAGTAGCGGTAACAGCGTGTCCATCTGGAGTGGCACATACGTATTTATCAGCAGAAGCGTTGAGCATCGCAGCAAAGAAAGCAGGAATCGAGATTCTCGTTGAAACACAGGGGTCAATTGGAATTGAAAATGAACTAAAAGCAACTGATATCGAGGCAGCGGACGCAGTCATTCTAACGAATAATGTGGCCATCAAAAATGAAGAGCGTTTTAAAGGAAAACCAATCGTTCGTTTGAGTGCCGGAGACTGTATCAAAAAAGCAGATGCAATCATGGCTCAACTCGAGAAAAAATTAGGGTCGAAATCGATGGCATAAGAGAGCGGGGAGGGAGGTGGCTCTCTCCTTCTCTTTATTAAGGAAGATGAGGTGAAACGACGTGAATCAACGCATAGAGAAATTAAAGCAAGAATTGTTTCGTGAGAAGCGATATGTCTCAATTGAGCGTGCTCTGTTATATACAGAAAGTTATCGTGAGACAGAGGGAGAACCGATCATACTGAGACGAGCGAAAGCGACAGCTCATATATTGAATAACGTGAATATTTCAATCCGTAATCACGAACTGATTGTCGGGAATCGGACCGTATTGCCTCGTTCGGGAATCATTTCTCCAGAAATGGATCCATACTGGATTTTAGAAGAGCTTGATACAATCCATGTTCGTCCACAAGATCGATTTGAAATAAGTGAAGAAGATAAAGAAATTTATCGAAATGTTCTGTTCCCGTATTGGAAAGAACATTCAATGAAAGATTTCATCAATGGTCAAATCAATCCGACGGTGAGAGAAGCTGTCTCCCGTGATATTTTTAAACTCAATCAAACTGACAAGGGACAAGGTCACATCATTATGGACTTCCCTTATATTTTAGAACGAGGCATCGGATGTATTCAGGATGATCTTCGTGCAAAAAGTGAAACGCGTTCGAAAGTATTTTATCAAGCAAGTCTTCTCATTTTTGAGGCTATGGAACACCATATTTTGAGATATGCAGATGAATCGGCACGTTTGGCAAATGATGCAACTGAGGATCGTAAGAAAGAGTTGCAAGAAATTGAACGAGTCTGCAGAAAAATAGCAGTACAACCACCGGAAACCTTTTTAGAGGCGACTCAGTTACTGTGGTTTGTTTGTCTTGTCGGTCAGTATGAGTCGAACGCCTCCTCCTTATCACTCGGTCGAATGGATCAATATTTATATCCATATTATGAGCACGATGTGGCAAAAGGGATGTCTATTGAAGCGATTAAAGAAATTTTAGAATGCTTCTTTGTAAAAACAAACGATGTCGTTCTCATTCGTAGTGAAAACAGCGCCAAGTATTTTGCAGGTTTCCCGACCGGATATACAGTGGCGCTCGGAGGGCTGACAATCACAGGTCGTTCTTCTGTTAACGCATTGTCTCATTTGTTCCTAGAAGCATATCGAGACATTCAGCTCCCTCAGCCGAACTTGTCAGTTCGAACAAATGAATGGATACCGAGAACATTTTTACGAGATACAGCACAAACGATTCGGCTAGGTACAGGAATTCCACAATTATTTAACGATGAAGTGATCGTCCCTGGATTTTTATCAAAAGGAGTAGCTCTTGAAGATGCACGTGACTATGCCATTGTTGGTTGTGTAGAAATCACGATTCCTGGAAAAACATACGGATTACACGATATCGCTTTATTTAACTTGTTAAAAGTGATGGAAATTTCCCTTCACGAACTGCGTGGGAAACCGGATATTACGTTTGAAGATGTGATGTCACGAATTGAATTCAATATTGATCATTATGTTGCGCTCGTCACCGAAGGATCAAACATTGTCGATATGGGTCATCGTGAGTTCGCACCGACACCATTTTTATCGACACTTATTGAGGGGTGCCTTGAGAAAGGTCTTGATGTGACGGAAGGTGGTGCCACATACAACTTCTCAGGAATTCAAGGAATCGGACAGGCAAATTTAAGTGATTCACTGTATGCGCTACAAAAACTTGTCTTTGAAGAGAGACGAATCACTTTTGACGAATTGCTCGATGCATTGGAACAAAATTTTGAGTCACCTGAACAAGAAGAGTTACGTATTCGCCTCATTCATCGCTACAACAAGTATGGAAACGACCACGATGAGATTGATGATATTGCAGCGAGCGTTTTTCGGCATTATGCGAAGCAACTTGAGCGGTACAAAAATGCACGAGGTGGTGTTTTTACAGCCGGCGCTTATACAGTATCGGCTCACATTCCGCTCGGTGAGGCCGTAGGTGCGACACCGGACGGACGAAAAGCGCGCGAACAGTTAGCCGATGGTGGGTTGTCACCGATGGTCGGACGCGATCAGTTAGGACCGACAGCTGTGCTGAAAACGGTCAGCAAACTGGATAACTATTTAACGGTGAATGGTAGCCTGCTCAACCTGAAGTTTACACCGTCTGCACTTCAAGATGAATCGGGGCTTGAGAAGTTTAGTGATTTCTTAATGGCGTTTACAAAGTTGAAAATTCAACACGTTCAATTCAACGTATTGACGAAAGAAACGTTATTAAAAGCTCAAGCTAATCCGCAGGACTATACAGGGCTCATCGTTCGAGTTGCCGGGTACAGCGCCTTCTTTGTCGAATTGGACAAAAAATTACAAGACGATATTATCGATCGGGCAGAGCACGTTTTATAAGGAGGGAATTCGATGAAAGGGTTGATTTTTAACATTCAACGTTACTCCATACACGACGGGAGCGGGATTCGTACACTAGTTTTCTTTAAGGGTTGTCCGCTCAAGTGCCCGTGGTGTGCCAACCCTGAATCCCAAACACTTGAACCGGAACAGGCGATTATTGTAGATCGCTGTATCGATTGTCGACAATGTAGTTTCAACGAGGCGGATTGCCCTACAGGTGCTTGGACAACATTCGGAAAATATATGAGTGTAGAAGAAGTCATTGAAGAGGTAGAAAAGGATTACATGTTTTTTCGGACGTCAGGTGGCGGCGTGACCTTGTCTGGTGGAGAAGTGTTGGCACAGTGGCCCTTTGCAGTTGAGCTTTTGAAAGGTTTGAAAAAAAGAGGGATTCACACGGCGATTGAAACGAGCGGACAAGGGCCAACCAAAGGGTTAGAACAAATGGTGCCATATTTAGACACGGTGCTATTCGACTTTAAAATATGGGATGTTAATCGTGCAAAAGAAATGTTACATGCTAACGTCCCGCTTATTCAACGAAACTTTGAATTACTGATTGCACGAGGAATGCATGTCATTCCGAGATTTCCCCTCATTCCGGGCTATACGATGGATTCGACAAATGTAAGCGCCATTTCGGCGTACTTATCACAGTTCTCATTGCCAGAGGTACATTTGCTCCCATTCCATCAATATGGTCGGAGAAAATATGAATATTTAGATCGTGAATATGAGTTGAAAGAAGTAGAACCGCCGACAGACGAAGAGGTACGTAGAATTCAACAGACAATGAATCAACATGAATTCGACGTTGTTGTCGGTGGATTGTAAATTTAGGAGGAACCCACATGTTATATTATTTAGATACTGCATCCATTGAACAAATCAAAAAGGCATTTGACTATTATCCGATGGCAGGTGTCACGACAAACCCGACAATCATCTCAAAAGAGAAGACGGCATTTCTTCCTTTGTTACAGGAAATTCGTAGCGTAATTGGAATGGAAGCTGATCTTCACGTCCAAGTTCTCGGTCAAACGGCGGAGACAATGGTTGCCGAAGCGAAATATTTAAAAGAGAAAATTGGTGGAGAACTTGTCATTAAGATTCCGGTCATTCCGGAAGGGATTAAAGCGATGAAGTGGCTGTCACGTGAAGGGTTCCGTATTACAGCGACAGCCATTTATACGGCTGATCAGGCACTGATGGCTGCGATGGCAGGCGCGGAATTCCTCGCACCGTACGTCAACCGAATCGATAATATTAGCGGGAATGGCGTTGCTGTCGTTCGCCAAATTCAAACGATGCTTAACCAACATGAGCTCGATGCGAAAATACTCGCAGCATCATTTAAAAATAATCAACAAGTTCATGAAGTCGCGCTAGCGGGTGCACAATCTGTCACGGTGAATGCTGACATCATGGATCAGTTGTTGGCCCACCCACTTACGACATCGAGCGTTTCCCAATTTGTATCGGATTGGGAAGCTGTATATGGTGAGAGTACCATCATCGACCCAGTCCGCTAATCTTTACTACACCCGTCAACATAATGACGGGTTTTTATTATGGTTTCATATATCGAAACTTTTTTGGGTATCTTTGAAGTAACAATACATTCTGCTTATGATAAGCGACATGAGGTGATTCAACATGGAAGCATACATGGTGACCACACTGCAAAAAGGACTACATTTGATTGATTTGATTCGGGTGAATGAATCGATGACATTGACCGAGCTGATGCGAGCATCCGGCTATAACAAGACGACGACGTTCCGTCTCCTGTATACGCTCGAGCAGTTGAACTATGTGGAGAAGACGGAAGACGGCTATCGCCTAGGTAACAAGCTCGAATCGGTCGAAGCACCGATTGATACGGTGACGAACTGGTATACCGTGCCTCCGCTCCAACAGTTGAGTGAAGAAACTGGCGAAACGGTATATGTCGCCATCTTGCATGGTACAAATGTCGTCAACACACAGGTCGTGGATGGAACGCATTCGATTCGAAGTCACACGGAAGTCGGAGAACGTTCGCCGGCGCATCAAAGCGCGCTCGGAAAAGCGATTCTCGCTTTCTTGGACGAGTCGTCGTTACAGCGTGTCATGACGGAACTCGAACTTGTTCAAAAGACGGCGCACACGTTCGTCGATCGTCAGTTGTTGACCTATCATCTTCGTGCCATCCATGAACAAGGGTACGCAGTTGATGACGAAGAAGCCGAAATCGGACTGCGTTGTATCGCGGTCCCGATTATGCGTGACGGTCATGTCATCGCCGCACTCGCCATCTCGGGTCCGAGTTCACGGTTGACGAAAAAGCGTGACCGTCAGCTCAGTAAAGTCCTTCAGCAGTATAGTCAAGCCATCACCTCCTTCATTCAATAATTCAGGAGGAATTCATTATGACGAAACAGATGTACCGCGCCTTGTTCGCGTTGGCCATCAGTGCCTTCGCCATTGGGACGACCGAGTTTGTCATCGTCGGTCTGCTCGAGACGGTCGCGGATGATTTAGCCATCTCGTTGACGACGGCTGGGAGTCTCGTCTCCGGTTACGCACTCGCATTGGCCATCGGGACACCGATTTTAGCGGTCGTCTTCAGCGGGATGAACAAAAAACGCTTGCTCGTTTGGTTGATGGTCGTGTTCACGATCGGGAATGCCCTCGGCGTCATCGCACCAACCTATGAATGGTTGATGGTGTCTCGTGTCGTGACTGCTGTCGCACACGGATTATTCTTCGCCATGGCGACGATTGTGGCGACACGAATCGTTCCACCCACGAAGCAAGGGACTGCCGTCTCCATCATGTTCACAGGTCTCACGGTCGCAACGATTTTAGGCGTTCCGCTCGGGACTTGGGTCGGTCAGTCGTTCGGTTGGCGCACCACGTTCGGTGTCGTCGCTGCGCTCGGTGTGATTGGATTAATTGCGATTCTCACATCTGTGCAACAAGACAAGCAGCAGACCGAAGAAAAGACAACCCTTCGTGATATCGGAGCGCTCGTGAAGAATCCTCATATATTAGGAGCACTCACAATGACGATCCTCGGGTTCGGGGCGACGTTCGTCCTGTTCACCTACATGGCACCAATCTTATCGGGTGTCAGTGGGTATGCGAGCTCGAGCATCACGTGGATTCTGTTACTATACGGCGTGTTTGTTGCTATCGGGAATATCATCGGAGGACGAATCGCAGATAAGGAGCCGCTCAAAGGCTTACGTTTCGTCTTTCTTGCTCAAGCAGTCATTTTAGCGCTGCAATACGTCCTATTACCGGAGAAATTCTTGGCGCTTGTTGCCATTTCACTTCTCGGACTCGTAGCGTTCATGATGTCAGCCGGTGTACAGACACACATCGTTCAGCTCGCGGAACGATACGTCCCGTCGGCGAAAGGAATGGCATCGGCATTAAACATTTCGGCATTCAATATTGGGATCGCCCTCGGTTCGACGCTCGGTAGTGTCGTCCTCGCCGTCTCAGACGTATTGAATACCGCCTTTGTCGGAGCAGGGATGGCGTTACTCGCGTCACTTCTTGCGATGGTCAGTTACAACAAACAAAAGGAGAGATTATGATGAATACAACACAACTTCAAGCACAAGAGGAACAATTGACACTTTCAACGTTCGGACACGAGGAAGCACTTCAACTCGGTCAGACGATTATCGATTTGGCAAAAGAGGATGGGGTAAACGTCGCCGTTCATATCGAAAAGAACCGTATCCCGGTCTTCACGCATTTGATGGAAGGAACGACAGAAGAGAATTACATGTGGTTGTTCCGGAAGAAAAGGGTGACGGACCACTATCAACGTAGCTCGCACTTCATCGCGAAGCGTTTTGAAGAGTCGGGTCTTTCACACGATACAAATTCACTGTTACCAGCGAACGACTATCAGGCCATCGGAGGAACGCTTCCGATCCGCGTGAACGGTGTCGGGATGATCGGTACGGTGACAGTCGCAGGCTTAACACCAGAGCTCGATCATGAGTATGCGGTTAGAGGAATGGAGCGTTATCAAGCCAAACAAGGATGAGTGAGAAGGGAGAGCGATTAGGCTCTTCCTTTTTAATTTGTAAAATAACGGAACTTTTCTCATGCTCATCCCGTATAGTGGAAGAAGAGGTGAATTAAGATGAACAAAGAAGAACGACTACATACAATCAAACAATCAAATCGAAAGCGACTCCTGCAACGCTTACTCTTAGCGCTTCCGGCAGGTCTTGCGGTTTACTTCCTCATGCGAACGGACGGGAACATTTGGATTGGGTTCGCCATCATCGGTGGGGTGTTACTTGCGACGCGTTACTTCTTTTCGAATGAAGCAGAGGCGATCAGTCAATTGTCGGAGCAAGCACAGGTGAAACGTGTCGTGACACTGCAGTATCATCTGGACTTCCTCTTTATCGCATTGCTCGGACTGGTGAATCCGTTGGCCATTCGAATCATGGAATGGTCTTGGATTCCTGTGGTTCTCATCGGTGGGGCATTGTTTTATATCTTATGGGCTCAAGAGAAGCTCGATCAACAAATCCGCTGGCTCGACCCGGAACAACCGACACGTCGTGAGATTCGACGATTCTGAAAGGATGAATGAAGTGAACAAACAAGAACGGATCAATACGATTTATCGTTATCAACAGCGTTGGCTTTTGTTGCGCTCAATTCTTGCAATCCTAATAGGAGGACTTGTCGTTCTCACGCTTCAGTCTAACGGAGAACCGATGTACACCATCCCGTTAGCGTTCACACTCACGATTATGCTTTACGTCATCGGACGAGAACGTCGCTTCGTCAGAAAGTTAACGAATGTGGAACAAGCCAAACGGATCATCGATTGGCAGTATGTATCGGAAATGGGGCTACTCGTCTTATTAGCCATCCTCTTTCCATTCATCGTTCTAATCGGTTGGCCGGGATGGTCGCTATTCGTCGTCTTCTTAAGTGGAGTCATCTTATTGCACTTCGTACAGAAGATGCTCGACAGACAGATTTCCGAGTATGACGCGGAACAACCGATGCGCCGCGAAATCAAACTCGACTTCGTAAAAGACTGAGGTGACACCATGGACAAAGCCGAACGATTTCGACAGATTGAGCAGTTTGAGAAGCGCTTCACCCGTCTGAATATAATCGTAAGTGCAGTCATGTTAGGCGTATCGATTTATTTTCTGTCGACATGGAGTCCGTATAGCATTCTCCTGCCAGGTGTCGCACTTTTTTATGCGACATGGCTTGAATGGAGAAAGATGATATTACAGCAATCCTTCAACGAATCGACACGCTATCATCGTCTATTACGAATGAATTTTACTGTCATGTTGATCAGTTTGATGTGGTATCTGATTTTGATTACGATGCATTTCAACGGAATCGATCTCTTACCGTGGATGAGTTGGACGCTCCTCATCGGCGGATCGTGTCTCATATTGATTCCACGTTGGATTGACCGAAAGCAGTCCGCGCTTGATGAGCACCACGTCACATCTGGCGAATGGACCCGGTCAAATCGTGAGCGTTTGAAACGTGCGTTAGATGATTTTTCAAGGAAAGGTCGTAAAGAGTCATGATAAAACAAGAACGAATTCAATATATCGGGGCATATCGGAAAATGCATCAAAATGCGAGCATATGGCTCACAGCGGCCCTCATTGTCTGTAACAGTTTCGTCCTCGGTTTTGACACATGGTGGATATGGGGGATCGGGTCGACGCTAGCAGCGACTGGACTCATGTATCTCACACGTCAAGAAAGTAAACAGTTGCAAACCATGACGTCCGGAAAAGCCCAGTCGCTCACGAAGCGTTTATATCGCCTCTATTCTTACTGGATTGGAGCGGTCACAGGAATGGTCCTTCTCAGTCGCCTTGAGGTTTCATCAATCGGTCTAGGCTTCATCGTCCTGGGCATCATTGGTCTAGGTATCGTCCTGCTAGCATGGACCCACTATCAGACCGTCCGGCAATTACGACAAGCCGACCCGGACCAACCGACACGGGATGAGGTGACGAAGCACTATCGATCTTACGAAGGGAGTACATATGCTGACGAAAGAAAAGCGAATTGAACAGTTGCTCAAACAGGATGACAGTCATTGGCGTTGGCGGTGGGGCGTCGCCATCGCGACCGTCGTGATGACATTCCTCATCGCTGCGCAGTACAGACTGTACGCTCCGCTCATCGTCTTCATCAGTTTTTTTCCGTATCTCTGTCTCGAGTGGCGGAAGACAAAACTGCTTCTTACCTTTAACGAGGATGCCCGTTATCAACGTCTGGTGTATACAGACTTTGGGATCCAGTGGCTCTGCTTCGTCTCGACCATCTGCCTACTAGCCGCCTATTATGCTGATTCGTTGTCGCCCGTCGTTGCTATTGCCGGGTTATTCGGGATCGGTGGGCTGTCGATTTTGGCACCATACATCATCAATCAAAAGCTTCACAAGTTCGATGTGCATCACGTACTTGGGAAAGAATTGCGTGAAGCACGCGATCAGCGTTTTCATGAGTCCAAAACGAACACCTGAAAAGGGTTCGTTTTTTTATTTGAGGACATCGGTCCTTTTCTTCTTGGGTGTCGAGGCGTAAGCTGACAATGTATAGAGAACTAGTAGAAGAATCGAGGAAGACGTTCATGTTAGCTATTTTGATTGGATTGACGATTGGGATTTTGCTACCGATGCAGACAAGTGTGAACTCTCGTTTGCGCCAAGTGGTCGGCTCCCCGTTCGTCGCATCGTTTTTATCGTTTACCGTCGGGACCATCTTTTTATTTCTGTTACTCCTTTTGACCGGACAGTCATTCGGGTTTGATAGCTCGGTGATTCAGGAAGGTCCAGGGTGGATGTGGATCGGTGGACTGTTAGGTGTTTTATTTTTAACGGGGAATATCTTGTTGTTCCCGAGGCTCGGAAGTGTCCAGACGGTCATCATGCCGATTTTTGGACAGATTTTAATGGGGTTGTTGATTGACCATTTTGGTTGGTTCAACTCCGTTGAGCATCCGATCACGGCGTTACGCTTGTTCGGGGTCGTGCTCGTCTTACTTGGCGTCATCGGAACGGTGGCTTTATCCGACTGGCTCAACCGCCGAAGAGGCAAGCTGGTCGTCTCCATGGAAACGGACACCGGGAACCTGAACCTTTGGCGACTGTTTGGAATTTTCACAGGAATGATGAGTGCCACGCAAACGGCCATTAACGGCTATTTGGGAACGGTGCTCGAATCGGCTCTGAAAGGGGCATTGGTCTCTTTCGTTGTCGGTACGATGGCGCTCTTACTCATCTTGCTCGTCTCGCGTCAACCGATTCCGCTCGGACGATTGAAAGGTCAACCGTGGTGGATCTGGCTCGGTGGGATCATCGGGGCGCTCTTCATCGGAGGAAACGTCCTGATCGTTCCGATTGTCGGGACGGGGATTGCTGTCATCATCGTCATTGTCGGACTGTTATGTGGAAGTTTACTGATTGACCGCTTCGGTTGGTTCGGAGCGAAGAAGAACCCGGTCACCGGTGTTCAACTCGTGAGCTTGATCGTCATGGTGCTTGGGATTGTATTGATTCGTCTATCTTAAGGGGGGAAAACGATGCGAGGAGTGTTGTTTGCAATCAGCGGAGGCTTCTTTTTGACGTTACAAAGTGTTGCGAATGCGCGAATTAGTTCACAGATTGGGACGTTTCAAGCGGCGACGTTGACACAGTTCACGGGATTCATCGTCGCGCTCCTCGTCATGTTGGCGTTACGCGACCGCACGTATATCGAGATGCGTCACGTGAACCCGCTCTACTTATCAGGTGGGGCGTTTGCGGCGATTATCTTGTTCAGTAATATGACAGCCGTCCACGAGCTCGGGGTCACGCTCACAATTTCCTTGTTCCTCATCGCACAGCTGGCACTCGCGCTCGTCATCGACTGGCGTGGATGGTTCGGAATGGTGCGTCGGAACTTGAACGGGATGCAGTTGTTCGGGGTGTTCATGATGATTGCGGGGGTCATTTTATTAAAATGGTAGGGGGAAACGTATATGGTTGAGGCGTATGTGAAGCAATTTGAATTAGACGTTTTGCCCGTTGCTGCGCAACAAGAATTGAAACTTGTCCGATACGAGCCGGGAGACGTCATTTGTACGCAAGGCGATGAAGCGGAGCATCTCCGTTTCTTAGTGAAAGGGAAGATTCGCGTCTCTCATACTTCCGCTACCGGTAAGCGACTCGTCCTTTCTTTCAAATATCCACTCGATTTGATTGGGGACATCGAATATATTCAACGGACCCCTTATTTGAATACGGTTGAAGCTGTCACAGAAGTTGAGATGCTCGTCATCCGATTCGAGGATTTAGTACGTCACGCGCACGAAGAAGTCGCCTGGTTACATTATTTATTGGAAGAAATCACGCGAAAGTTTGAACGGAAGTCGCAGTCCCTCAGCTTCAACTTGTTCTATCCTGTCGAAGTACGTTTGGCGAGTTATTTATTGTCGATGACGCCAGATGACCAAACGCTAGGTTCGACTGTCGATCAATTGACGGATATCGCTGATTTGATTGGGACGAGTTATCGTCATGTGAACCGGACGCTTCGGCGTTTCGTCGAGGCAGGATTGATTGAACGAAATCGGCGGATGATCACCATCATCGACCGGGAAGGGTTGTTGGAGATTGTCGGGGAGAGTATTTATGAATAGGAGGGGAGAACCATGGCGATTGGGATGATGCTTGCTGTCATCGGCGGAATGCTCGTCTGTGTGCAAAATACGTTTAACGCCAACGTTAAAAAGCGTGTTGGTGCGTGGGCGACGACGACACTCGTCCTTGGACTCGGATTTTTGGCATCGCTCCTGATTGGTCTATTCCAAGAAGGGAGTGCCTTGTTCCGAGTAGAGGAGATGGAGACATGGTACTGGTTCAGCGGAATCCTCGGCGTCGGGGTCGTCATGAGTGTGACGCAAGGTGTCGAGCGGCTCGGACCGAGTTATGCCATCTCAATCGTCATGGTGTCTCAAATATTGTTCGCGCTCCTCTGGGATACGTTAGGATGGTTCGGCTTGACGTCCGTTCCGTTCACCTGGAAGACGGTCGTCGGGATTGTGTTGATCGTCGGAGGGGTGCTCGTGTTTCAGTTGAGTGGGAAGGGTAAACCAACTCGCGCGGCGGTGAACCGTGCGAGTTAAACGTTAAAAAGAAGTTCCACATTTTGAACAAGTTTGTCCATGTTGCTGTCGATTCATTTGAGTATGACAGGTCGGGCACATCACCGTTGATTTCTGTTGCGTTGATTGACCAGAGGTAATCCAAACTTTTGATGCATTTGGAAAAACTCGAATCAAGAGAGCGATCACGACCGCAATACAAAGTAGCGAAAGAATCAAATACATGGTATGTCCTCCTTTTTCAAGTGCTTGCTCACTATTCTTTACGTGATATGCGCAAAAAAGTTTCATATGCATGATAAATCTGATAATGAACAGTGCATAAACCTTCGTTAAGTGTGGATATGGCCATCCTATTTATACGACCTAGAGAGTGGGTTGAACAAATCCTTTTTTAGAAAGACACGTATACGTTAGAAGAACAGAATGGAAAGGGTAATCATATGCAACGAGTGATGGACATGGCATGGGCAATCTTGAATCTAGGGTTGTTGACGATGATTGGAGTCTTTTTTATTTCGATTCCTTCGCCGAGACTCAAATTGATCAGCATCTGACAATCGTCGGGTGCTTTTTCCTTTTTAATGGGAAAACCTCGAAAGTTTGCTTATGGATTGTTAAGATATAGATATCGGTGAATTGGATGATTTTTACTGTTGGAGGTGTGTGTGGTGTTACGGGAAGAACGGATGGAGTATCTGTACGACAAATCATGGACTAAAAAGGGTCCGCTCCTGGTGATTGTCATCGGTATAGTGACAGCGCTTTGGTTATTGTTCAATGATTCAAGGATGAACCTGTCCTTGTTCATCTTTTGTGCGGCGGTGTTCATGCCACTTCTGGTGGCGACGTGGCATAAAATTCAGTTGTTTTTACAGTTCAATGACTCATCTATGTATCAGCGCTTTATCTATTTGAAAGGGGCGGTTCAGTTCGCTCTCTTGATTGGAACTTTAGCGCTTTTGGCGCTGTATGCACTGAAATACATATCGCTTGATACATTAAGCCTTGTCTGTGCGACGTTGATTGCGAGTTGCCTCATTCTTGAGTCATGGGTCGACTGGAAGATTTTAAAGATTGATGACGAACATGTCGTCGAGAGTTTATTGGGGTTGATGAATCGGGAGAAGCGTAAGGGATGAAACGAATCGAGAATAGGTTTCGTACATAAAACTAACGAGAACACTCGAGGGGGATTCGATGGTAGACCATGAAGTTAGATTAGAACAAATGTTGAAAGATGATGAGAAACGAAAGAAGCAAATGGTGATTCCATTAATCGGCGTCATGTTGCTCTTCTTTTTATATTTTTGGAAGACGGATATTCTCTTGCTCCTTCCAATGGTTGTAGTTGGACAAGTTCCCATCATTTATCATGCATGGCATCGCATGAAACTGTTACTTTTATTTAATGAGGAGGCACAATATCAACAGCTCGTCCGGTACGAATTCGGATTGACATTTGCTCAGCCAGCCCTTCTTTTTCTATTGATTTTAAGTGTGGAATTAGGATGGATTACGTTGCTCACATTCATCGTTGCTGCCTTTGCCGGGATTATAAGTTTGTTGCTGTTAAGTGTTCGCTTCGACCGCAAGCTAAAAGAAATCGATCCGTTACACGTGACGAGTGTCGAGCTCGGCCATGTCCAATTTGAGCGGAAGAAACAAAAAAGGAGGAAAGTGAATGGATAAACAAGAACGTCTCCCCAAAATGATCGAACAGGATCTCGACGCGCGAGGGGTCAGCGCGATATTTGGCATCATCGGCCTGTTTTTATTTCTAGTCGTTTCGGTCATAAAAGGTGTCACGGTGACGACGGTTGCCTTCTCTTTTCTCGTGACCCAACTGCCGATGCTCTATCAAGCGTGGCGACGGATGAAGCTGTTGCGCACATTCAACGAAGACGAAGAATACCAACGCCTCGTGCGCCGAGAATTTCTAATCATCGTCGCCATATTTGGGTCACTTGGTGTATTCACTTTCCTCGCGTGGTTCGTATTCGGTTCGATGCAGGAACTACTCGGTGTCGCATTGATTGGCGTCATTCCACTTCTCATCTTGTATTTGCTGATGGACCGTAAACTACGTGAAGCGGACCCGGAGCATGTGACCAATCGAGAGTTACGACAAGCACATCGTAAACAGAAACTCAGCCCCTGACAGAGCGTCAGAGGCTGAGTTTTTTCATGAAAACATGGAGATGAGAAAGCCGCAGACGACCATGCCGATTGTATAGAATGTGAACCGGTGTCGTTCCCAAAACGAGTCATTCATCGTGTCACCGCCACATCATCAAGTGGTGTGTCGACCATCCGAACGAACGCTTCATCCGGGTCGGTCGTTCCAGATTCTTTGAGCCAGTCCTGGAAGTCCCCTTCATACAAAATACGTCCGCCGTGTAGGAAGATGACGTGGGCATCGAGTTGAACTAAGTCATGCAACTGATGCGTCGAGATGAGGCATGTCTTACCGTCATCGACGAGTCGCTGCAGGCGGCGCATGATTTGAATGCGTGACGCCGGGTCAACCCCGCTCGTCGGCTCATCAAATAAATAGAGAGAACGCTTGATGGAAGACAATAGTGTCACGAAGAGCCATTTCTTCTCTCCAACGGACATCTTCCCGAGTTTCATCGTCCATAGATGTTCGAACAGTTCTTGCTCTCGGGACGTCGAAAGGTTATTCACATAAGACTCGAGTTTCTTGAAGTCGGAGCGCTGTGACAGGCGTCCGATAAAATAGGCGAAGTCTTTTCCTGTTAACTCATGGTGGTTATACATGAGTTGTGTCAAATAGAGCATGTCCGTCGTCGGGACGAGGTCGAGTGACGCTTTGTCAACGGGAAGGGTACCCGTCATACAATCAAACAGTGTCGTCTTGCCGGCACCGTTTTGTCCGATTAACACGTTCAGCTTATTTGGTTGCAGGGTGAACGAGATGCTGTCGAGCACGGGACGTGTCGCTTTCGGATAGCGATAAGTGAGTTGGTTTACGTGCATAAGAACCTCCTAGCGTGTGATGAGTGAGACGAGACTAAAGCGTTTCAACGCAATCGCACCGATGATGAAGTAACCGAGTACGGAAAAGAATGTCGCCCATACTCCGAACGAGAGATTGACTTGAGTCGTTAGATGCAGCAACCCGAGCGCGAATTCATGGAGCGAATAGAACGGGTTGAGGAAGCTGAACCATTGATCAGGTGACTTGATTGCCAATAAAAAGAGTGGGAACATCAGAATGTTTGCGAACGTTCCGAGACTCGATACTTTCACTGGAAGCGTCGTGATGGCGACACTGGCGACCGCGAACGGGATACTGCCGATCAATACGAGTAGAGACGTTGCAATCAACTTGAACGAGAAGAACCCGTGTACGAGCGTGACGACCGTTGTGAATAAAGTCAAGCTGATGGAGGCGAATAGAAGTTGCGCCAAGATGACGGCGATGACGTATGTCAGTTTGTTGCCTGAGATCATCACGTACGTTTTCATCAGTCCATATTCGCGCATGCGGGCGAGTTCGATGCCGACACCGTTCACATATGTAGCAAGAATAATATATACCCAGAAATAAGAGAGTCCTGGGTAGTATTCCGCTGTCGTCGCTTGGCGAATATCTGAAGATGACTGCGTCAAGGCGATAATGAGTGGAATTACGAATGTCCAGATGAATGGAACTTTATCCGTGACGACAACTTTGGCATACATAAATAAATAACTTGTGATTTGATGCATCTTGTTCCTCCGTTTGTCTATTTGATTGTTTGTATCGTAGCACAATATACGGAAGGAGATTGGAAAAAGTTTCAAAAAATAATCCCTCATATTGAATGAGGGATTGAAGAGAATCATTTCACTTTGTCACGTTTCGCGATTTTATCGCTCACTTGTTGACCACTCAACGTCACCATTGGCATACCGCCGCCCGGGTTGACGGTTCCCCCGACGAAGTAGAGATTGTGATAGAGTTCGCTCTGCTTCTTATGCTTGAAGCCGCCGTTTCGATTCTTGTCGGCGACCGTTCCATAAATAGCGCCTCGGTCCGATCCATACGTCCGCTCGATATCATGAGGCGTCCATACGTCACGCGTCACCGTATGTTCACGCAGACCATCGAGACCCATCCGTTCTAACTTATCGAGAACACGCTCTTCAAAAGCGGCGTACTCTTCTTCGGTGAACGGATTGTCTTGGATATACGGGATGTGAGGCAAGATTTTAATGTTCTCATGTCCCGGTGGCGCTTGAGTCGCATCGGTCTTGTTGACGTTGACGAGATAAATCGTCGGGTCGTCCGGAAGTTCGTGTTTCTCAAAGATTTTGTCCATCTGCTCATGCAAGTTTTCGGAGAAGAAGAAGTTATGGTGCGCGAGCTGAGGATAGGCTTTCTTCACCCCGAGATGGAGGACGAATCCAGAGCTGGCCGGTTCATATTTATCGACGAGTTTGTCGACGTACTGTTCGTCGGCGTCGACCATTTTCTGATAGAACGGGATGACTTCCATGTTCGAGACGAAATAATCGGCCGAACGGAGACGTCCATCCTCGAGCTCAATCGCTGTAATCTTTTCATTCACCGTGTGGGCACGAACGACGCCCTGACCGGTATGTAGCTTCACACCGATTTCTTCGGCGAGCTTCGTCAATCCTTCTGCGAGCTTGTGGGTCCCACCTTCGACGTACCAACAGCCTTGGGCGTACTGCATGTAAATCATCATGTTGAGGACGGCCGGTGCGTTATACGGAGACGACCCAACATATTTGACGTAATACGACAGCATGTCCCGAAGATGTGGATTACTGATGCGCTTCTTGATGGCGCTATACATCGTCGACGTCAAATCGAACCCAAAGAGCGTTGGGAAAATCCCCGTCTTCATGACGGCTTCTAAAGGTGACTCAAACCCTTCAGCCAAGTATCCTTTCTCGGTCGTCTTATAAATGCGGGCTGCGTAATTCAATAGTTCACGATATTCTTGCATGTCTTTTCGAGAGAGGGAGGGATTCGCGCGTTGCATCTGTTCGAGGTCATGATAGAGGTCGAGCACGGTCTCGTCCGGGAAGAACGAGCGCCATTCGAGCTCAAGCCGCTGGATGGAAACATAGTCCTCCATCCGTTTGCCGCTTCCGCGGAACAGTTTGTCGAAGATATGGGGCATCGTTAAAATCGAGGGTCCGAGGTCGAAGCCGAATCCGTCTTGTTCGAGACGGTTCACTTTCCCTCCGATGTGGTCGTTCTTTTCGTAGAGTGAGACGTCGTATCCCTTTTGAGCGAGCGAGATGGCCGCTGACAATCCACCGAGCCCTCCGCCGATGACGATGACCGACTTATCCACTGATTGCATATATTCGCCGCCTTTCCGAAGTATTATTTTCAAAAAACAGAATGATTGCTACCTCTTCTATTCCCGTTTCTAAATGAATCGAACATGCTTTTACGGATTTGCCACATCCACAAAGATGTCATCCCTGAATCGGGAAAAGTTTTGTATAGTAAGGGAACAGAGACTGAACGAAAGTAGGAATCTAAGATGATCGTAAAAACAATCACGCTTCACTTTGCGAACGGGGATGAGATCATGATCCCGTTTGACGACATTGAGTCATGTCGGATGCATGATATAAAAGACGGGATGCGTGTAGCGACGGATGGTCAGGTGATTAAAGAAAAAGTGATGCATGGACTCGACCTCGTGTTAAACGACTCAGTGAATCAATTGGAATGGGATGGTGAGAGTAAACCGTTTGAACGCATCATGCGAATCGCTGACTTACAGCACCTCGCTTTTGAGTTTGAAGGGATGCGAGGGAAGTCATATCGTATCGCGTGGCATGACATGGAGGCGGTACAGAACGCTTATCAGACGACAACGGAAGACAATGGAAACTTGCATGTGCATGTTCGCATTCCGTAAAAAGGGCCTCTCGCAACGTGTGCGGGAGGCTTTAATTGTTTCACTTCACACCACCAGCGACGAGTGGTCCTTCAAATGTAATCGTATAGATAATCCGAGCGATGTCTTCCGCCGTTTCTTCCGAAGACGGATTGTTCAGCCATTCGTAGATGACCCCCATGTGAGCTGATGAGAGATAGGCGACGAGATAAGTCGGCGGGACCATCATCTTGTTCGGATCAAACAAGGTTACCGGAGAGCGCTGAAACAAGGCAGCCTGCATAAATTTTCGAAGTTTTGCCTGGAACGTCGGGTCTCCGTTCGGTCCGAGGAGCGGCTTCATGATGATTTGGTTGTCTTCGATGAAACGGATGAACGGAATGAGGTAATAATACGAGTTGTCGGTCCGTTCGTCTCCGAAGATGTGTGGCAACTGATGAATCAACTTCTGTTCAGCCTCTTCAAAGATTTCGTTGACGCATTTCTCCATCAACTCGAACTTATCCACATAGTGACTATAAAAGGTTCCTCGATTGATACCGGCCCGTTCGGTCAATTGCTTGACGGTGACGGCTTCAAATCCCTGTTCTTCAATAAGACTGAAGAAGGCATCTTTGATCAATTTTTTCGTCCGGATGACGCGTAAATCAGTCTGTTCCATCCATTTTCTCCTTTTCCTCAACACATTCAGACCATCTGTCGGAAAACCGACACGATGACCGATATTGACGATTGTTGCTACCGTGAACGGGGTCTATACTAAACTTATAAACCAACACGGTGTCGATTATCTTGAGTATACACGATGAGGCGCCGAAAAGGAGTGACAGAAATGAACATTCAACTGCAACACGTCGACAAGTCGTTCGGTGACCAGCTCGCCATCGACAACATCGACTTCACCATCCCATCTGGAGAGATTTGCTGTTTGCTCGGACCATCTGGATCGGGGAAGACGACGCTCATCCGACTCATGATCGGCGCCCTCGCACCAGACAAAGGAAGTGTCCATATCGGCGAAACGAAAATGCCGGACATGGGCATGCTCCGACAAATCGGATTTATGCCGCAAAACGATGGCTTGTACGAAGACTTGTCGGCCGAGGCGAACCTAGCTTTCTTCGGTTCAATTTATAAGTTAGGGAAAAAGGCGCTACAAGAACGCATCACCGAAGTACTCGACCTTGTCGATTTGGCGAACGACCGGCATAAACTCGTCCGCAACTTTTCAGGAGGGATGAAAAAACGTCTATCATTAGCCATTGCCATCTTGCATAAGCCAGATGTGTTGTTCCTTGATGAACCAACGGTCGGGATCGACCCGATTTTACGTCGTCAAATTTGGGATCAGTTTCAAGTGATTCGGAAGGCAGGTACGACGATTATCGTCTCGACACATGTCATGGATGAAGTGCTTGAGTGTGACCGTGCCGCGCTCGTCTACAATGGGCGGTTGATCGCCTATGACCATGTACAGGACTTGCTCGACCAGACCGAGAACGGTCGCGTGGAAGAATTGTTCTTGATTGCCGGGAAAGAGGAGGTGGGCGGTCATGCGTAACTTAGCGAAACGTGTCATCTTCCAAACGTTGAACGATAAACGAAGTGTCGCCTTGATCTTGATCGCACCGCTCCTCATTTTGACACTCGTCTACTTCTTACTCGGTGACTCAGATTACGTGCCGACTGTCGTCTTGGATGACAACGCACCCGAACAGCTCGTCAATGCGTTTGAAGACGAGACGCTCGAGGTGGAACAAGCAACGTTCGATGATCCGAAAGCATACATCGAAGACAATGAACATGTCGATGCTGTCTTTGAAATGGATCAAGAAGGGACGACCATCACGTTACGTGAACCATCGACGAAGTCGTCGAAGGCGGTTGGTGAGATTCAAGATGCGTTGACGACGCTCAACCCTGCAGCCGAGATTGATACGTTATTTGTCTATGGGGAAGAAGACCAGTCGACGTTCGATTCGTTCGGATTCGTATTCCTATCTCTCTTCTCGTTCTTCTTCGTGTTCATCTTATCTGCGATGGCGCTCGTCAAAGAACGGAGTGGGGGTACGCTTGAACGACTGTTGATGACCCCGATCAAGCGAGGGCAAGTCATTTTAGGGTATACGCTCGGGTACGGAACGTTTGCGGTGATACAGTCAATTTTTATCGTACTCTATTCGATTTATGTGCTCGGTTTGTCTTCTCTTGGGAACATGGCATGGGTCATGTTGACGATGCTACTCATGGCGGGTACGGCAGTGCTCTTCGGAGCGACCATCTCGGTGTTTGCCCGTTCGGAATTACAAGTCGTACAGATGATTCCGTTCACCATCATCCCGCAAGTGTTCTTCTCGGGACTCATCCCGCTCGACTTGATTCCATATGGTCTCGGGAACTTGAGTTACATCATGCCAATCTTTTACGGAGCAACAGCAATCAAGGAAGTGATGGTCTACGGAAGTGGCTTCTCAGGCATCTGGGTGTATTTACTCGGTTTAATTCTCTATGCAGGTATCTTGTATCTCTTAAATATGCGGGCACTCGGAAAATACAGAGGACATTGAGTTAAAACGACAACACCCAATCTTGAAACTGTTGAAACGCCGGGATTTGATTGGCCAGTCCGATGACGAGAAACCAAGCACCCGTATAGAAAAATGCAGAGATAGTCGTATAGAACGCATACGTGCGAAGTTTGAGCGACGTGAACCCGGCGATGTAATGGAGCGGGTGCCGAAGGCCAGGGATAAAATAAGAAATCATAATGGTACGTGCTCCATAATTTTGATAGAATGCCTCAGCTCTCTTGAGATAACGAGATTCTCGTTGTCGCATTGGTAAAATGTGATGAAGTCCTTTCCCGATTAAATAAAACCAGCCGAACGTGAGCGTGAAGAGAATCCAAGTGGAGACAAATAAAAGCCAACTTGGGACAAAAGCATCCGCGACCGTCAGATGCGTGATCATTAAGACGTCGTCAGATAATGGGGTAAACATAATGCCGATGGCAAGCATGCCATAATGTATGATCATTTCCATAACGTTTCACTCCTTACCTTGTCTAGTATTCACTCGCAAGCGTAAGGAGTTTTTAGTATTCTCTTAAGAAATCTTAAGAAGTTCGTCAGAATGTGTTGCGATTCACTCGATACACTCAAGCTATCAACAAAGAAAGAAGTGGAATCGAGATGATACAATCATGGCTCAACAAATATATGAACGACCTTGAAGAAGCTAAGATGATTTCTCCGGAATCAACCTATTTAGCTGAGGGAATGACACAGAAAAAAGTATTGAGCGAAGCGCATATAATTGTTGAAATCAGACCTGGGATAATCGGTTGTACCGAAGAAATCCTTCGGAAAATGCGAAAAGATGCTACGCTCATATTGATTGAATCTGACATCGATCTGGTTCAAAATTTAAAAACACGATATGGAAGAGATCGTCGAATCATCATTGTCGAAGCAGATGCTCTCGACTTGCAGAACATATTACGAGCATTAAATATCGAGGAAGTAGATGTCATCTTTTCTGGGCTGCCATTTTCAAAATTCAATGCTGAACAAACAGAAACCATCTTACGAGAAGTGAAAACTGTTCTTTCAAAAACAGGTTGGTTTGTTACGTTTCAATATACGAAAATTCGGTACGATCATTTTCAACAAATCTTTAGTTGTGTAGGGGTGGAGCGAGAATACCGCAATGTACCACCCGCATATTTATTTCATTGCGCCATGTGAGGAGGAAGGACATGCGTTCACAGCCAGTCATTTGTATTGCTGACGACGATGAGGCGATTCGAGAATTGCTTGCCATTTATTTAAAAAATGAAGGATATGTACTTCGATTTGCCAAAAATGGACAAGAAGTCATTGACCTTGCTTCAACAGAAACAATTGATTTACTCATTCTCGATTTGATGATGCCGGTTATGGGTGGAATCGAGGCTTGTATTGAAATTCGAAAGACACAGTTTATGCCGATTTTGATGCTGACCGCAAAAACGAGCGACATGGATTTGATGCAAGGGATTTCTGTTGGAGCGGACGACTATATCAAAAAGCCGTTCAATCCACTTGAAGTGACGCTTCGTGTCAAGTCGTTACTCAGAAGGTATCGTGATTATGGGGCGGACCGAACTGAGGCACAGACCACGCTTACTCATGAAGAGATTACACTCGACCTTCGGACGCGACAGTGTCGAAAAGGCGAGACTTTGGTTAGGCTCACACCGAAAGAGTTTGATATTCTCGCTTATTTTATGAGGCATCCAAATCAAGTCCTAACCGTCGAACAGATTTACGAGGCGGTGTGGGGTGAGGCGGCATTTGAGGTCGACAATACGGTGATGGTTCACATCACAAAAATTCGTGAGAAGTTAGAAGACACACCACGAAAACCAACCATTATCAAGACGGTGTGGGGCGTGGGGTATCGATTATGAAACAGAGGCAATGGGATCGCTTGCTTGTCAAGTTAATCGGTATTATTTTAATTAATGCGTTGATTGCGACGATTGCTTTTCTAATCATGGGTTATTCGATTAGTCTATATTACATTGAAAACGAAATCACACCAGATCCGCTAACAGCTAATTTAGTATTTTTAGGGGTAACATTCATTGTCATACTACTTTTTATTATTGGATTTTCAATCATGATGCGGAAAATACTTCGTAAAATCACGTATCTGTCGAGTGAGATTGAACAGATTGCAAACGGAGACCTCGGTCGTACGGTCAAGGTGGAAGGACGAGATGAGCTCGCCTCACTCGGAGAGAGTGTAAATCAGATGTCGAAGCAGCTACGTGAATTGTTTGAGAAGGAACGGGCGCACGAAGAAGAGCGGAACCAACTGTTTTCCAACCTGTCACACGATTTGCGTACTCCGCTCACGAGCATCAAAGGCTATACTCAACTCCTTCAAATGAATCGTGAACTGACAGCTGAAGAAAACAATCATTTTCGTATCTTAAATGAAAAGACGAATCAGCTTGAACATCTACTCGATCAGTTGATGGACGTGAACCGACTCTACGCCCCGAATATGCAACTTAACAAACAGAAACTCAATTTGAGCTTGTTGACGACCCAGCTCATCCACGAGATGGAGCCGTTGTTCAATGAGCGAGGTCATCGACTACACTTGTCGATTCAACCTGACCGATGGATAGAGGCTGATCAAGAACAGCTCATTCGTGTATTTGAAAACCTTTTCTCGAATGCTTGGAAATATGCGGAGCAAACGAGTCCAATCGAGATAAGACTTCAAACGAAAAGACAACAGATTGAATGGTCTATTTCAAATGCGACAACGGCAGAGACGATTGGAGCCATTCCTCATCTCTTTGATCGCACATATCGAGTCGATTCGTCGAGAGGGGTCACTCCAGGTGATGGATTGGGTTTATCGATTGCGCGCCAAATCATTTTGTTGTATGGCGGGACGTTGACAGCCGAGCCGATCGAAGATCAGGTCATTTGTTTTCGAGTGTCGTTTCCGATTGCATAAACTGGCTCATCGTATAGCACGTGAGTAAGTAACTGTTCTTCGTTTTGAAAGTCGTGGCTCATAAAATGCTGCGACTTTTTTGTGTTGAGCAAATAAACCCACAAAAAAAGCACTCGGACAACTGCCCGAAATGCTCATTAGCGCTTGAGTAACAACATCACGCCGGTCACGAATAATGCGATTCCGCTCGCGAGTCTAACTTGTTTGCACGTCACGTTCTTTCACCCCTACATTTCTTCATCGTTTTGCTTTAGCGACACGTTTCGGTGTTTTCGACATTTCTTGATAAATCGAAAGAATCTCATTCCCGTAATTTCCTTTTGGCTGCATGGCCCACTTTTGGTGAAGTGACGGCCAAGTCGTCGCAGAGCCCCGTTTGACGAGGTGGAAGCGTGGATCGACTTTTGTCATATTCAGCGCATCTTTTGAGGCGTATGCCTTTAGATGCTGAATTTGAGCGGTTACCCCTTGATGTGGTGAACGGAAAAAGTGTCCCTTCACGCCGTTCCCAGTCGTCCCAATCCCTGAGTAGTTATGCTGCTTTGGAAGGACATCGCCGCCATAACGGAAATACCCTGTCTCTTTCAGCGCCTGCGCGAACGCAACATCACCACGGACGCCTTCTTTTGCACCGATGATGACGAAAAGTTTCGCCAAATCTTCGACAGACGTTTTCGCGAGCCGGACATCACGAGGATTCTTTTGTTTTACGTAATCCGCCATTTGTTGCGGAGTCAAAGCCGATACTCCCATGATAGCACGATTCTGCTTCTTTGGGGCCGCCTCAACGATTGATCCAGTCGAGACGAAAGATGAAGTGATCAGAAGAAAAGCAACGATGAAGCCAAACACTTTTTTCATAATATGTACCCTCCTAAACGAATCCTATCCATTGAGAAATAATACCATATATGTATTAAAATTTAATTTCATATTTACGCATGAAGGAAATGAGAAATTGAAAAGCCGTTCTGAATCGATTGTTCAGAACGGCTTTTTATATTAATTTGCTTGTTTCAATTCTTCAACGGTTTCTATTTGATCATCAAATTTACGAACATCCACTCGTTTTACGAAGAACGCAAGGACAAGCGCCAAAAGATTCATCCCGAGTGCAACGTAAAATGAATATTGAATCCCGGACAAGAGGGCTTGCTGAGTGATGGCACCCATCGAGCTCTCTGTGAGCGTCGCAGGATCGACTCCTGTCATCAATGATTCAGCTTCCGTACGTGTCACCGAGTTCATGATGGTCACGAGTACTGCCGTACCAATTGCGCCGGATACTTGTTGGGCCGTGTTGTTGATGGCCGTTCCGTGCGGGTTGAGGCGAGTTGGCAATTGGTTCAGTCCATTAGTCATGATGGGCATCATGACCATTGACATCCCAAACATACGCAACGTGTACGTTAAGACGATGTATGTGTAGGTCGAGTCAAGTTGGACGTTTGCGAGCATGTACGTCGATACGGCGGTAATTGTCAATCCGGTAAGTGCCAATAATTTTGGCCCGAATCGGTCAAACAGTTTACCCGTGATTGGCGACATGATTCCCATGATGATCGCACCAGGAAGAAGCATGAGCCCTGAATCGAGTGGGGAGATACCACGTACGCTTTGGACGTAAGCCGGTGTCAAAATCATACCAGAGAACATCGCGACCGCGTTGACCATCGCAATGACTGACGCGAGTGCGAACATCGGATGTTTGTAAGCACGCAAATCGAGCAATGGTTTTTCCATATGGAGCTGACGATAAATGAATGCGATCAACGAGATGGCACCAACGATCATCGTCGCCAAGACGATTGGGTTGTCCCAGCCGTCCGAGCTTGCCGAGCTGACACCGTATAAAATCCCGCCAAATCCGAGCGTCGATAAGACGAGTGACAAGTAATCGAGTGACTGATCTTTATTTTGGACCATGACGTTCTCCGCTTTCCAAACAGCGAGCGCGAGACCGATGATGGCGAGCGGTAAAATCATTTCGAATAAGACGCGCCAATCATAGTACTCGACGATATAACCCGAGAGTGTCGGTCCGATCGCAGGTGCCGAGATCATGACGAGCCCGAAGATTCCCATCGCCATCCCCCGTTTTTCACGCGGGAAGCTGACGAGCATGACGTTCATTAAGAGTGGCCCCATCGTGGAGGCTCCGACGGCCTGAATCATCCGACCGCTCAACAACCAGCCAAAGTTTGGCGAGAAGGCCGCGATCGCCGTACCGATGGCGAAAATACTCATCGAGGTGATGAACAAGCTTCGGTTAGAAAAACGAGTGATCAAATAGGCGGATGCCGGGACGAGTACACCTGTCACGAGCATAAAGCCTGTCGCAAGCCATTGTACGGTCGAGTAGTCTGCAATCTCGAGATCGACCATGATCGATGGGAGCGCGACGTTGAGTAATGAGTTGTTTAAAAATGCGATAAACGCACCCGCAAAGAGGACCGCCAACATGACGTAAGGCGGTTTCTTTTGGAATTCTGGTTTCATATGGATGGCTCCTTTATTTTCTAAATAGTTATGTGTTGGTAAGTGTCGATGAAATGATTTTATACCCGTTGTATAAATAAAGCAATCATTTTGTACTATTAGTCTAAAATGGTTTTCGGTGATATAGTAAAGGTACATATTAGACAGAACGGAGTCATGAAAGCATGAAAGAGAAAAAGAGAAAAGTCGCAGACATTGCCATGTCTCTCTTCATCGAAAATGGAGTGCAACACACATCGGTGCAAGAGATTATCGACCGTGCCAATATCTCAAAAGGGACGTTTTATAACTACTTCTCATCGAAGACGGATTGTGTCGCGAGTATCCTCGAGAACTTACGATATGATGCAGGACAGCGCCGGATTGAGATGCAGATGGGACGGGACAAACGAGATCGTGACGTCTTCATCGAGCAAATCTCGATATTGATTCAATTGAACGAAGAACGGAACTTGCACGCGTTATTTGAATCGATCATGTCGTCAAACGAGAATGAACTGAAGAAACTCGTACTTCAACATCGCATTTATGAAATTGAATGGATTGCGATGCGTTTGACGGAAATCATCGGAGAGGCTGTCAGACCGTATTCGATGGAATTGACGGTGCTCTTCAACGGAATGTTGCAACATATCTTGTTCACGAACCGGATCACGAATGCCGCTTACTCTCCTCAAAAGGTCGTGCGCAGTTTATATGCGTACGTAGAACTGATTGCTGCGCGAATGATAGAGACAGGAGAGCACGTCTTGAACCCGGTCACGGTCGATCAAATGCGGGGGACGACAGATAAACATCTCATTACGATCGAAGAATTGATTGAGATGGCTGCTCGCATCGAAGAGCATGTCGAGATGACGGAAGAACAACAAGATTTGTTCGATGCAATCTCACATGAACTGAAACAAGAACGCCTTCGGAAAATTGTCTTAGAGCAATTGTTGAAGCCATTTCAGCGTCTATTTAAAGGCGTGACAGGCGAGACAGAAGTCCAAAAGTTTACGAATCTCGTCTGGCTGTATACACGGACACATTAAGGACAAAAATTTCCCGATACAGTAATATAGAAGAAACAAGGAATGGAAAAAAGAATCAAAAAGTTTCCTCGAAAAAGAATTGATTCCTACAAATTCATGCGCTACAATCAAATTACCGAAAGCGCTTTCGGGAAGAGGAGAATAACATGGGTACGATTTATGATTTAGCCAAAAAAACAGGATTCTCAATCACGACAGTGTCCAAAGCGTTGAACAACTATAAAGACGTGAGCGACAAGACGAGAGCAAAGATTCTTCAAGCCGCTGCTGAGATGGACTACTTGCCGAACGCACATGCCCAGTCGTTATCGACGAAAAAATCATGGGCGATCGGGGTCATGTTCTCAGAGGCGAATGAAGTTGGGATGAAGCACCCGTTCTTCAATGGGATCATCGAAAGTTTTCGTCACGCGACAGAGGAGCAAGGCTACGATTTGATCTTCGCCTCGCGTAACCTGCGCAACCGTGATATGAGTTATCTCGAACACTTCAAACACCGTGCGGTCGACGGCATCGTCGTCATCTGCTCGGACCGAATGGATGAGCAAGTTCAGGAGCTCATGCGAAGCGACATCCCAATCGTCGTCGTCGATATGGACAGCGCCAATTGTAGCGTCGTCTATTCCGACAACATCGAAGGGGCACGTCTCGCTGTGAATTACCTCTATGAACTCGGTCATCGAAAAATTGCCCACATCGCTGGGGATGAGACGATTGACGCTGGAGCGGCACGGATCAAAGGATATGAACTTGCGATGCAAGAGCTGAATCTTCCGATTCGACCAGGCTACCTCGTCAATGCCGGTTTCTTCTCAGTAGGAGAAGGCAAGCAAGCGATGGAACGATTGCTTGAACTAGACGATCAACCGACTGCAGTCTTTGTGGCCGGGGATCAAATGGCAATTGGCGTCATCGAAGCGATTCACGAACACGGTCTTCACGTCCCGAATGACATCTCTGTCATCGGATACGACGACATTGAAATGATCCAATACATTACGCCGAAACTGACTACGATTCGCCAAGATACGGATGAAATCGGGGAAGCGGCAGCAGAACTTTTACTTGAACAAATGACCGCGAAAGAGCGACTCACCGAACGTCGCATCATTCCGGTACGCTTAGTAGAACGGGCATCTTGTGCGCCGGTCAAACAGTGATTTATAGCCAATGATATTTCGAAGTCGCTCTCTTTTCTTCAGCGGATGGAGAGGGGAGCGCGATTTCGAAAGTCATTTTTAGAGAAAATCGAAACCGCTTTCGATATTTTATTTCGGATAAACCGAAAGCGCTTTCGATAATTATTCACCTCTTCTTGCAAGCGCTTTCTAATACTACTTATAAAAAGGATGGGAACAACACATGCGTAAACTTGTTAGCTTACTTACCATTGGAGCACTTTCAGTTGGTGTCTTGAGCGCTTGCTCTGACGGCGGCGAAGGATCATCTTCAGAAGGTTCAAAAGATGATGTCCTAAAAATTTGGTCATTCACAGATGAGTTGAAAGAGCCAATCAAAACGTTCGAAGAGCGTAACGGCGTGAAAGTCGAATTGACAATCGTACCGACGGCTGACTACGCAACGAAGTTGAAGCCAGCTCTTGAAAGTGGCGTCGGCGCACCGGACGTCTTCACGGGTGAAATCGCGTTCCTTAAACAATGGATTGACGCTGGATATTGGGAAAACCTTTCGGAAGAACCATACAACGCAGAAGAAGTTTCTGGAGACATCGTTCCTTACGTCTTCGACCTCGGGAAAGACAAGGACGGAAACGTTCGTGCTCTTTCATGGCAAACAACTCCAGGTGGAATCTACTACAAACGTAGCATCGCTAAAGAAGCACTCGGTACAGATGACCCGGCTGAAGTCGGCGAAATGATGAGCTCGATGGACGGACTTTTCGAAGTCGGTGAAAAGCTTAAAGATAAAGGCTACAAACTCTTCCCGGACGAAGGTTCAATCCGTTGGTTCGCACAAGGCGATGACCCACAAGCATGGGTAAACGAAGACAATGAACTTGTCTTGACTGAAGGGAAACAAAACTACTTCGACTACGCAAAAGAGCTTCGTGAAAATAACTTGACTGCCCTTGCACCAGAATGGTCACCATCTTGGTTCGAAGGAATGGACAAGCCGATCAAAGTTAAAGAAGGCGGTAAAGAAACGGAAACAGAAGTCTTCTCTTACGTCCTCCCAACTTGGGGTCTCCACGCTGTCTTGAAAGAGAACGCGAAAGACACTGCTGGTGACTGGGCTGTTACAAGCGGACCAAGCCCATACTTCTGGGGCGGTACATGGGTCGGGATCTACAAAGACTCTAAACATAAAGAAGAGGCTTACGAATTCATCAAACTCATGACACAAGATGAAGAGTTCTTGACTGAATGGGCGAAAGAGACAGGCGACGTACTTGCTTATAACCCAGTTACAGAAAAAATCAAAACTGACTTCAGCGACGAGTTCCTCGGTGGACAGAACAACTACGAGTTCTTCCTCGGCGAAGCAGAATCGATCAAACCAGGGATCGTTACGAAATACGACCAACAGCTCGACACGCTTTACGGAGCGGCAGTTAACTCTTACGTAGAAGGTAAGAAAACGAAAGACGAAGCATTGAAAGAGTTCAAGAAACAAGTTAAAAACGCTTACCCAGACATCGTTGTTGACTGACGATGACCAACACGAGGGAGGAATTTCCTCCCTCGGTTCTTATGGAAGGAGAAATACACGTGAAAAAATTAGATCGTTACGGCTATCTGTTCATCGCCCCGTTCTGGGTTGTTTTCTTGACGTTTAGCATTTATCCGGTTTTCTTGACGCTTTACTATAGCTTCACGAACTATACCGGTAGCCCAGGAGAAGAGATTGTCGGATTTGCGAACTATACACGGTTGTTGACGGACACATACTTCATCGAAGCGTTTTTCAACACCATCAAGATTTGGGGAGTCAACTTCGCCTTGCAGATGGGAATGGCCCTTTTATTGGCGCTCTTATTCTCAGATCTACGTTTGAAGCTAAAAGGATTAAACTTCTTCCGTTCATTCTTCTATCTTCCAAACTTGATCACAATTAGCTCGGTCGCGCTTTTGTTCGGTATTTTGCTCGACTGGCAGCATGGTTCACTCAACATGGTGTTGATGAAAATCGGTTTGATTTCAAATCCGATCGACTGGTTGGCAGAACCCGTGACGGCTCAATTATCCGTCTCACTCATCTTGACATGGATGTGGTTCGGTCACTCCTTTATCATCGTGATGGCGGGTGTCTCAGGAATCTCAACAGATTACTTTGAAGCCGCTCACATTGACGGTGCGAACCGTTGGCAAATGTTTACGAAAGTGACGTTGCCGCTCTTAAAACCAATTCTTCTCTACATTATGATCACATCGCTCATCGGTGGGCTCCAATTGTTCGACCTTCCGATGTTGATTACCGATGGAATCGGTTCACCAGACGGTTCGTTGAACACGATGGTGCTTTACTTGTATAACCAAGCCTTCAAATACAATAACTACGGCTACGCATCTGCGGTCGCTTACGGCTTATTCTTGATCACGCTCATCTTCTCGGCGATCGTCTTCAAAGGTATGTTCCGCAACGAACGCGCAACACAGAAGAAGGGGGCGTAAGCGATGGAACAAAATGCAGAAACACGGCGAATGCTTCCGGATAGCGAAGCGCAGCCAAAACGTAAAGAAGACCGTCCACTCAAAGTGGCGCCACCTCAAAAACAAAAGTCGAAGCATCGTGTTGTGCGAGGCTTGATCTATGCAAGTTTGGTTATTCTTGCGATTATCTGCTTCATCCCGTTCTTGATGATGATCATCAACGCGACGCGGACGAATGGAGAAGTCATATCTGGCTTCACCTTGATCCCTGGTAATGCGTTGCTCGATAACTACGCTACCCTGAGCGAGTACATCAACATCTGGACCGGTTTTAAAAACAGCTTGATTATCTCGGTATCGGTAACGGTACTTTCGGGCTACTTCTCAGCCCTTACAGCTTATGGATTCACGTTCTACAACTTTAAAGGGAAGAATGCGATGTTCATCTTCATGCTCGTCATGATGATGGTTCCAGCACAACTTGGACTCATCGGATTCTACGAGATTTCAAAAACGCTCGGCATTCTCGATACGTTCATCCCGTTGATCGTCCCTGCGATTGCAACACCGTTCACGGTCTTCTTCATCCGCCAGTACACGCAAGCGACACTTCACATCAGTTTGATTGAAGCGGCACGGATTGACGGTGCGAGCGAGTTACGTATTTTCCATACAATCGCGCTCCCAATGATGATGCCAGCGATTGCGACGATGTCGATCTTCACGTTCATCGGCTCGTGGAACAACTACTTGATGCCACTTGTCCTCTTATTCTCTCCTGAGAAATACACGTTGCCTGTCTTGATGGGCTTCTTGAAAGGATCACAAGTCGCAGAAAACCTTGGCGCGCTTTACCTAGGAATCGCGATCTCGGTTGTACCGATCATGATTGCCTTCTTGTTCCTCTCGAAGTACATCGTCAGCAGTATTTCGGCAGGTGCTGTCAAAGAATAAATATAGAGAAAAGAGGAAAACACTATGCATTTTAAGAAAGACTTCGTATTCGGGACAGCCACGTCCTCATACCAAATTGAAGGCGCACACAATGAAGGGGGACGTACCCCTTCCATCTGGGATATGTTCTGTGACATCGACGGGCGCGTGTTTGAAAAGCATAACGGCGATGTCGCATGTGACCACTACCATCGTTACGAAGAAGACATCCAGCACATCAAAAAGCTAGGTGTCGACACGTATCGATTCTCCATCGCGTGGCCACGAATCTTCCCAGCCAAGGGAGAGTATAACCCAGAAGGTATGGCGTTCTACAAAAACTTGGCGCTGCGTCTCCGTGAAGAAGGAATCAAACCAGCCGTCACGATTTACCACTGGGACCTTCCGATGTGGGCTCATGAAGAAGGTGGCTGGGTCAACCGTGAATCGGTTGATTGGTTCCTCGATTATGCGAAAGTCTGTTTTGAAGAGCTTGATGACATCGTCGACTCTTGGATCACCCACAATGAGCCTTGGTGTGCCGGCTTCCTCGGCTACCATGTCGGTGTTCACGCACCGGGTCATCGTGACATGAACGAAGCGGTACGCGCCGTGCACCACATCTTGTTGTCGCACGGAAAAGCGGTCGAATTGTTGAAGCGAGAGATGACATCCACGACCCCGATCGGCATCACGCTCAACTTGTCACCGATGTACGCGAAGACGGATTCGGCGAATGACCGCCTTGCGATGAACAATGCCGACGGGTATTCGAATCGCTGGTTCCTCGATCCGGTCTTCAAAGGCCAGTATCCGGTCGACATGATGAACTTGTTCTCTAAATATGTGCATAACTTCGATTTCATCCAATCGGGTGATATGGAGACGATCTCGACAGCTTGTGATTTCTTCGGCATTAACTTCTACAGCCGTGGCATTGTCGAGTTCAACGCAGCAAATGATTTCTTGAAGGCAGACGCTTACTCGGACTACGAGAAGACGGGCATGGGCTGGGATATCGCCCCGAACGAATTCAAAGACCTGATCCGTCGTTTACGCGCCGAGCATACTGACCTTCCCATCTACATCACAGAGAACGGCGCCGCATTTGACGACGTGCTGGAAAATGGCGAAGTCCATGACGATAACCGGATCGACTACGTCCGCCAGCACCTCGAAGCCGTTTCTGACTTGAACGATGAAGGCATGAACATTCAAGGCTACTACCTCTGGTCGCTCATGGATAACTTCGAATGGAGCTTCGGATACGAGAAGCGCTTTGGAATCCTCTATATCGACTTCGAGACACAAGAGCGTATCTGGAAAGATAGCGCGAAGTGGTATGCTGGTGTCATCGCCGACCATAAAGCCAAACACGCGGATAGCGTCGAGGCGTAACATGCATCCATCCCTGCCGCTACGGGGATGGATTTTTTTGTGTGCAATTTATCTGTTGAGGGAACTGTAAGAGGGGGGAGGGATATTCATGAAGCGTGAATTTTCGACGTATGAAGTTACAGGTTATGACGACCAAGGAAAAATCAAGTTCATTCATTTGAGAGAAGGGGAATTCGTGTTGCCGGTTGAGATTAAAGGAGATGACTTACGAAAAATCAAGAAGATAATGGAGCTTAACCCGGGTGTGACCGTGATTGTCCATGCGGCGATTGACCAGAGACGGATGCGGCTTTTAGAGGTTGACGGGTATTCGCTTCGAAAAGAGGATATGTAAAACGCCAGCACCGAAAACGGGCTGGCGTTTGTTTATGGGATCAAGAGGATCTTCCCTTGGCTCTTCCGACTTTCTAAAAAGGCGTGGGCCGATGCCCCATCGGACAAAGCGAACGTCGTGGGTGGCGGAATGACGAGTGAACCGTCCTCGATCCAACTGAACAATTCGTGCGACCGGCGAATTCGTTCCTCCTTTGAGGTGAGAACGTTCCATAAGTCGCCACCCGTCAACGTCTTCGACGTATCCATGAGCATACGCGGGTCGACCGGTTTGGGATCGCCGCCGGCCATACCATAAAAGACCACCGTCCCACCGATGCGAGTCGCTTCGAAACTGTCCTCTAATGTCGAACCAACCGAGTCATAAACGACATCGGCACCGCGACCGTCCGTGGTGTTGCGAATCTCTTCGATCCATGCTTCGTCATAGCGATAAGCACGGGCACCATGCGCTTGGACCGTCGCTACTTTTTCGACTGTAGACGTGAGACCAATGACTTGTCCACCGAGACGCTGAATCATTTGCGTCAACAGTTGACCGACACCGCCAGCGGCAGCGTGTACGACCGCGACGTCACCGGATTGAATTCGATAGCTGTCGTGGACGAGATAATGGGCCGTCAACCCTTGAAGCATGGTCGATGCGGCCGTTTCAAAAGAAATGGCATCTGGAAGGGGAATCGCTTTGTCGAGCGGAACGGCAACAAATTCTGCGTTAGCGTGCGGAACATCGGCAAAGGCAATTCGATCCCCGACTTGTAGCGAGGTGACGTTCGCCCCGACCGCTTCGATGACACCGGATCCTTCATATCCGAGAATGTATGGAGGTTCTCCGACGAGATGATAGTTGCCTTTCCGGCGATACACATCGGCATAGTTCAATCCGATGGCTTTCGTGCGAACCAATACTTCATCGACTTGTGGCATCGGTGTCGGGACTTCTTCATATGTTAAAACATCAGGAGCACCGAACTGATGGAAGACGAGTGCCTTTATGTTGATCACTTCCTTCGTTAGAGTCACTCAAACTATAGCATATACATCTTTTAATATTTGTAGCGATGCCCAAGAAAAAGCCCGAGTTCATTGTAGTGATATGCTCCCCAATGGGTAGACAGATGAGTTTTTTATACGTTCTTTTTATGGCTTGAAACCAAAAATTGATAATCAGTTGTTTCTTCAGAAGTTTCTTCTGGCTCGTAAGAGTTGATTAGTTGTCTAATTTGTCGATTCAACTCTTTCCATTGCTCATGTGTCAGTGTTTTTGTGGCGTAGCCGATTTCAGCCGTTCCTTCATCTTGTTCGACGACGTCGCGTTTTAAAGCTTGTGCGGTTTGATGGACTTGGACGAAATACCATTGAAGAACATGTTCTAAGTTTGATGTAAGAAAATCACCTTCAATCGCCAGCTTATCTTCAGAATATAAATGACGGCTAGAATAGTAATTCTCAAGAATGTTTTTCACTTGTTCTTGTCGCTCGATTCGCAATGCATCGATTTCAATTAGTTTTTTGATGGGATAGTATAAATTTGCCGTCGGTTGTTTCATCAATTTGGCGATTTCTTTTGTATTTCGTGATTCTCGTTTCGTGTGCTCGAGAATCTGAAAAGTCTTTTCGTCAAACACGAGTTTGCCGATTTCTTGAATCTCTTTCATGCGAAACCTCCTATCAGTGATCAGTTTCATTATACGCTGATTTCTTCAATTGTAGGCAGGTCACGGTTCTCTTTATTTATTGCAAAATAAAATGAAATTACAATCAGTCCAAGAGCGCTACTGAACATCGTCCACTCTACGCCAATCAAGTGTGGCAACAACCCACCAAGCAATGCCCCGAGCGGAAGTGCGGCCACTAAAAAACTGTCTAGCGTTGAGGACACCCGAGCGAGCAAATGCTCGGCAATCGAGACTTGAAGAAACGTGATTAACAAGATACTCATCATTCCGAACGGGATGAATGCCAACCCGAGCACGATGACAGAAATGATAGGAGAAGGAATGAATACGGAAGACATCCATAAACAACTCGAGAAAAACGGTAACATTATGAGCAATCGACCAAGAGGATAGTGCATGATGCGTAACACGAACATCGTTCCAATCAAATTGCCAAGCGTGATTGCCATTAGCATGATTGCGTAGTGCCCGCCGCCACCTTGATTTGCTGCGTATGCGGGTAACACAGCTTGTGTGATTCCAAAACAAAAATTGGCGAGTAAGAAGGGAGCGCAAATCACAACGATTTTTGTTGTGAAGAAATAATGGAGCCCTTCTTTTAATTCTTTGCGATAAGATGTTGCCTGTAACGGTGTTTTCGAGACTGCTTTGAATGGAGCGCGGATCAAGCTAAATAAAAATGCTGCGAGGAGATAAGTTAATGCGTTAAACAAATAGATTTGCTCGATTCCGAAGAAAAGGATGACGGTTGCAAAAATACCTTTCATTGATAAATCAATTAGTTGTAATCCGGCTCCGATTCTTGAGTTGAACATGCCACGATGTTCACGTGCGACAACATCTGGCATCAGTGCGATTTCAGCTGTTCCCTCAAGATTTTCTAATAACGAAACGAAGAACATCACAGTGATGACGAGATAAACGGATTCGTAGCCCAAATACAATGCGAGCGGAATAATCAACATGAGTACAAACTGAATGAACTGCGAGTGAACCAGAATACGTGACTTGTTCATTCGTTCGATAATAGGACCGAACAGCACATTTAAGATTTTGGGGATCATGACGACAGCTGTCGCTACACCAGTATAAAATGTATTTTCGGTCAACGTATAGATATACCAAATGACTGCGACTTGGTATAAGCTGTCACCGGTAGTCGATAACAAGCGTCCACCGAATAACAAGGTACTATTTCTATTCCACATGATAAAACCTCCTTTATCGTTAAAATAAATTTAAATGATAAAATAAAATTTGTAAATAGCAAATAAAAAAGCCACCTGTCCTAAAAGGAACAGATGGCTCTATTTAGCGGCTCAATCGGCGCACCCGGTTTAAAATCTCGAGTTTAGATACGTCTGGATACTGTTGTTGCATCATCTTGACACAACTTGGTACGTTGGCGGTCCTGAGAAAGTGGATGATCTGTTGATCGATGGAATCGAGTTCGAGTGGCGTCTTTTCTTTCAAATCCTCCCGATTTAGCCAAAATGATGCACCGAATAAGTGCACGAATACAATCGCCATGACAGTGAGCGTCGATAAATCGATAGACGGAAAGAGAGTCAGTACGACGTATAGACTGATTCCGCTCACGATTCCATGAAGAATGCTGTCGAGTAGACGCGGTATGTTCGTATGAACAAACGAACGTAATGCTCCCGTTAACGCATCAACGAAAAAACTGAGGATTGTCGACAACGGATAGAAACAACCGAGCATCGCGAGAGTCGATAAGATTCGGAACGGTGTGTCTTCAAGTAAATAGATGAGAATCAAATCGACGGCAAGTAGCGGGGTGAGGGCGAGCGCTAAAATGGACGCGCCCCAACAGAGTCCAGTCACAGCCTTCAAGAGATGTGAGCCCGATATCGTCCGAGCGCGATGAATGCAGCAATCAGACAGACCATATGTAGCACAACCCCGATGAGCATGGCGTAAGGGATGATGGATTGGAAGCCAAGACCGAATGCAAGGGCGGCACTCGATAAGATGATGAAGCTCGCTGTATAATTTCGTACGGTTCTTTTCTGCTTATTCGCATGTGCCACGGAGTATCCGGCAATGAGTAGAAAGACGGGAAACAACATGATTGGGTAGACCGATTGAAACACCAGTCCGAGTAATCCGGTCAGACCCGCAAGGACAGCGAATATAGAAGGGTAGTGGGCTTTCAAATTTCCAACTCCTTAACTCTTTTCCCTAAATATAACAGCCCTCCTCATTGCTGAGAAGGGCTGTCATTTTTGTTTCAGGCTGACGCTTTGTCTGCTTCTTCTTGTGCTTTCAATTCTTCACCATACGAAACGCGGTCTTGAATGCGAACGAATGGAAGGTAAACCGCAACGGCCATAGCAATCGTTGCAATCTGTAAGAGCGCAGCACGCCATCCACCAATCAAGAATCCAGAGATGACTGGAGGTGTCGTCCATGGTACTTGAAGGGCGTTGAACGGCTCGACCCAACCCCAAAGGATGGCGAAGTAAACCATGAATGAAGCGATGGCTGGCACGACAACGAATGGGACGAACATGATTGGGTTGAAGACGATTGGCATCCCGAAGATGACCGGCTCATTGATGTTGAAGATACTTGGCGCAAGTGATAACTTACCAAGCTGCTTCAAGTGTGCCGAACGTGCGACAATCAGTGTCGCGATGATGAAACCGATTGTGATCCCTGATCCACCGAGTTTCGTGAACACATCAAGGAACTGGATTGTAACGATTTTTGCGTTCTCACCAGCGACAAGCGTACCACCTGCATCGAGGATGGCTTGGTTTTGAAGCGCGTTCGCTGTGAGAAGAGGTCCCATGATTCCCATAAGGATTGCGGCACCGTGAATTCCACACCACCACATGACAGACATGAGCACCATGATGATAACGGCTCCAGCAAGTGTGTCTGTCAAGTTTTGAAGTGGTGCTTGAAGCACATCATAGATGACTTCTGTGAACGTACGCTCTGCAACCGCTTGGAAAATCGCAAACGTTGCAACGGCGAGCGAGATGATTGCCAAACCAGGAACAAGTGCAGAGAATGAGTTCGATACGCCTGGCGGTACACCGTCGGGCATTTTAATGCTGATCCCGCGTTTGATGAACTGCGAGTAGATGAATCCAACTGTCAATCCGACGATGATGGCAGCGAGGACACCTTGTCCACCTGTCCATACTTTTGGAATGACGCCACCGACGAATTCCCCAGATTCAGACAAGACAGAAGCTTGTGTGATGATGAGGAACGAGATGATTCCGAGAATACCAGCCGGTACCCCTTCGATTTTTTCGTTCTTGACGTACGAGTAAGCGATTCCAAAAACACCGATTAAAGCAAGAATGTCAAACGTCGCACCGACGACTTGCGTGAGCGGGAGTGACCAGTCTGCCCCGAATAGACCTGACATGAAGTCAGCCCAACCTGGAATCGGTAACGCCAGGATGAGAAGGAACAGCGACCCGATGATGGTCATCGGCATCGTGAGGATGAACCCGTCCTTAATCGCAAGGACGGGCTTGGCGTTCGCAAAGCGAACAAAAGCAGGGGTGAACTTTTCAAATACTCTTTCTAAGCGGCTCATAGGGGAACCTCCTTATAGGTCTTCAGCGCGCGTGGCGATGATCTCTTTATACCAGTGGAACGACTGTTTCTTCTTCCGTGCGAGACCGTTGTTGTGGTCGACGTAGATGAAGCCGTATTGTTTCTTATAACCGTTCAACCAACTGAGAAGGTCAATTGCAGACCAAGCGTAGTAACCGGCAACGTTAATGCCTTGTTGAACAGCATGTTTGACTGCACGAAGGTGACCTTCGATGTACTCGATTCGTGGCGTGTCCATGATTTCACCGTCGACGATCGGGTCGACATCACCGAGACCGTTCTCTGTGATATAAATCTTGACGTCACCGTAACGATCTTTCAACATATGCATCCCATCGAGGAACGCTTCCGGTGAGATTTCCCAATCCCATTTCGTGTACACTTTGTCGTCCATCTTGACTGTCTTATAGACGCCATCGAACGATGGGTTACCAGGGCGACCTGTCGAGTTTTCACGTCCACCAGCCATGACGAGCGCTGAGTCATTTTTCATGACGCGCTGCGGGCTGTAGTAGTTGAGACCGATAAAGTCGTTCATCGGAGCGGTACGTTTCAAGACGTCGAGTTCTTCCTCTGTCATTTCAGGGAGAAGACCTTGTTCGTTCAGACCGTTCACGACGTACTCTGGATATTCACCTTTTAAGATTGGGTCGTAGAACCAATGTGTCGCATAAGCGTTCGCATGCATTTCGGCAAACTTGTTCTCTTCTGCGTCATCGATACTGAACGCCGGGTTGAACACGTGCGTGATCCCGATTTCGCCAGTGTGACCGTTTTGTTTGAAGAGCTCGACGGCACGGGCGTGAGCGACGAAGACGTTGTGCGTCGTTTGGAAATAACCTTTGACGTCGCCTTCGATGCCTGGCGGGTGTGCGCCTGTTAAGTATCCAAGTGAGCAGAAGATGACCGCTTCGTTGAATGTGATCCAGTGGTTGACACGGTCACCGAACGATTGGAAGCAAGTATCTGCGAAACGGACGAATGCGTCAACCGTCTCTTTGTTCTTCCAGCCACCTTTTTCTTCAAGTGCTTGTGGAAGGTCCCAATGGTAGAGTGTGACGAATGGGACGATGTCGTGTTTCAAACATTCGTCGATCAAGTTGTTGTAGAACTCAAGTCCTTTTTCGTTCACTTCACCCGTACCGTTCGGGAAGACGCGTGGCCATGAGATTGAGAAGCGATACGATTCGAGTCCCATCTCCGCCATGAGCGCGATGTCTTCTTTATAACGGTGGTAATGGTCGACTGCGACGTCGCCGTTTGTGTTTTCAAATGTCTTACCAGGAATTTTCGAGAAGACGTCCCAGTTTGAGAGACCTTTCCCGTCCTCGTTCCATGCGCCTTCGACCTGATAAGAGGCCGAAGCAGCGCCGAACAAGAAATCTTTAGGCATTTTCAAAGTAGTCACCTCAGTTTATTTATTTACAAGTTTTAATGAGTGGTCTAATACTTTCGCACCGTTCATCATGCCGTAGTCGACTGTGTTGATGACATCGATTGGAACACCTTTTGGTTCGCAGATTTGCTTCCCTTTTGAAAGAAGGTACTTCACTTGTGGTCCGAGAAGAGCGACGTCGATGTTGTTAACGTATGTTTCCATCTCTGATTCTGGGTAAGCTGCAATCTCAGCTTCAATGCCGCGCTCAGAGGCAACCGCTTTCATTTTTTCTACTAACATACTTGTTGACATACCTGCCGCACAGAAGAGTCCGATTTTAATCATTTTTGATCCATTCCTTTCAATTCGTTGATTTCGTTTTGCATGTTCATCATATATCCAAGCATTTCTTTAACGAGAATTGTGTTCATCAAGTGATCTTGCGCGTGCACCATGAGGACACCGACTGTTGCCGATTTACCTTGTGCTTCGAGCGTGACGAATTTCGTTTGAATCGCATGTGCTTCTTTTAATGTTGCGTCACCAGCAACGACTGCTGCCTCGGCTTCTTCTTTTTTTCCTTCTTGCATGAGGAGCATCGCTTGATGGTAGCTCGCTTTGGCGTCACCCGAGAGGGCGATGAGACCGAAAATATCTTCCGGTGAGATTTCGATTGTTTCAGAAACCATAATATCTCTCCTTTTTTGTATGGATAACTAAAATTCATAGGTACAAATATTTTCTACACGTTGATAGTAGCACGAAAGCGTTTTCGTGTAAACCCTTACTTTTCGAAAAAATGCATAAAAAATGCGCACGAGAAAAGCATCTCTCGGGCGCGTTTAGGACTTGATGTTCGAGACTTTGAGCATTTTGACATGTTTAAAATGATGGATGGAACGAGAGACGTCGAAGATTTGACCATTTGTTAAATAGACGGTGTTGTCGACAATCAAGGCTGGGTCATTCTCGTTCAAGTCGAGCAGATCGGCGGACTCAGAATCTAAAAAGTCTGCGTAAATGACTCGGTCGGCGAATCCGATGGCGAGCTTTTGGTCACTTCGTAAATACGTATAAATCGACTTTTGGACGATGTTCTCGTCTAAGTAGATGACGAGCTCTTTTCGGAAGTATGAATCTTCCACCGAGAACGGATGGTCATCGACGAGACGTAAACGCTTCACGAAGTAGACGGGTGTCCCAATCGGGCACTTCATACGTTCTGCGACTTCATCGTTTGCGACCGTCTGTTCGAAATGTAAGACGCGTGTCTCGACTTTCCGGCCACTGAAGTCACTCGTGAGACCTTGAAGTTTTTCAAGGTTGATGTAATCGCTATTGTAATGGTCGCGGACGAAGACACCGCTCCCTTGAACTTGATAGACGTATCCTTTGTTGACGAGAATCTCAATTGCTTTTCGGACCGTATTGCGACTGACACCATATTTATTGGCGTACTCATCTTCGGTCAATAATTTATTCGTATGTTGGTAGACGTGATTGACAATGTCTGATTCAATCTGACTCGCAACTTGCTTGTACTTCGGAGACATACAGTTCTACACCTTTCAAAAAAATTTGTGGGAATGAATTTGCTAACAGTATAGCAGATAAACTTTGTAAGCGGATACGTTTCATTTATCAATTGTTGAAAAAAGTCGAACGATTCATTGCGGGAATATTCGGAAAATGTGAAACAATATAAAAGGAGATTGCGTATAAGAAAGGTAGATCCTGTAAAGAAAGGGTGTTTGTTAAGTGACCAATCAAAATCGATTTGTACAAGGAGATACATGGTGGAAGTCACCACTTCGAATAAAATATACCTCGTTTGCGTTCATATTCATGGCGCTTGCAGTGTCATACTTCGAAGGTAATGTATGGCTGACAGTTCCACTCATTGTTGTCGGAATCGCGATGATTGGGATAGATGTTAGCAAGTATCAGAAACAACGTACGCATGTAAGCGAAAAAATCAAAGTGAAATCTCTAAAATGGGAGCTCATATATGATTTAGTGGATTCAGCAATCCTCATTGTGATCACGGTGGCGCTTCTCTTTATGCAAGTTGACACATTGACAATTTTTGTTGTTCTCACCTTGTGGATGGTGTTCGGTCAGACTTTCCAAAAACAATTCGGAGAACGCATGCCTTTGGTGGATCAATCTGAGAAACAACGGTTGAAGAGATGAATGAACGGATAACGCAAGAGAAGGCATGGAAACGTTTATTCGACCAATGGATTTTCGGCATATTTGGAACATTGGTGGTACTCATGTTTCCCATCAGTTTATGGACGGATGACCTTACATGGGGCGTGTTGTATATCGCCTGTACACTCATTCCGTTGAACATCTTATATGTGAAACGTTATCGGATGCGCCTGTCATTTCAACCAGAATTGAAAGGGTTATATCGTCGTCAACTCGTTCGGGATGGGATTAACAGTGTTGCTTTCTTTCTCGCATTGAATCATCAATTATTGTTCACATCAAACGTGGCGTATATATGTGTCACGGTGTTCATCGCAGGCGCGATGTTATGGACATGGAACGTGGAGACGCAGACGAAACGACAAGATGTAGAGTATATCAACTTTAACAAGGAGGCGATATAGGTGGAGCAAGACATAAAGTGGATGCAACGGATGCGAGGTTACGCCGTACCCGTCATGATTCTATATGTCACAGCCGTCATTGTCGCCCTCTTGTTAGAGAAAATGTGGCTCATTCCCATCATGGTATCGGTCTCCGTAATCATCGTCGTGATGGGATATCAAGCAATGCGTATCATGTGGCGAATGACCAAGCATCCGAAGGCGCATCGAATGCTTATATTCCAATACGTATTCGAATGGGTGGATGCGATTTTGTTGACGGCTCTTATGGTGACGCTGCTGACAGCAGAAGATTTTGGTCTCCTGATTGGTCTCTTTTTCGGGATATGGGGAGTACTCAGTCCGTTTCGGCAGAAGTGGTTCACAAATCAACTCCAACATATTGAACCAGGGCTACCGACTTATGAAGAAGTGATTGAAGGGAGGGTCTCGCATGAATCGTCCATTTGAACTCACCGTAACGCATGCCAAACAGTTCGAGCGGTTCTTTGGTTGGCCCGTACTCGTCATTTTCTTGATTTCGTTCATCGTGATGTTGCGGACACAGGCGATGTGGGTCATCCCGGTCATGTTGGTCGTATCCATGGGCTTGGCTTATAAAGGATATATGGAATATCGAGTCATTCGCCATTTTGCCGAACATCAAGCGGTTGCTCGCGTGTTACGCTATCGACTCATTGATTGTTGGATTGATGCCGTTTCTTTATTTGCGCTCTTCATCCCGATGTATGTAAACGAAGATGCCTTCATCCTGATTGGCGGGATCGTCGCCCTTTGGGGGTTGACGAAATCGTATCGAGAGAAGAAGTGGAAAGAGCGAATTCTTGGACATCAGTCTAGGCTACCGACGTATGAAGAAGTGTTGGAAAGGAGAGAGGACGTATGGAACTATCACCAAAAGTAAAGTCGCAAATCGATACGATTTTAAAAGTAGACCGTTTGACTAAATGGGGTGTAGGCATCATCGGAATCGGGCTTGTCGTCAGTTTTTTGATTTACGCCTCGTATTGGACACTCTCTGACGGCGTTGTTACAGGAACATTATATGCCGTGCTCGCCGCAATCTTGACGGGTATTTTTATTCAATATCGGATGTGGCTGCGCTTTGTGACGAATCAAACGGCACGTAATCTCTTATCAATCAAAATGATGGCACACACGCTTGCTTTGACCGGTATCGGGATTTATGGACTCTTTTACTTTACGAGTGAAACGACAGGCACACAATCGTTCCGCATGTTCCTCCTTTCCCAGCTGACGTTTTTCGGGATTGAATACTTGGCGAAACGGTTCGATCGCGTCATTCAGTCTTATGATGAGAACTATTTGACGGATCAAGATTTGAAAGAGATTCGTGAGGTTCGTGAATACGAGAAGGAGCAACGTCGTGAACAAACGTGATCAAATGAGAGAGCTCGCCAGTGTTGAGTCTGAGAAGAATAGAGTCTTCACTTTTCTGTCGTGGATGATCTGTATTTCGCTGTTTGTTGCGACTGAAAAAGGATGGGTGTCAGCAGAAACTGTTCTTTTGATTGGTCAATTTGCGGGCCTATTTGCGATTAAGAAATCTTGGAAGAAAGAAACGATTCAATTGAAATATTTAACGAATCGAGACGCCAAACGTCACATACACTTGATGTCGATTTTTAATTTTTTGACGTTCCCGGTTTTGCTAATCCTCATGTTCGGATGGATCACGAAACAAATTGAGACACCTTACTTTATCGGACTGATGGTGACTGGAGGTGTCATATCAGTCATCGGACATAAATGGTATGAGCGATATATGGTTCGTCTTGATGAGAACTATGTCACGGAACGAGAGTTAAAGGAAGAACAGAAGTGGGGGAGCGCGTGACTCACTCTAGAAAGTAGGAATATGAAGTGAAGATTGCGACATATAACATTTGGAACAATGAAACGTTATGGCAAGAGCGAATCGAAGCGATTTGTGAAGAAGTGAAACGAATCGACGCGGACGTGATCGCACTACAAGAAGTCCGTTCTTACGAACAGGGTAGTGTGGCTCATGACATTGCGGAAGCGACGGGTTATCCCTTCTGCGTCTTTCATCCTTATCCTGACTCCCCGGACGAAGGACTCGCTTTTTTGAGTAAAGTTCCCTTGTCATCAGTTGAAGCGATTTGGGAAGAGGATGTGGAAGAGTCAAACTTTTGTGCGACCCGAGTGACGCTTACGTACGGCGGTCAGGAATGGGGACTCACGAACGTACATCTGAATTGGCGTTCCGTGTCGATTCGAGAACGTCAGATGGCAGCGGTGCGAAGTTGGTTACACAAAGGACGTCAAAAATCGGTCGAAGTGTTATGTGGAGACTTCAATGATCATCCTCAATCTGCCATCTATCAAGATTTATCGGATGCAAGGTGGTTAGACGTCACGACGTTTGTTGAGGAAGAGCCACGGGCGACGTTAGACGTAAAGCACAACCCGTACCTACAATCCTCTCATCTCGAGCAGCCTGAACGATACGATTGGATTCTGATCCGTTCCGAGTGGAAAGACGTTGAGGTTCAGCATGTCGATGTATTTGGAGACATACGAACGAGTACGGACGTCATACCGAGTGATCATTACGGGGTTGTCGCCGATTTCAGCGTGAAATAAAAGTAGGATGTGCTGCGGCGCGTCCTTTTTTATTTGAACAACCGAGCGATGAACCCCACACATGCCGCAAAGGGAAGAAGGAGAAGAAGCCCGAGCCATTGATCTCGCCAAACGACAAACCAGAAAGCAGCTTGCAGACAAAGGATACCGACTGCGGCAAAAATCACAAATAGCAGTGCCTTTTTGCGGGTGGAGCGGTCTTCCCACCATTCTTTAAAGTAAGGAAAACTGCAGAAGAATGCCATCGCCATAAAGAAAATCGCAGGAAACAACATGACATCCCCTAACGTGCTATTCCCTTCAAATTCTAGCCACCTGGATAAGACAGATAACAGTATGCCGATCAACAGGAAGATGCCGCCCATGTGTTTCCCCTCATTTCTTTACTCGTTACTTGTATCATGCCCGTTCTCTCCCTAGTCGAAAACCTGAAGGAGTGATGGCTTTTTAGTGAAAGTGGTGACTTTTACATGAACGGTAAAAAAGTATTCATCGACAATTTTTCAGATTGCTCTATTCAATCCCTTTTGTACTCGATAGCATGAAAGCGTATCTGGAGAAACGGCTAGGTATGAGATAAAAGCGCCAGAACTCTATGGAGTTGACGAGGTCGAAGGTGATCGAGGAATTCGGCGGATGCCTTCCAGTCGCGTGTCACGACTGAGAGAGTCTTGATAAAACGTTCGGGTGACCGGACGGACAAAACGAGACTTGATGACATCACTCTAAAAAGTCCGTTTCCTTTTTCGAGAAATCGAAGGATAGAGGAGATTTGTTTATGTGTGGAATCGTAGGAATGATCGGACAAGTTGAAACGAAAGAGATTTTATTGAAAGGACTCGAAAAGCTCGAGTATCGCGGCTACGACTCAGCAGGGATTGCCTTAGTCGGTGAGGACGTTCGTACGTTCAAAGAAGTGGGACGAATCCAAGCACTCCGTGACATCGTACCGGCTGACGCCGAAGGAACAATCGGAATCGGTCACACGCGTTGGGCGACACACGGGGTACCGAGCGTACCGAACGCCCACCCGCACCAAAGCACGACTGGACGTTTCACCCTCGTGCACAACGGCGTAATCGAGAACGATGAACAATTGAAAGCCACACTTGATGTCCCGTTCCTTTCAGAGACGGACACGGAAGTCATCGTCCAGCTCATTGAGAAGCACTTCGTCGAGCTCGGTGACGTCGAGGCGGCGTTCCGCAAGACGCTCTCGGACCTCCACGGTTCATACGCGATCGCGATGATTGACTCAGAGGACAAAGAGCGCCTCTATATCGGGAAGAACAAGTCACCACTCCTCGTCGGACTCGGTGACGGCACGTTCAACGTCGTCGCATCAGACGCGATGGCGATGCTCCAGGTGACGGACCAGTACCTCGAGCTCCACGATGGCGAGATCGTCATCCTCACGCGTGAGTCGGCGACGATCAAGACGCTCGACGGCGACGTGCTCGAACGTTCGCCGTACACGGCCGAGATTGATGCGTCAGACATCGAGAAGGGCACGTACGCGCACTACATGTTGAAGGAGATGGACGAACAGCCAGCCGTCATCCGCAACATCATCCAGCATTACCAGAACGAGAACGGCGACATCGAACTCACGGAAGGCGTGCGCGAGCTCGTCTCGGAAGCAGATCGTGTCTATATCGTCGCATGTGGGACGAGCTATAACGCCGGACTCGTCGGAAAAGACATTTTAGAACGCATCGCCGGCATTCCGACAGAAGTGCACGTTTCTTCTGAATTTGGCTACAATATGCCGCTCTTAAGTGAACGTCCGTTGTTCGTCTTCTTATCACAATCCGGTGAGACGGCGGACAGCCGTGCCGTCCTCGTCGAAGTGAAGAAACGCGGATATAAAGCGCTCACCATGACGAATGTACCGGGTTCAACGCTCTCACGCGAAGCGAACGAGACGATGCTCCTCCACGCCGGACCGGAAATCGCCGTCGCGTCGACGAAAGCATACACGGCACAGATTGCCGTCCTCGCGATTCTCGCGTATGACATCGCTCGTGCGACAGGGAAAGAATTACCGTTCGACCTGATGCCGGAGCTTGCACGTGTTGCGACCATTATGGATTCAATCATGGCGCAAAAAGAGTTGTTCGAAGACCTCGCGGAACGTTATTTGAAAACGACACCGAACACGTTCTTCATCGGTCGTGGGCTTGACGCTTCTGTCTGTCTCGAAGGAGCGCTCAAAGTAAAAGAGATTTCGTATATCCAAGCGGAAGGATACCCAGGTGGGGAACTGAAGCACGGGTCGATCGCCTTGATTGAAGACGGGACACCGGTTATCGCGCTCATCTCGCAACCGAAGACGAACTTGAATATTCGTGGAAACGTCAAAGAGGTCGTTGCCCGTGGCGCGAACGCCTGTATCATTTCCATGCAAGGCGTCGAACATGAGGATGATGACTTCATCTTGCCGCACGTTGAGCCACTCTTGGCACCGCTCATTAACGTATTACCGGTTCAGTTGATGGCATATTACGCGGCGCTCGCTCGTGGATGTGACGTGGACAAGCCACGGAACTTGGCGAAATCGGTGACGGTCGAATAAACTGAACATAGTGTAAGGCACCTTTCTTCAGGAGAGGTGCTTTTTACTGCTTGCCGATATCTTTGCCAACAAGCAAAATAGTAGGAGAAGTAAGCGGTTCCAACTTATGATTAGATAAAGATAAGCGACGAAAGAAGGGCTGACATGAACGTATACATTGCTTGCCATAGCGGGTTTGTGACAAGTGCGATGGCGGCGAAGTTGTTCGCACAGGCAAGCGAGGGGCGCTTGTCTTGTACGATTACGCACGGAACGATTCAAAACATCCCGAATGAGGTGGATTTGATTCTCTATCAGGAAGGGGCGACTCCCGTTACCCATCCGACCGCATGTGTCCGGTCAGTCCGACAACTCCTGTCGCTCGAGGAATACCGACTACTTGTCGAAGAATGGATGGATGAGCATGAGACATGAGTGGACCGCGAGAGAACGGTCGATTTTACTACACTTATTAGCAACTGAGACATCGACACCGCTCGCCGAAATCGCGCAGGCGGTGAATTTGTCTGAGCGTACGATTCAACGAGAACGACAATTACTTGAAGGCATCTTAAAAGAGTTCGAGCTCGAGCTCGCTTGGCAACGCGGGCATGGACTAAGCCTTGTCGGCAAACCGTCTGCGAAGCAACAGTTACGAGAAGACCTAATCTTATCTGCAGAAGCGATCCCGACGAGCGAGGACCGCTTATTTGAGCTGGCGTGGCGTCTTTTGTTTGAGAGCGATACACTCAAATTGCAGGCCGTCGCCAAACAGATGCATGTGTCTCCGAGTACGTTGACGCAAGATTTGGAGAAGTTGGATCGATGGTTCGAAGAGTATCATTTAGAAGTTGAACGGAAAAAAGGTGTTGGGGCTAGAGTGCTCGGTTATGAGTCCGAGAAACGTAAGCTACTCATCAACGCGCTGCTTGCCCACTGGGACACGCTCGCTTTTTACCGCTTCGTCCGTGGCGAGGATGACTACATTCCTGCTTTTTTGAAGACGGTACCATGCGAGGAGATGCTTGAAGGTCTTCGGGATGGTTACGATTATTTGAAGTCACGCTCGTTTGAGCGGATGGATGACCGCACCATCATGCGGGTCACGTTCGCCTACGGGGTGCAACAAGCACGGCTAGCGTCCGGATTCTTTTTAGAGATGTATACGAAAGGCCGGTCTGAGGACTATTTGAAAGTTGCGACCGACATGGAGGAAGCACTTGGCATCACCTACTCGAGGGCGGAACGTGTCTGGTTTGCCGAGGAGGCGAATCGTCTTCGCTCGATTAAAGATCAAATGAAAGAAGATGAAGAAGAGCGGTGGATCATGCAGATTCGGGTGCATAAACTAATTCATCACGTCTCGCTCATTTACGGGTTTACCTTTACGGATGACGCAGCGCTCGAACGTGGACTGCTCGCGCACATCTTGTCGAGTATGAACACGCAGGCGCTACCGGAAACGAGTACGGTGAAACCTCATATCGACCGAGACTATCCGGGGCTTCGGTCGGCCATCCAACAGGCTGCCGACATCGTCTTTGGGACGAATACGTTCTCTGAGGAAGAGACGGTATTTTGGGCGATGCACTTCGCGGCAGCACTCGTCAAACCGGTGCGGCGTCGTGAGTATCGGGCACTCGTCGTCTGCTCGGCCGGACTCGGTTCGTCGAAAATGCTCGTCAATCGGGTACGTCAAGAGTTCCCGGAGATGCAAGACGTCGTCAACTCGTCTTTATTCGGATTAGAGCAACACCGACTTGAGGAATATGATGTCATCTTGTCGACGGTGCCATTACCACCACTCTCGGTACCGACATTGATCGTCAATCCGTTGTTGACGAGTGAGGAAGTACAGCGCGTCCGTCATCTCTTGTTGTCGTTACCGCAATCATTTCAAACGTTGACTTCAAAGCCGCGATCGACGATGCTCGATTTTGAAGAACTTGGCGAACTCGTGGAGACGTTCGAGCGGATGGATGATCAGTTTGATTTGGTCACACTCAACAATACGGACCGTTTAGAGGATATCCTGGTCGATATCGGAACACATCTTGAGGAACGAAATCTCGTGCAAAGCGGAATTCAGTTATCTGCGCAATTGCTCCGGCGTCACGAAGTTGCAGGTCTTGGTGTCCCAGGTACAAAACTGGCACTCTTCCATGGACGACATACTTCGATTGAGAAAGCGAGTGTGTTTGCATTTGATTTAACGACGTCAATCCCGCTCCTCATGATGGATCAATCGACTGAACCCGTGACGCGACTTCTCGTGCTCCTAGCACCAGAAGAGGCGCGCGATGTCGAACTTCAATTTTTAAGTGCGATCAGTGGGTCGCTCATTGAGAGTGAGGAACACATGCGTCTTTATAGCACGGGAACGAAAGAAGATCTTCGTTTACTCCTGCACGAATGCATGAAGAAAATGATTCATGAGACGTTGTACGAAAAATGACCGAACCATGGTCATTTTTTTGTTTGGCACAAAATGTTGCCAAAGTGTGAACTGGATTGAATTGAGAAAGCGCTTACTCCAGGCATACAATACAGGTGTAGAGCACAAACCGGTTAGCTACACTACACATTCAACCTTTCACATTTTACAGACTGGAGGTTTTATACATGGCGAATACGCAAGCGAGCTCGGGCGGGGTCCGAGTCAAAGTACAACGGTTCGGTAGTTTCCTCAGTGGGATGGTCATGCCGAACATCGGTGCCTTCATTGCCTGGGGGATTATCACAGCACTCTTTATTCCGACAGGATGGTGGCCAAACGAAAACTTAGCAGAACTCGTTGGTCCAACAATCACATATCTCTTACCATTACTCATCGGTTTCACAGGTGGTAAATTACTTCATGACGTACGAGGCGGTGTCGTCGGGGCGCTCGCCACGATGGGGGTCATCGTCGGGACAGACATTCCGATGTTCCTCGGAGCGATGATCATGGGTCCACTCGGTGGTTACATCATCCGCCAAGTCGACCGTGCCCTTGAAGGCAAAGTCAAAGCAGGATTCGAAATGCTCGTCAACAACTTCTCGGTCGGGATCATTGGTGGACTTCTCATGCTTGGAGGATTCGAAATCTTCGGTCCAATCATGAGTGCCCTCGATAAAGTGATGGCCGCAGGTGTTGACTGGATCGTCGGCGCGAAATTACTTCCAGTGGCGAGCTTGTTCATTGAACCAGCAAAAGTTCTCTTCTTGAACAACGCCATTAACCACGGGATCTTGAGTCCACTTGGTGTCGATCAAGTGGCAGAGGCTGGTAAGTCTGTTCTCTTCTTACTTGAAGCGAACCCAGGGCCAGGTCTTGGATTACTTCTCGCATACATGTTCTTTGCCAAAGGTGCAGCGAAACGTACAGCACCTGGTGCAGCGATTATTCACTTCCTCGGTGGGATTCATGAGATTTACTTCCCATACGTGTTGATGAAGCCAATTTTGATTCTTGCGATGATCGCAGGGGGCGCAACAGGGATCTTCACATTCGTACTCTTTGATGTCGGTCTCGTCGCACCGGCTTCACCAGGTAGTATCTTCGCTATTCTCGCGATGGCATCACGCGGTTCATACCTCGGACTCGTGGCAGGGATTTTCTTATCGGCAGCGGTCACATTTGCTGTGGCGAGTGTCATCTTGAAATCGAGCGCAGCAGAGGAAGTATCACTTGAAGAAGCGACACAAAACGTGAGCGCGATGAAAGGCAAACAGTCTTATGCATCCGCTCTCGTGACAGATCGCCTTGATAAAGTCGATCACATCATCTTCGCATGTGATGCAGGAATGGGGTCAAGTGCGATGGGGGCCTCGGTTCTCCGGAACAAGGTCAATAAAGCCAACTTACCAATCAAAGTGACGAACACGTCCATCAGCAACTTGCCGAAAGATGCGCAGTTTGTCATTACGCATGAAGACTTAACAGAGCGTGCAGAAGCGCAAGCACCGAATGCGATTCATCGTTCGGTCACAAACTTCTTGAACGCCGATTACTATGATCAATTGGTAGAAGAAATTAAAGCAGAACGCAGCAAAATTTCTTGAACACAGAACAGATAGAGATACGGTTTAGCTATTAGGAGGAAATCAAAATGCCATTCATTCAAACAGAGATGATTCGACTTAACCAAACATTCGCAACGACAGAGGAAGCGATCACAGCAGCCGGGGCAGTCCTACAAGACGCCGGCTGTGTGACGCCGGAGTATGTAGAAGCGATGCATGAACGCCAAGCGATCGCAAACGTCTATATCGGAAATCACGTAGCCATTCCACACGGTACAGAAGCGGCGAAATCAGCGGTTCAGAAGACGGGAATCTCGTTCCTGCAAGTGCCGGACGGTGTCGACTTTGGTGGACAGACGGCTAAACTCGTCATCGGGATTGCGGGCGTGAATGATGAACATTTAGAGCTCCTTTCGCAAATCGCGATTCTCTGCTCGGACGAAGAAAACGTGGAGCGTCTTGTTCAGGCGAAGACGAAAGAAGAAATCTTGGCGCTCTTCATGGAAGAGGTGGCATAAATGAAAGCTGTTCATTTTGGAGCAGGAAACATCGGACGCGGATTTATCGGATTGTTGCTCAATCAAAGTGGTTATGAGGTGACGTTCGTCGACATTAACGACACGGTCATCGAAGCACTCGAAGCAAAACGTCACTATGAGGTCGGGTTCGCGGAAGACGGTGTCGATCGAATCGTCGTCGACCGAGTACGCGGGGTCAACAGTTTGAAAGAGCCAGCCCGTGTCGCGGCTTTGATCGCAGAAGCGGATCTCGTGACGACGGCTGTCGGACCATCGCTTCTTTCAAAAGTAGCGCCATTGATCAGTGAAGGTCTCCGTGCGCGTGAAGTTGAGGACGCGCCGGTCTATGTCATCGCATGTGAGAACATGATTGGTGGGAGTGCCATTCTTCGTCAAGAAGTAGAGGCATGTGGCGGTGTCGGGGAGGCAAACGTCTTCTTCCCGAATGCGGCAGTTGACCGTATCGTTCCCCTTCAACAGCATGCAGACCCACTTTACGTGGAAGTCGAAACGTTCCATGAGTGGGTCATTGAGACGCAAGGGCTGAACGAGCAACCACCGATTCAAGGTGTGACATGGGTCGAGGAAATCGGACCGTACATCGAACGCAAACTCTTCACGGTTAATACCGGGCACGCCATCGCCTCTTACATCGGTTCCTTGTTCGGGAAGGCGACGATTGACGAAGCGCTACAAGATCGCCGCGTGCGTCAAGTCGTTCAAGGCGCATTGTATGAAACGGGTTGGTTATTGCTTGAGAAATATGGCTTCGAGGCGAAAGAGCATAGCCAATACATCCAAAAAATCATTAAGCGTTTTGAGAATCCAAAATTGAAAGACGAAGTGTCACGGGTGGCACGTTCGCCGATTCGTAAACTCGGACCGAGCGACCGTCTCGTCAAACCAGCGCGTGAGTTGATGGATAACGGAATCGAGCCGAACGAACTCGCTTACGGGATTGCAGCAGCCCTTCATTACTACAACCCGGAGGATTCGGAATCGTCGGAGCTGAATCTGTCGATCGAGGAGCACGGGATCTCCTCAACGATTGAAAAATACCTTCAACTTCATGAAGGGGACACGTTGACCCAGTTGATTCTCGATCAATATCATTTGATTCGGGAAGAAGAGAAAGAACGCGTGTCATAAGGGAAGGGAAGGCGAGAGCACGTCTGTGAAAGCAGGTGTGCTCTTTTACTGTTGAAAGAAAATCTGAACAAATTGAGAAGAGTGACGGAGGATGGTATTTCCTCCTGCAATAACGGGTACTTATCAACAGGAAGGAGACTCGTTATGTATAAAACTTCAGAAATCATTCGATTTATTACAATCACGTTCGCTTATTCATGGATTGTCTGGGCGAGCCTTTATTGGTGGACTGATTTGCCGATTATGGCAATCATCATCATCGGAGCGTTTGGACCGAGTCTCTCCGGGATCTTAACGATGTATCGACTTCGGGGTGTGGCAGGAGTCAAGCATATCCTTCTAAAAAGTATTCAAGTGAAAATGAGTTGGAAAACGTATGCGGTCCCGTTCGGATTGATTCCATTCATATTCCTTGTCGCGTATTGGTGGACGGACCGGAGTGGTGCGTTAATCGCTCGTGAACCGTGGTGGATTGCCCCTTACTTTTTATATATGCTCTTTCTCGGAGGGACGCTACAAGAAGAATACGGATGGCGTGGTTATTTACTTGATGCGTTGCAGTCGAGACTGTCCCCACTAGTGGCAAGTTTAGTGCTAGGGGGAATTTGGGCGATTTGGCATACACCGCTCTTTCTTATGACTGGTACTGGTCAGGCAAATTTGCCGTTTTGGGCATATGGATTGTCTGTCATGGCTTATTCGATTCTGATTAGCTGGGTATACAATGGATCATCGCGCAATTTGTGGTCCGCCTTTCTCATGCACACGATGTTCAACGTCATGTTCGTGATGGTAGGCTTCCATGCAGAAGTAGGGTATCCCATCGGTTTGGTTCATTTGATGATCACGTTATGGACCGCGGCGATTTTAGTGTTATGGAAAACCTACGGGAAGCTGAATTACGAGCCGCTCGAAGAATTCATTCCTTCGTACCCGAGTGTTACGCAGCGGATTCGTGAGGGTAAAGAGTAAAACAAAAAAGAGAAAAGGAAGTGGACGTCTTGAACTTTCGCGCACTCGAACAATCAGACGTGAAATCCTTACAGCGCTTATTTATGGAGAGTTTGAGTGACTTGATTCGACGAGAGCGTTTTGAAGATGCCGATTTGCTCGATGAAGAAGTGGCACGCCTAAATACGACCATTCAGGACCACTTTGATGACGATCAAGTTCAACTGTATGTGGTTGAGCAGGAGGGAATCCTTATCGGAGCGGGGGCTTTGTTGCCTCCAAACGATATTATATCGGGCAACTTGGAAATAAAGCGTGGTGCCATCGAACTCGGGAGCGTCTATGTCCTTCCTCGTATGCAACGTCAAGGAGTCGGGCATTTTCTATTAGAGGAAATGAAACGAGAAATCCTTGCGAGAAAGCAACACGTCTTCTATTTGGACGCGGGCTTTCCTAGTGCACAGGCCTATTGGCGAAAACAATTGGGTGAACCTTTATTGACTCTTGACCATTACTGGGGTCCTGGTGCACCTCACATGATTTGGGAAGTGAACATAAAATAAGGAACTTAGCGGTGAATGCTAAGTTCCTTTTTGTTAGTAATATGAACGCATGAACTGATCAATACCAGATGCTGTGGCTTCCGCCATGAGCTGACGATAGGACGTGTTCGTTAAATACGAGCGGTCGCTAGAGTTGCTGATGAATCCGTATTCAACAAGTGTCGAAGGGGCAACATTTTTCCCAACAACGTACACGTTTTGATATTTCACACCGCGATTTTGAATCATTGTGATTTTTGAACCGAGTTCTTTATTAATTGTCGAGCCGAGAGTACGACTGGCTGAGATGTAAGGGTTCGTTGTGTAACTTTCTGAAGTTGGAACGAGTACTTCATGACCGTTTGCAGAACTGTACACCGAGGAGTTCGCATGGAGACTCACGAAAACGTCCGCTTTATATGACTTGCTCAATGAGACGCGTTCTGACAATGACAGATACGTATCCGTCGAACGAGTCAGTTTGACGTTATAATTGTATGTGCTCGTGAGTGTATTGGCGAGACGTTTGGCAATGTCTAACGCGATCACTTTCTCATACAATGAGCCGTAGACGGCACCCGGGTCATTTCCGCCATGACCGGCGTCGATCACAACTGTTTTCGTTGATGCAGAAGTTGTCGTTACCTTTACATATTCTGAGGATACATACCCTGTGACGCCCTTGTAAGTAACTTTATACCAAGATCCGTACGTTCCGAGGTAGTCAACCGTACTACCAGATGGGATAGTTAATAGAATCGTACTTGATGTCGAGGTACTTTGACGTAAGTTGAGGTTGGCTGTTGTCGAGTAAACACGTTCCACCTCTGTCGTGCTCGTTGGCGCAAGATATTGAGAAGATACATAACCTGTCATTCCGTTATAAGAAACTTTAAACCATGAGCCGTATGTACCGATATAGTTGACGACTTCTCCACTTGGAATTGTCGTCAAAATGGAACCTGACGTCGATGCACTGGTTCTTAAGTTTAGGTTCACCGTTGTTTTGTAGGTGATATTTGTTTCTGGAGTTTGTGTAGAGGTTTCGATCACCTTGACGTAGTCAGATGAGACGTAACCGATTGTTCCGTTGTAAGAAACTTTAAACCATGAGCCGGATGTACTCAGATAAATGATTTCTTTTCCGTTTGGAATGGTTGTTAAAATACTACTCGAAGTCGAGGCACTTTTACGTAAATTCAAGTTCGCTGTTGTCGTATAGGTTTTCACAGTCGTCGGTTTGTAAGTTTTTAAATATTGAGACGAGACGTAACCGACTGTACCGTTGTAAGAAACCTTATACCATGAACCGGACGTTCCGAGATACGTAACTGTTTTTCCAGAAGGGATGGTCAATAAAATAGTGCTTGACGTGGAAGCACTTTTTCTAAGGTTTAAATTTACCGTTGTCGTGTAATATGTAGCAGCTGCATCTACTGTATTAATTTTAAACGAGTTCGATTCAAAATCGATTGGTGTCACCGTGATTGCCGAGATCATGAGGGTTGAACTAACTAATAATTTGGCATTCCAAGAAGATTTCAACATATTCAAATAAATAACTCCTTTATATCTTTATGTAATCGAATCACTTATAAAATGACATGATGTCATTATTATATAAGTAAAAAAGAAAAAAATGGAGTTTAATATTTAATTTATTTATCTTTTTTTAAAAAACGTTACTAAAAAGATAAAAAAAGACGCCGAGGCGTCTTAAGTAATTCTAGGAAGTTCATCAACAAACGTTTGAATTGATGGAGTAGTTAAAGTAATACGTGGTAATTCATCAACGAAAGTTTGGGTAGGAGGATTGACTTTAGTGATGCGAGGTAATTCGTCAACAAATGTTTGGATGGGTGTTTCGATTTTAGTAATACGAGGGAGTTCATCAACTAATGGCTTCACAGAACTACTGAGTATTACGACTGCAGCTGCTATAAATACTATTCCTGCAACTTTTTTCATAAGATAAAACCTCCATTTTTTAGATAGATTTTAAATTTCAAGGGGTTCAATTTAGAATACCCTTCAACCACGATATCAAAAATTACTCCCCTGAATCTCCTAATAACTTATAAATATCATTGGTCTGCTTTTCAATATTCGACTCGAAAGATCCATTGTAATCTTCAGGAGAATTTTGAGGATGTAGTATTATTCTATCCCCTTCTAGAGATTGTACTGAAGATAAAATCGGAACTTGAGCTTTTTGACTAAGAATGCAACTACAGAATGGTATAAAATGATCCTTTAATTGTAGTGCTTCTTCGGGTCTCCATGTAGCAGATACTTCAGGTAATATATATATGATATGTCCTTCATCAAGAAGTGAGAGACACTTTTCAACAATAAAATGAGGATCATATTCTATACTAATGTATTGAAAGTCATGATGAAACTGATCATATACATTTTTTTTGCTTTTTTTCAAGATTGAAAGTGATAGTTCAGGTCCTAAAATATAGATGGTTTTATGTTGACTATTCTTCTTTAATGTCTCAGAAATCAACTTCGGTAACAGTTGATAATAATCAATTTGAAATGCATTAACGATAAAACCTTTATTTGAACAAATAAGTTTGGTTAAGTGTTCTAATCCTTCAAATTGTTTTCTATCATCTGATGAATAGGATGTGTTTACGATAGGTGCTTGCTTTGGTTTAAAATAAATCTTAGGCTTAATGTAGTCCTCAGCTAATAAATAACTTAATTTTCCCATACCATATTCACCTCTAACTATATTTAATATTGATAAGTCGTAAAGTCCTAGTTTTTTAATTTGGATTAGTTAAATTTTATCATGATAACCATGCCATTGGACTCAGTATCTGGTTGGGAAACTTATGAGTAATTAACGTGATTATTAGCTTATTTCATTAATATTTTCCTGGATTCTAAAGTAAGGAGCGCTGATTTAAGGATTATTGAGAGATGACTGAGAAGGGGCTATTACAAATAATGGAATATAACTATGGGAACTTAATTAAAGTTGAACGAATGAGGAAGAATATGAAGCAATCTGTTCTTGCCAGAGGTGTTTGTTCAGTCTCTTATTTGAGTAAAATTGAAAACAATCAAACTTCTGCGAGTGAAGAAGTTTTAGAGCTATTATTCAAACGTCTTGATATTGATGCGCCGCTTTATGTTGATTTAAGTGAACAGGTGCAAAAAATAAAAATAGACATGAGAGAACTACTGAAAGAAGCGATACTGACTCGGAACGATAGATTACTACTTCCTAAACTACTCAAGTATAAAGATAACCCAGTAGTAAACCAAACTAAAGAATTATATATTACTTTAATGATTACTTTAGCTAGATTTGGATTGATGCCAAATGGAAATCCTCAACATGTAATCGAATTAGGATGGTTAGAAAATCAATTTGATTTTGATAATACGCTCAGATATAAGTTGCTCAAATGTTTATACATTCATCATTTCCAAAGTGAAGAGCGAGAACATGCTCTGAAACTCTTGGAAGAAGTAGATGAAAGTTTACCTAACTCACATATACCTGACTGGGAAGTTGCTGATATGCGATATATCATGGGAGCTATATATATAAAATACAAAGACTATCTCCAAGTTATTGAACATACTCGTTTTGCGCTAAGTTACTTCCAAGATCACTTCTATATTGAAAGAATTGTTGAATGCCATCTTTTAATTGGAGTTGCTTATAAAAGAAGGAAAAGGTATTTAGATGCATTGTCACACTACGAAAAGGCATCTAAAATTGCTCAAAAAACTAGTTTAAAAGATTATAATGGAATGCTCTTCAATAACATGGGGGATATATATTTTTTAATAGGAGATCAGGAAAAGGCGCTAAAATACTTTCTCGAAAGTTTTGAGTATAAAGTAGATATACGAAGTAAATTGTACAGTGTGATGTCACTATTAGAAGTAAATTCTGAAAACCAAAATATTAAAGGTGTTATTGAATGGTTGAACATAGGTTATGAATTAATGGAGAAGATCAATAATTCCGAAGAGTTCACCCACCACTTCAATATATACAAGTACGAATTTGTAGAACCTGACAAGGGGAAATTGATTACAAGCTTAAAAGAGGCAGTACACTATTTTGAAACGCATGACGAAAATTATACAAATAAATATGCACTGTGGTTGGCTAGAGAACTAAGAGAAGATGGAAAATATAAGTTGGCAACAGAGTACTATGAGAAAACTGTAGCCATTATGTCACGATGGGAATAAAAAAAGACTCGAGATAAGTACATGTACTTAAATCGAGTTCTTTTTTATGGTGTCGTAAAATAGTGCACAGTCCAGACTTGCTCTTGAATTAGGCGTTCATCTTCTATATGACCGTTCAGGACTTGCTGCAATAAATGAATCAAGTGTTTTTGAAGATTCCCATCGTGTGAGCCGCTGTGCAAAATTTCTTCTTCGCTCGCTATGATGTAAAATCCCCCAAGCCGTAATGGAATATGTTTTCGAATCAAAGAAGCGGCGGCCTGAAACTTTGCTTGTTCGCCTATTTGAGGAACGTCAATCTCAAAACGTCCCCATTGATTAAAATCTCCAATTTCTGAAAAGGGTGGGTCACGATGATCCAATGGCAAGACCTCCGATCCAAGTATCTCTTTATATTCAGTATATCTTGTTTTCAGTTTAATACGTGCAAAAATAAATGAATAGGTATATTCCCTTCATTCCGAATAAATCGCTCTCGTTCCTTTCTATATTTTGTAAACTGAATCCTGCTGATTCTGTTAAAAAGAGTCAAAAATAACACGGTCGGATTGACCGTGTTATTGCATGATGTGTTCTTTTGAAGTTGGTAACTCACAGATGAAGGTACTTCCTTCTCCGTAGACCGACTCCACGTGAAGTTGACCATCGTGTGCTTTAGCGATTTCTTTACAGATTGCGAGCCCGAGCCCAGTACCGCCAATTTTACGACGATCTGAGTTGTCGACACGATAAAACTTTCCAAAGAGATGAGGGAGAGAGGCGCTTGGAATACCCATTCCGTGATCTCGCACCTTCATCACGACTTGTTCGTCTACTCGTTCGAGTGACACGAGGATGTTCCCCCCGTCTGGTGAGTACTTGATGGCGTTACTTAATAAATTGCCGAGTAACTGACGCATTCCTTCTAAGTCTGCATCGATTATAAAATTCTCTTCAGCATCGGCATCGATAAACAATTCATGTTGATCAGTCGTTTCTTGATAAAACGTCACACTGTCTGTGGCGAGTTTATACAAATCGACCGGTTCCCATTCAAACGTTTGTTTCCCAGACTCCATTTTTTGGAGGTCCAAGAAATCATTAACGAGATAAGATAATCGTTTCGCCTCATCATGAATCGTTTTTAAATAAAGTTCTCGTCGATTTTCTTTCAAATCACGTGACAACATGAGCTCCGTAAAGCCATAGATTGAAGAAAGGGGCGTTCGCAACTCGTGTGATACGGTCGAAACGAGCTCCGACTTCATTCGATCTACCTCGGTCTCAGCAGTGACGTCACGTAGCACAAGCATCGTTCCACGAAGTCGACGATCGCGATAGACGCTTTCGGCATAAAGCTGAATGAAACAATCACCTTGATCGATTGAAATTGTAAGTCCGTCTTCGGGCGTATCTTGTGAAAAGACGCGTTCGAAGTAACGAACGAATTGTTCGTGCTGATCTACACGTTCTGCGAGTTGCTCGATATCGATATCAATTGCTGACAACTCTTCATACCCTTTATAGTCGAAGTGAAGGTCATCAAACATGCGAATAAACGCGCGGTTTCCAACGATAGTATCGTCTTCATAGTTCACGTATAAAATGGCTTCGCGTACGGAATTGATCAATTGAGCTGTTTCTTTTCGATCTTGTTGCATCTGACGATAAAGTTGCATCCGAAGCAGTGAAATGGCGAGCTGACTAGCGAACGCATTCAGTTCAGATTTTTCACTTGCGTCATAGTGTTCATCGTAACGGGCCAAATATAGGCAACCAATCAGACTGTTATCTGACGGGTCCATAATTGGGATAACCGTTTCATAAATATAATACGGATACGTGTGCAAGGTATCGACGACCCGCTTTGAAGTAGCTGCAGGCGACTTTGAAATCATGACACGTTTAAGAAGCAGTGATTCCTTTTTGAGACTCTCTTGTTGGTCTTCCGTCATTTCTTTTGGTACGACAGACGTGATTTCTCCGTCTTTAGTGAGTAACAAAGCGCCGAATTCAGACTTCGTGAGTAATACGATTTTTTCGATGACAGAAGAATAATCAAATAAAGATTCTTTCGACGCCAATACTTCAATCAATTCATTGCGGTATTGAAGATTCATTTCGTTCAACTTTGACTCTTTAATCACGTTTTCGAGTTTTTCTTTTTTCATTTTAAGTCTACTGTTTTGATCGGTCATTCGTTTGATGAGCGGACGCCCGATCAAAAGAATAGCGCTAATGAACATGACGAGTCCCATCATCCAAATCCACCGAAGGGCGGTAAGTTCGAGAGTAGACACATTTCCATCTCGAACAAACCAGGCTCCAATGGCAGTTAAAATGAGACTAAATCCGCATACGCTATATAAAATACTGAGTATTTGACGACTGTTTAGTTGTTCAATCCACTTGCTAATCATTCGTTCTACTTCCTTCCTTGAACATAAAAAACGATAGGCCATCTTTTCCTTGCCCTGCATTTTATGAAAAAGGGAAAGGAAATTGAATTAATTTGCTTGCGTGATGTGCATATCTAGCACATAAAGCGATTTACCCGAAATGATTGAAATATACACGTCCCAACCTTCTAGTCGTTGACAAGATCATCAATAATTATTATCTTGAATTTAAGATAAAAAATGAGGAGCGTGACTAAATGTTATCCATTGAACCATCCGCTTTAACTGAGCGGGACACGTATAAGTTTTTGATTGGCAGTATTGTACCGCGACCAATCGCCTTTGTAACGACACGTAATGGAGACGTGATCAACGCTGCTCCATTCAGTTATTTCAACGTAGTCGCTTCCAATCCGCCTCTCGTTTCCGTTTCTATTCAACGAAAAAATGGCGTGATGAAAGATACAGCACGAAACGCAATCACAACTAAAGAACTTGTCATCCATGTTGTTGACGAAACAAACGTCCTCGATGTGAACGAGACAGCTGCGAATCTTGACGCTGATGAGAGTGAGCTGTCACGTACAACGTTCACAATTCAACCGAGCGAAGTGATTACGACTCCAGGAATCAAAGAAGCAAAAATTCGATTTGAATGTGTCTTACATCAACATGTACCAATCGAACATGAAGGACAAACGACAGCAGACTTGTTGATTGCAAGGGTTGTCCGCTTTCACATTGAGCGAGAAATATATGAACATGGACGAATCGATGCGAGACAGTTGGCGCCGGTCAGCCGCATGGCCGGGAATAGTTATGCAACACTCGGTGAACTTTTTGATGTGAAGCGTCCTGAATAATCCACAAACGTGCCCGTTTTTCTAAAGAACGAGCACGTTTTTTGGGTAAAGGAATAAGGAGCGTATTTGCATGTAGTATTTCTTTCATTCCGATATGCTCTTATGTCACAATAAAGTCAGAACATTCTAACTTCAAGTCATCCTAGATTCAGAGAAAAAGGGGAATCCGTCATGTATCGTCCAACTGTCCAATCGATTATAACTGCCATTGAAACTGTGATTGTCGGAAAAGAAGAAGTCATCGCCAAGAGTCTGACTGCCTTGTTAGCAGGAGGGCACGTTCTTCTAGAAGATGTACCGGGCGTCGGGAAAACGATGCTCGTTCGTACGTTTAGCCGGGCAATCGACTTAGATTTTAAGCGAATTCAATTCACGCCAGACATGTTGCCGTCCGACTTGACGGGGATCTCAATGTACAACCAAAAAACGAGAGAGTTCGAATATCGTCCGGGACCGCTCATGGGCAATATTATCTTAGCGGATGAAATTAACCGAACTTCACCAAAAACGCAGTCCGCTCTTCTCGAGGCAATGGCCGAGCGGAGTGTCACGGTAGACGGTGAGTTGAAAGTGTTACCTTCACCATTTTTCGTCATGGCGACACAAAACCCGATTGAGCATGAAGGGACGTATCCATTACCGGAAGCACAGTTGGACCGCTTCTTACTCAAAATCGAGATGGGTTATCCGACATTTAATGAAGAAATCGCACTCTTAAGTCGTTTTGAGAAGGAAGAGCCGCTTGAGGCGCTTCATAGTGTCATTACAAAACAAGAAGTAGAACTCATGCAACGTGAAGTGAGAGAGGTCCATGTATCGAGTGCGGTCAAACAATACATCGTACGATTGGTACATGAGTCACGGAAGGATCCCCATACGTATTTAGGAGGCAGTCCACGAGCTACGCTTGCGTTGATGAAAGCGGCGCAGGCATGGGCTTATATTCATAATCGTGACTTCGTTTTACCAGATGACGTCAAGGCGATGGCGGCGAGTGTACTCGGACATCGTATCTTGTTAACGGCTGAAGCGCGATATAAAGGAAAAACACCAAATCAATTGATTCAAGGTTGGCTTGATACGTTGCCTGTCCCGATGGATCGTGAGGTCAACGAGGTATGAAAAACTGGATGAAGCTGTTCGTTGTATGGGCGGCGGCATTCGGGTTGTACGCATTTGCCCGTATCGAAGGGAGTATCGTTGCTTCGACATTATGGTGGTCGTTCGTGGTGTTGACGGTTTATTGGACGCTCTTTATGATTTATCCGGTCACTGCGGCAAATGTGTCACGACGAGTCACGACGAAACGTCTCGTCTCGGGTCAATCAATGGACATCGAGTTACGAATCGAACGAAAATATCCTTTTTTGATTGGAATGGTGACGTTAGAAGAACGATTGCCACAACGATTGATTGATGAAGACAGGACAATCATCGTACCGGTAGACCGTTTCTTTCGACGCGCCGAAGAGGTCCATTACGAGGTCAATGCGATTAAGCGGGGGATTCATGTCTTTGACCGAACGGTTCTTCACGTGCGTGATGTGTTCGGTTTATTCGATCGGAAGCGGACGTTGCGAATCGAAACGGTTGTAGAAGTGTCACCTGCTGAACTTCCGTTCGATCTTCCACGGGATGAGCATGTCGGAGGACGCGGCGAACAGTATCGTCAAATGCGTACTTATACGGAAGTGGCCAATACGACGAGCGGTGTCCGTGAATACGCGGCAGGGGACCGAATTGGTCGGATTGACTGGAAAGCATCCGCTCGACGTGGGAACTTGATGACAAAAACATTTGACCAAGAGCAAGAAAAGAAACTTTCGCTCGTATTCGTACCGGCAGTCTCTGCCGGGTATGAGGAAGCGTTTGAACGTTCGTTGTCCTTGCTCGTTGGGGCGATTCGTCAGTTAGAACGAAAAAACTTACCATTTGAGTTATACGTGATTGAAGAACAAGTGCGCTTGTTCCATCTTCCGGATCAAAGTGCAGAGGTCGGTCATTACCTGCTCACCGCAACACCAGAAGCGGAGGGGCGTCTTGTCGAGCGGGTGAAACAGAACCTGCCTCAACAAACGGGGGATTTGATTTTGATCAGTCCGTTTGAAACGACTTCGATTCGTGAGCTTATGCATGAGACGCAAGGCAGTTATCACTTATACACAGCTGTAAATGAGGTGACGGGATGAAGACGTGGATCACACGGATTGTATATACAGTGCTCGCCGCCTACTTATTGTCTTTTTGGATTGAGCCGATTGTTGGAAGTACAACGTTCGATGTAAGTTGGCCGTTTTATTTCCTTCTGATCGTCCCAATGTTCGTCAGTCTTCTCCCATGGAGTGCATTTCTTGGAATCTCCCTTCTCAATTTCCTAGTTGTGTTATACGTCTATCACGGAAGTATTTTCGACTGGTTTGGCATATGGATGGAAGATTTTATGGGCGTCATAAGCGGTGAGTTACCAAACGAGGCGATTTTCTTCTCTGCAATGGCGCTCATCGGTCTACTATTTGCCATCCTTGTTGGACGAACATACCCGAGTTACGGATTCGCACTTGGGATGATTGTTTCAACGCTCGGTGTCATGGCTTATTTCGATACGTGGACACTGTATGACGGAGAAGGGAATATCCTTTATGCGATCGTCACCTCACTTCTATTACTATTTGTCACGGATTTAGCGAAGCGTCCAAGTCAATCGCTCGTACGATTCGTCAGTATCGGTTTGCTTCTCAGTGTCGTCGTTGCGCTTGCGAGTGCCTCCCCGACATTAGAAGGAGATTGGTCCGACCGAATTACGACGAGTTTCCGAAATGCGACAACAGAAGGTGACGGGAACGGACCTGGTCGGGTCGGATATGGTGTGAACGATGAGGCGCTAGGTGGTCCGTTTGAACAGGATGACGGCATTGTCTTTATTGCGCGAGGTGTCCCGGCTCGTTATTGGCGAATTGAATCAAAAGCCATTTACACAGGGAAAGGTTGGATTGAGGCACCTGTTTTAGATTCTAACTATAATCGTGGGCAATTGGTCGACTCTGAAGTAGATACAACCCCGGAGCAGGCGCTTTTGCGTTTTGATCGTCGTCAAACATTCGTTCCGTATGGGGGAGAGTATCCTCAAGCGACGGAAACAGAGTCAGGCACTGAATTTCGGGTCGGAGATATCGAACAAGCTTTTCCGAACGAGACCATCACAATCCAACCGTCCGGAAAAATTGTGTTTGAAAACGAAAATCAAGCGACACCGCGGACGATTCAACTTCGCTATAGTGTTCCGGCTTTCTCAGAAGAGCAACTTGCCTTAAATGAAGAGGTAACATCCCTGACAGAAGAGGAAGAACGGGTCTATTTACAACTACCGGATTCCTTACCGGATCGTGTACGTGACTTGGCTACGGAGATTACCGCTGAAAGTGAAACTCCAAATGAGAAAGCAGAAGCGGTAGAAGCGTATTTCCGAAACGGAGAATTTCAATACGATACGGAAAATGTCGCGCAACCAGAAGGGGAAACCGATTATGTAGACCAATTCTTGTTCGACACGCAGATTGGATATTGTGATAACTTCTCTACGTCAGCAGCCGTCTTATTACGTGCGAATGGAATCCCGACACGTTGGGTAAAAGGATTTACAATGGGTGATACGCGAGGAGTTGTTCAAGGTGAGGAAGAGCATACGATTCGTAACCGACACGCCCATTCATGGGTCGAGTATTTTATCGAAGGAGCAGGTTGGGTCCCGTTAGAGGCGACGATCAGCTTCTCAGATGCGAACTTACTACAGATGGAACGAGAAACGAATACAGATGATACGACACCGGCAACGAATGATCCGCAGGCGACGCAAGACAACAACGCACAAAATCGTCCACAAGAAGATTTGTTGATCGATGATGTCACAACAGGTGATGCACAAGAAGAGTCTCGCAGTATCCCTGTATGGGGGTGGATTGTCATTCTTTTCCTTGTGACCGTTGTCATTTGGAACCGGAAAATCATTGAGCGGCAAATCATGTACGTCTGGTGGATGAGCCGTCCGCTCACAGACGGTAGTCTCGTATCGATGCATCGCTATTTAGTGAAGCGACTTCGCGCGAACGGATTTAAAGTCGAAGGGCGTACGCCGTCGGAGCTTGCCAAAGAAGTCGATGCCTATTACGAAACGAACGACATGACGCGCTTGACGGCCTTGTTCGAGCAAGCAGTTTACGCCGAACAAGAACCGAATTCAAAATATAAAGAATATTGGAAAATCATGATTCGTAGAATTATGAGTTGAAGTGACGGGATGCATCAAGTAAGATAGACGCATTAGTTAGATAATTGAACATGGCATTCCTTCGTATATACTCGTGAATTGGCGCGAGAGTCTCTACCGGACCACCGTAAATGGACCGACTATGAAGGAGCACGTTTCGCATACAAAGAAAAGGGCGTGCTTCTTCTTCGGTTTGGATAATCTGGGGAGAGGCTCGTCCTTTTTTTGAGGAGAAGGCAGAAAGGTGGAGATTTCGTGAAAGTAGAACAAGAAATGATTTTGGTGCTCGATTTTGGTGGACAGTATAACCAGTTGATCACGCGTCGTGTCCGTGACCTTGGCGTATACAGTGAGTTGCATTCACATAAAATGACTGCAGCGGAGATTCGCGAATTGAACCCGGTCGGCATCATCTTCTCTGGTGGACCGAACAGCGTATACGCAGAAGGTGCATATCGTTGTGACCCGGAAATTTTCGAATTAGGTATTCCAATCTTCGGAATCTGTTACGGCATGCAGCTCATGACGCATCATTTCGGTGGTCGTGTCGAACGTGCTGCACACCGTGAGTATGGAAAAGCGACATTGTTCTCAACGCCGGAAGCATCAGCCATCTATAATGGACTTCCTGTTGAACATACAGTTTGGATGAGCCACGGCGACCTCGTCATGGAAGCACCTGAAGGATTCATCGTTGACGGAACGAACCCATCTTGCCCGGTCGCTTCGATTAAAAACGATGAGTTGAAAATGTATGGTGTTCAATATCACCCAGAGGTTCGTCACTCGGAGTATGGGAACGACATCTTGAAAAACTTCATCTATGAAGTGTGTGGTGCTAAAGGTGAATGGTCAATGGAAAACTTTATTGACCTCGAAGTCGAAAAGATTCGTGAAATCGTCGGCGACAAGCAAGTACTTTGTGCCCTTTCAGGTGGCGTCGACTCTTCTGTCGTTGCGGCACTCGTGCATCGCGCAATCGGTGATCAATTGACATGTATGTTCGTCGACCACGGTCTCCTTCGTAAAGGAGAAGCAGATAGCGTCATGAAGACGTTCGCTGACGGGTTTAACATGAAGGTCATTAAAATCGATGCGCAGGAACGTTTCTTGACGAAGTTGGCTGGTGTGTCGGATCCTGAACAAAAACGTAAGATTATCGGAAACGAGTTCATCTATGTATTCGACGAAGAAGCATCGAAACTTGTCGATATGGACTTCCTCGCACAAGGAACGCTCTATACAGACATTATCGAGAGTGGGACAGATACAGCGCAAACGATCAAATCACACCATAATGTCGGTGGATTGCCAGAAGACATGAACTTCACACTGATCGAGCCACTCAACACGCTCTTTAAAGATGAAGTCCGTGCGCTCGGTACTGAGCTCGGTCTTCCTGACTATATCGTGTGGCGCCAGCCATTCCCAGGCCCGGGCCTAGGAATTCGTGTACTTGGTGAAATCACGGAAGAGAAACTCGAAATTGTCCGTGAATCAGATGCAATTTTGCGCGAAGAAGTGAAGAAGGCAGGTCTTGAACGAGATATCTGGCAATACTTCACGGTTCTCACACCGATTCGCTCAGTTGGAGTTATGGGTGACGAGCGTACGTACGACTATGCAGTCGGCGTCCGTGCCGTTACATCAATTGATGGGATGACGTCTGATTGGGCGCGCATTCCATGGGATGTACTTGAGAAAATTTCTGTCCGTATCGTCAATGAAGTCAGCCACGTCAACCGTGTGCTGTATGACATTACGTCTAAGCCACCTGCAACAATCGAATGGGAATAAGCTAAACAGAGGGCTCACACCCTCTGTTTTGTCTTAAAACCGAACATTACCGTTTTTTTTAGATGTAAAATCCGTGAATTTAGTTGACATTCTATTTTCACGCTGATACGATAAGAACGTTCTTATTATAACCGAACAATTATAAAATATTTTGCCGTATAATGTCGGGGATATGGCCCGAGAGTCTCTACGAAATCACCTTAAATGATTTCACTACGGCGAGACATAGATGAGGGTGTATGCCCTCGTATGTTTCGCGTGGGGTCCTCGGTCATTTGCCGGGGGCCTTTTCTCGTTTTACGGCGAGTACAAGGAGGAAAACAAATGAGCACACAGCTCAAGCAAGAACAGCAACAACCTACAACGAGTCGGATTGATCGTTACTTCCAACTCACAGCACTTGGAACGAGTGTCCGCACTGAATTGATTGCAGGATTCACAACGTTCCTCGCAATGGCGTACATCCTTTTCGTGAACCCAAACGTTCTCGGGGCAGCGGGGATGGATACAGGCGCGGTCTTCGTCGCAACTGGACTTGTTGCAGTAGTCGGTTCATTGACAATGGGACTTTTAGCGAACTATCCGATTGCGATTGCGCCGGGCATGGGCCTCAACGCGTTCTTCGCATATAGCGTTGTTATCGGAATGGGCGTACCGTGGCAAACGGCTTTGTCGGGTGTACTCGTATCGGGTCTCTTCTTCATCGTATTGACGCTTTCGGGTATTCGCGAAACAATTGTTAACGCGATTCCAGCGCCACTTAAAATGGCGGTCGCAGCAGGGATTGGTTTCTTTATCGCTTTCATCGGATTGAAAAACGCAGGAATTGTCGTAGCGAACGAAGCGACACTCGTAAGTCTCGGTTCACTTGGAACGGGAACGACACTTCTTGCTGTATTCGGACTTGTTGTCAGTGCCTTGCTCATGGCGCGTGATGTAAAAGGTGGAATCTTCATCGGGATGTTGTTGACGGCAATCGTTGGTATGATCTTCGGTCTAGTTCCGACACCGACGGCAATCTCTGATGTTGTGTCAATGCCACCGAGCATGTCATCAACGTTCGGTCAAGCGTTCATCAACTTCAGTGACGTGTTCACGCTCCAAATGCTGATTGTCATCTTAACGTTCTTCTTCATCGATTTCTTTGATACGGCTGGTACGCTCGTTGCCGTGGCGCGTCAAGCAGGAATCATGAAAGAAAACAAAGTACCGCGCGCAAGTAAGGCGTTAATGGCTGATTCGACAGCAACGGTAGCGGGTGCGATCTTCGGAACATCTACAGCGACTTCATATGTTGAATCGTCAGCTGGTGTTGCTGCAGGTGGACGTACAGGTTTGACGGCGGTGTTCGCAGGATTGTTCTTCGGTTTGGCATTGTTCTTCTCACCTCTCTTGGCGGTTGTAACAGCGCCGGTTACGGCTCCTGCATTAATCATTGTCGGTGTGCTCATGGCTTCGGCTCTTCTTGATATCGATTGGAAGAAAATTGAAATTGCCGTACCAGCTTTCTTGACGATCATTATGATGCCTTTGACATCTTCAATCGCAACAGGAATTGGGCTTGGGTTCATCCTTTACCCACTCATGATGATTGCGAAAGGAAAGACAAAAGAAATTCATCCAATCATGTATGGGATGTTAATCATCTTCTTGGCATACTTCATGTTCTTACCACACGCATAAGTTCATTTGAAAAGCCGGCTCTTCTATTAAGAGTCGGCTTTTTTGTATGCAGTATTTTCGGGTAGGAAAGGGTCATACATCGTGATGGCATGATTTTCTGTAATGAATTCATTTCGAAGATGAGTGCCATTCATTGAAGTGACCTCTCTGAAAATCTGATTATGTCGTATCGTCCCTCCCCACCATTCACGTGTGAAATGATGGTTTTCTTCATATATACGATACTGCTCTTTATTCGGGATGGTAGAGCGCCATTCACCTACGAGATAATCTCCCTCTATATATAGAAGGAGTTGATACGTTTGTGCGGTTTGATTTGTAATTTGTAGATCAAGATAATTGTAAGAGCATGTAGCGCCACTTCCGAATGGTTGGTCTCTTCGATAATCAGGAAACACGTCATAGCTATGACGATAGCGTTCAGTTACGGTCAATGGGCTATGAAGTGTAATCCAATAAATGAGGTTAGATAGTTGGCATAAGCCACCGCCGATTCCTGAGGTGACCTTTCCGTAATGCAGGATCATGCCATCGACATACCCTTTTCGTTTAGTAGGCTTTCCGATCATCTTCCAATAAGAAAAGACGTCGTTCGGTGTTAGGATGGCTCCGTTTAGGTTTGCGATTGCGATCTTTAGATTCGTGACTTTATTATGTTGAACTTCCATGTCTACATCTCGTAGCTGTCGATAGAGGGGAGTTCGGTGTGTAAAAATGAGATAAGGCATCGGTTCAATGTTTTGTTTCGAGACGTATTGTCGTTTGTCGGTCATCCATTCGAATCGTCGTTTCATTGTGTATACTTGTGTGCCGGACCAGATTCTAAATGGTGAACGCTTTTTTGGTTTTTGTAAATCGTGTTGGATCATGAATGTGACTCCTTATCGGTTGATAGTCGTTATTAGATATAAGTGTATTCTTTAAAGTGATCTGTTCTTCCTTTTAGAAGTTGAGATTCAAACTTTATGAAGATACGAAAAAAATCAAAAGTTTTTTTAGAATAATGCTTGCAAGATTAAAAAGCAGGTGATATAGTTATGTCTGTTGCCAGCGACAAACGTTGAACAAACAAAAAAGTTGTTGACATCAAAAAGAATTAAATGTTATTATCACTTAGTCGCCAAGAGCGGCAGACGAACTTTGAAAACTGAACGATGAGGCAAAAATAAGTTTTACAATTTTTTGAATGAAGCGCAAGCTTCGTCAATTTAAGAGCTAT
>NZ_JACSKM010000008.1:0-120026 GCF_018617615.1 Exiguobacterium sp. s189 | reverse complement strand
GGCTCCCTGCTTGCCCCTAGGAAAGCGAGCCGTGCCCGGCTTGGGCATAAAAAAAGACCGTAGACCTATATTTTGTCTACAGTCTGAAAGAATCAGCGCTAATTACGCTGATTCTTTCACATGTTTCGGATGCTGACGAAGATGACGGACGACGAGAAAAATTCCGATGGCTAGCGCCAGGAAGGGCAGGATGTCGTCCATGAAGTGACCGATCATCCGCCAGTTGTTGCCGAGCATCATCCCGACATGAATGAAGATGAATGACCAGACGGCAAAAATGAGTGTCGTCACCGACAAGAACTTTCGGAACGACAGGCGCATCACGCCGGCACTGACCGCGAACAGCTGGCGCCAGAACAGGCTGAGACAGACAATCCATGCCCCGTATTTCTCAAACCAGCGTTCGGCCCGCAGTTGCTTGTCTTGCCGAATTCGGAAGTAACGATACAGCTTCAAGGCGACGGGACGCCCACCATATCGACCGATCCAGTAAAGACCGATCTGACTGAGCGTGAAGGAAACCCACGCCAGTAGAAACATCAGGAAGAAAGACGCGTCATGCGAATCGACGAGAAAGCCGCCATATGCGAGAACGAGTTCGTTCGGGATGAATTGGATGAAGATACCGAGAGGAATGCTGAAGACACCACATACGGCGAGCATGTGCTCGAGGACGTTCATGACGAGTCCTCCTTTCAAGGTGATTGCAGGAAACTTGTTCCATCCATCAGTATAACGGACATGACTGAAAAGAAAAAGAAGAGATGTCACATATTCGTGACGTCTCTTCAATCTAGTTCGGATACGAGAATACCGAGCCGGTCGAGCTCTTTCACCGCAGCATCGATTGCTTCTTGATGATCGGCTTCAAGTGTATGGACATGTAATCCTCCGGTCAATTGCGAGAGCGGTGAGGCTCCGTGCGCTTTGACTCGTTCGAGGAAGGCGCGGACGTCACGCCGACTCCTCACCATGAGCTGTCCCGTGATGGATCCGTAAACGGGGTGGTCGATGATGACATCTTTGATGGTGACCCCTTCATCGACGATGGCGTTCATCTCTGCCTCCATCTCCTCTGCCGTATGGCGGCAAGCCACCTTTTTCGAATAAGTAGACGGGGTGAGGTCGCCGTGCAAATAGACGTAACCGCGCGCGGTCGCGACGATTTGGTGACCTTTCGCTTTTAAGAGCGACAAGTCTTGGACGATGACCTGGCGACTGACGGATACGTGCCTTGCCAGTTCAGATCCAGTGATCGGTTCATTGCTCGATTCGATCAGTTGAAGTAAAGTACGACGGCGTTCTTCACCGGCTAAACGTTTGTTCATGATGTTCGACTCTCCTTGCTAAAGTGACGATGGCATCGGCGAGGGCCGATGTGTCTTCGACGGTCGTTTGCGCGCCGAAGGAAATGCGGACGAGTCCGTGGCAGGCGCTCGTCTCATATCCGAGTGCTTCGAGCATGCGGTTCGGTCCGTTCTGACCGGCGCGACATGCTGATCCGGCGGATACTTGGAACCCGAGGTCGTCGAGCTCGGTCATCCACCATTGTCCGTCGCGTTGATGGGATACGAAGGAAAAGATAGCGGGACTTTGTTCGTCAAACTCGAGCCAATGGACATACGCTGACGTCTTCTCTTTCAAGATAGCACGAAACGCCATGAAATTTCTCTGAAAACGTGTCAGTTGCTCTTGACGTTCCCCGAGCGCTTTGACGAAGGCGCTGATTCCTGGAACGTCGATCGTACCCGGACGAATCCCGTATTGGTGATGACCCGGATAGTATGGTGGGGGAATCAAGCGCTCCATATAAAGGGCACCGATTCCTTTTGGCCCACCGACCTTATGGGCACTGAACGAGTAGGCATCGATTCCTTCCACAGAAATCGGGATTTTCCCCAGTGCCTGTACGCCGTCCACGTGAAAGAGAATCTTTTTATATTTTAGGAGACATTGAATGTGATGGAGCGGCAACACCCATCCTGTGTCGGAATTGACGTGTTGGAGCGTGACGAGTCCGATATCACGGTCGAGTAAGTGTGTGAACGTCTCTAAATCAAACTTTCCGTCTTTCAGTTTCAAACGATGGACGATGACTCCTTCGCGTTCCCATTCTTCAAGCAAAAGGGCGACCGAATCATGTTCATGCCAGGACGTGATCACTTCTTTGCCTTTCATGCGCTTCCGTAAGCTCGTCAGTGCGATGTAGTTACTTTCAGAACCACTTCCGGTAAACAATAATTTCCCACGTAAGACGTCGAGTCCGAGTGCTTGTTTAAGTAAGCGCCGTGCCTCTGTTAAGTAATCTTCAGCCATATATCCGTGCGCGTGGAGTGATGATGGGTTTCCATAAACGTTTTTGGCCATAGCCACGTAATGGTCTAATGCTGCGTGTGTCATAGGATGTGTAGCGGCGTAGTCGAAGTAGCGGTTCATCATGGACTCCCCTTTTCTCATGTTGTCTTCTACACAAAATTATGCGAAACTAGTTTACAAGTCAACATTACATATGAAAAACAGGTGATATACAGGTGTCTTTACAGATAGAGAAAACCGACATTTTGATTATTGGAACGGGACTTGCCGCCGTCGCGACGGCGCTACATGTGCCATCCTCATTGTCTGTCCTCCTCGTCTCCAAAGGGGAGGCGACGTCGACGAACTCCGATTTGGCACAAGGGGGGATTGCGAGCTCGTATCTCGAGGAGACGAGTGAGGCGCATAAAGAAGACACGATGCTTGCTTCGAATCAGACATCGTGCTCAGAACGCGTCGACATTCTCGTGGAAGAAGGACGTCGAGTGATTGAAGAGATGGAACGGTTCGGTGTCCGCTTCGATCGTGACGGGGACGGTTATGCCCTCGGACGGGAAGGGGCTCATCGGTTGCATCGCATCTTTCATGCCGGGGGCGACGAGACCGGTCGACATGTCATGCGGCACTTGCGTCGGTCTTTACCGGATAACGTGAACATACTCGAACACGTCCTCGTCCATGACCTTGTGATGAAGGAAGGACGTGTTATCGGTGCGATGGCGTTTCAGAAAGAAAAATTACTGCACATCGAGGCAGGTGCCGTCGTTCTCGCGACCGGCGGAATCGGTGGACTTGTCGATTGGACCTCGAACGCGCAGACGGTGACCGGTGACGGTCTCGTCTTGGCAAATCGGTGCGGGGCAAAGCTGACACATTTACAAAGGATTCAATTTCACCCGACCTTATTGGCCGCAGAGGAACCTCATCTCGTCACCGAGGCGCTCCGTGGTGCCGGTGCGAAGCTCGTCGATCCATACGGAAACGATGTGATGGCGCATCACCCGCTTGGGAGTCTCGCCCCTCGAGACGTGGTGGCCCGTGTCTTAACAGACCGAGTTGGACCCATCTTTCTTGATACGACTAGTGTGACGCGACTACGTGAACGGTTCCCGAAACTCGCAACGACGTGTGACAAGTTAGGCATCGACCTTCGCCAAATCCCCGTTCGCCCAGGGCTCCATTTTCATATGGGCGGAATCGAAGTGGATGACGTGGGTCGAACGGACGTCGACGGTTTGTATGCCGTCGGAGAAGTGGCGGAAGCAGGTATACACGGTACGAATCGACTGGCCTCGAATTCACTCTTGGAATGCTGGGTGTTCGGAAAACGTGTCGCCGAGGCGATTCAAGTGAAGGACAGAGGCTTTGCGACGAGCGATGTGATGGCGTATGACATCTCACCTGACACGTTCCGTGCGCTCCGCCAACAAATCGGCAAGTGGTTGACGATTTCACCGAATCACGACGAAATAAAATGTTTCTTACAAAATACCCAAACGTTGACCTTGACGAAACACGTGACAAGACAATTAAGTGAACAAACTTTACAACTCGATGCGGCGCGTCTCATCGCGCAAAGCATCCTCGAAATGGAGAGGTACGATGAACACGATTTATCTACGCGAACAGCTACGAAAGTTTCTGATTGAGGATATCGGATATGGTGATCTATCAAGTGAACTGATCGATGAACACGACGAGTCAATCGCGACCATCATCGCAAAAGAGCAAGGCATCTTCTGCGGGAAGCCGATTGTCCAAGAACTCGCAAAGATGCAACAACTCGAATTGGTGGGTTGCCAAGATGATGGAAGTCGGATTGCCCCGGGAGATAAACTGATTGTTTTGAGAGGGAAGACGCGCGTCCTATTAGAGACGGAACGCGTCCTATTGAATGTGATTCAGCGTGTGAGCGGGATTGCGACGATGACACGGAAGTGTGTCGATGCGCTCGATGACGACTCGATTCACATCACGGATACGCGGAAAACGACACCGGGACTCCGCATGCTTGAGAAGTATGCCGTTCGTGTCGGTGGCGGTTACAACCATCGACTCCGCCTCGACGATGCCGTCATGATTAAAGATAACCACATCGTCGCACTCGGTGGTGTGACAAAAGCCGTTCTCGCCGCGCGCTCAAAAGTCGGTCATACGACCCCAATCGAAGTTGAGGTCGAGTCGTTTGCGCAGCTCCTAGAAGCCGTTCGGGCGAATCCGGATATTGTGATGCTCGATAATCGGACGCCGGATGAACTGCGAGAATGGGTCCAGCATATTCCGGACCATATCACCATCGAAGTGTCTGGCGGCATCACGCTCGACTCGATTGCCGACTATCGAGGGATTCGCATCGATGTCATCTCACTCGGTCAGTTGACCCACTCGGTACGGGCACTCGACTGCAGTATGAACTTACAAGGAGGAATGAAACATGCAACTACTCGGAACACTCCCACCGACGTACGCTAATCTGTCGGTGGAGGAAATGGAGACACGGATTCAGGCGGTCAAAGACCGGCTCGGAACACGTCTCTTCTTACCGGCGCATCATTATCAAAAAGACGAGGTCGTCCAATTTGCGGACGCGACAGGAGATTCGCTCCAGCTCGCACGACTCGCAGAACAGATGAGTGAAGCAGAATTCATCGTCTTCTGTGGCGTTCATTTCATGGCGGAGACGGCAGATATGTTGACGCGCGATGACCAGATTGTCGTCTTGCCCGATATGCGGGCCGGCTGCTCCATGGCAGACATGGCCGATATCGACCAGACGGAGATCGCGTGGGAAGAATTGACGGAGCAGTTCGGGGAAAGCATCATCCCGATTACATACGTCAATTCGACGGCGGCCATCAAAGCGTTCGTCGGACGTCATGGCGGGGCGACGGTCACATCGTCGAACGCACATGACATCGTCCGCTGGGCACTAGAAGCGGGAGAGCGGATTTTGTTCCTTCCCGACCAGCATCTCGGACGGAATACGGCATATGACCTTGGCATCCCGCTCGAGGCGATGGCCATCTGGGACCCGCTCCGTGAAGAGTTGGTGGCAGAAGGTGATCTCGAACAGATTCGGGTCATTCTTTGGAAAGGGCATTGTTCTGTCCATGAGAAGTTCACCGTCTCGCAAATTCAAGCGTTCCGTGAGCGCGAACCGGATCGTCGCATCATCGTCCATCCGGAATGTACGTTCGATGTCGTGCAGGCAGCCGACGAGGCCGGGTCGACATCGTATATCATCGACAAGATTGATGCGAGTGAGCCAGGAACAAAATGGGCGGTCGGAACGGAGATGAACCTCGTGAACCGGTTGGCGGCGACGTACCCGCATCTTGATATCGTCTCGTTGAACCCGTTCATGTGTCCGTGTCTGACGATGAACCGAATCGACTTGCAACATCTCCTTTGGGCGCTCGAGTCGCTCGAGACGGACCCTGTGAACATCATTCGCGTTGATGCTGAGACGACAGAGTGGTCGAAACGTGCACTTGAACGTATGCTCGCGCGGTAATCGCTTCAGGACAGGCAAACGCCTGTCCTTTTTTCATATCGCTCGTTATGGTACAATAAATGCAGTTTTTCCGACCGAAAAGGAGATTACACCGTGATTGAATTCGTAAAAGGACCCGTCGCCTACGTGTGTGCGGAATATATAACGTTAGATGTCTCGGGCGTCGGCTACAAAGTACATGTGCCTAACCCGTTTTTTTATCGTGAACAAGACGAACATGTAATCGTGTTTACGCATCATTACGTCCGTGAAGATCAACAGACGCTATACGGTTTCCGGTCACGCCGGGAACGGGAGCTCTTCAATAAACTCCTTAGCGTGAGCGGCATCGGACCGAAAGGGGCACTCGCCATCGTCGCCTCTGGAGATATCGACGCGTTGATCGATGCGATTGAAACCGAGAATGAGAAGTATTTGACGAAGTTCCCGGGAGTCGGGAAGAAGACGGCCAAACAGATGGCACTCGACTTGAAAGGGAAGTTATCCGAACTCGCACCGGATTATGTGCCGAACGAAGGATTGTTTGCACAAGGTGCATCAGAACTAGACGAGGCGTGTGAGGCGCTCGTCGCCCTCGGATATTCTGAACGAGAGATCGCGAAAGTCCGCAAAGCATTGAGCGGCGAGATCTTGACGACCGACGCGTACATAAAACGCGCGCTACAGCTGTTATTGAAATAAGGAGGAAGCTATGGACGAACGATTGTTGTCACAATCTCATCAGCAATATGAAGACTCTGAAGAGTGGAGCTTACGTCCGCAGCGCTTCGAGCAATATATCGGGCAGGAAAAGGCGAAAGGCAATTTGTCAGTCTTCATCCAGGCCGCCAAACTTCGCAGTGAGACGCTCGACCACGTCCTATTGTATGGACCACCGGGACTCGGGAAGACGACGCTCGCGCAAATTATCGCCAACGAGATGGGCGTCGGCATCAAGACGACCGCCGGACCAGCGATTGAACGCCCGGGCGACCTGGCTGCAATCCTCTCGACACTTGAGCCGGGTGACGTCTTATTTATCGATGAGATTCACCGGTTGAGTCGAACGATTGAAGAGATTCTCTATCCAGCGATGGAAGATTACTGTCTCGACATCGTCTACGGACAAGGTGAGATGGCGCGAAGCGTCCGCATCGACTTGCCGCCGTTCACACTCGTCGGGGCGACGACGCGGGCCGGGATGTTATCGGCACCGCTTCGGGACCGTTTCGGGGTCACATTGAAACTTGAGTACTATGAGCCACATGAACTTGCGGCCATCGTCAGTCGGACGGCCCAGCTGTTCCGCCTCTCCATCTCACCTGAGGCGAGTGGCGCGATTGCGAAGCGCTCGCGAGGGACACCGCGAATCGCCAATCGTCTCTTGCGTCGAGTCCGTGACTTCGCTCAGGTAGCCGGCACGAAAGAAATCGACCCGGTGCTCGCATCCGATGCGCTCGACCGTCTACACGTCGATGCGCTTGGACTCGATGAAGTCGACCACCGATTGCTTCGGGCCATGGTAGAACGGTTCGGAGGTGGACCGGTGGGACTCGAGACGCTCGCCGCAACAATCGGTGAGGATGCTCAGACGATCGAGGACGTCTACGAGCCATATTTATTACAACAAGGGTTCTTGCAGCGGACGCCGCGAGGACGGATGATCACACAGTTTGCCAAGTCGCATTTTGGTTATGAAGAGGAAGAGGAGTAAGGTATGCAAGACATTCAATTGAACGTAAACGATTATGATTTTGAATTGCCAGAAGAGTTGATTGCCCAGGTCCCGTTGCTTGATCGGACGAGCTCACGTCTGCTCGTATTGGACCGTGAGACAGGAGACATCGAGCATCGTCATTTCCGTGACGTGCTCGACTACTTGAACGAGGGAGATGCGCTCGTCGTCAACGATTCGCGCGTCTTACCGGCTCGTCTCTTCGGAGCGAAACAAGAGACAGGCGGGAAAGTGGAACTGCTCTTATTGAAACAGACGGAAGACGACGTATGGGAAGCGCTCGTCAAACCGGCGAAAAAAGTCCGTGTTGGTTCGATTGTCGAATTTGGTGACGGACTTCTCCGCGCGGAATGCGTCGAGGAACTCCCGGAAGGCGGACGTCGCTTCAAGTTCGACTACGACGGTATCTTCTACGAGATTTTAGACGAACTCGGAACAATGCCACTCCCACCGTACATCCGTGAACAACTCGATGACCAGGATCGCTATCAGACGGTCTATGCGCGGGAACGAGGCAGTGCAGCCGCTCCGACAGCAGGTCTCCATTTCACAGAAGAACTGCTCGAGGCAGCGAAGGCGAAAGGGGTTCGATTGATCCCACTCACGCTTCACGTCGGTCTCGGTACGTTCCGTCCGGTGACGGCTGATTCGATTGAAGAACATACGATGCATAGCGAATATTTCGAGTTGTCAGCTCAATCGGCTGAAGCGCTCCGAGATGTCCGGTCGAACGGAGGTCGCATCTTTGCGGTCGGTACGACTTCGACACGGACGCTCGAAACAATCATGCGAGACCATGGGGATTTCGTCGAGTCATCGGGCTGGACGGATATCTTTATCTACCCTGGTGTCGAGTTGAAGGCAATCGATGGATTGATCACGAACTTCCACTTGCCTAAATCGACACTCGTCATGCTCGTCTCGGCATTCGCGACGCGCGACATCATCTTACACGCTTATCGGACTGCGGTCGCAGAACGATACCGCTTCTTCAGTTTTGGAGACGCGATGCTCATCACGAGGAAGGAAGTAACAAAATGACAAAACACGCAGTCACATACGAACACATTCACACATGTAAACAGACCGGAGCGCGGCACGGAATTGTCCATACGCCGCACGGGTCGTTCGAGACACCGGTCTTCATGCCGGTCGGGACGCAAGCGAGCGTCAAGACGATGGCACCAGAACAGGTCAAGGCGATGGGTGCGAACATCATCTTGTCGAACACGTACCATCTATGGGTTCGCCCGGGACATGAGGTTATCAAACAAGCAGGCGGGCTTCATAAGTTCATGAACTGGGACGGGGCGATCCTCACTGATTCTGGTGGTTTCCAAGTATTCTCACTTGCCGATCTTCGAAACATTCAAGAAGAAGGCGTTCATTTCCGTAATCACTTGAACGGAGACAAGTTGTTCTTGTCACCGGAAAAAGCGATGGAGATTCAAAACGCACTCGGGTCGGATATCATGATGGCATTCGACGAGTGCCCACCTTATCCTGCGACACATGAATACATGAAGAAGTCGGTCGAACGCACGAGCCGCTGGGCAGAACGTTGCCTTGAGGCACACGAGCGTCCAGAAGACCAAGCGCTCTTCGGGATCATTCAAGGTGGGGAATATGAGGATCTTCGTCGTCAAAGTGCAAAAGACCTCGTCTCACTCGACTTCCCGGGATATGCGGTCGGTGGTCTCTCGGTCGGTGAACCGAAAGACGTCATGTATCGTGCCCTCGAGTTCACGACGCCGCTCATGCCGGAAAACAAACCACGTTATTTGATGGGTGTCGGTTCGCCGGATGCGTTGATTGAAGGGTCGATTCGTGGAATCGATATGTTCGACTGTGTCCTCCCGACACGGATTGCACGGAACGGGACGCTTATGACTTCAAAAGGTCGCGTCACGATCAAACAAGCGAAGTATAAGACAGACTTCGGCCCGATCGATGAGAAGTGTGATTGCAACACGTGTAAGAATTACTCACGTGCGTATGTCCATCATTTGATTCGTGCGGACGAGATGTTCGGTCTTCACTTATGTACGACACACAACCTTCACTTCCTCGTGAAGTTGATGGAGCAGGTTCGTCAAGCGATTCGTGAAGACCGTTTGCTCGATTTCAAAGAAGAGTTCTTCGAAGAATACGGCTACAACAAGCCGAACGCGAAGAATTTCTAAGCAAACGTGTCGGACATTGTGTGACAATGCTTCAGTTTCACGGTATAATGAACCTGATATTGAAGGAAAGGGTGAATGTTACTCATGGAAACAATCGTTGCGTTATTACCAATGATCTTGATTTTCGTCGTATTTTACTTCTTGTTGATTCGTCCACAGACGAAACGTCAAAAAGAAGTACAAGCGATGCAAAACGCCCTCGAGCGTGGCGACAGCGTTGTCACAATCGGCGGTTTACACGGCGTCGTTCATCAAATCGAAGACACACATGTCGTTTTGAAATGCGATCAATCGCTTCTCCGTTTCAACCGAAGCGCAGTTGCGGAAGTCGTGAAAAAAGCGAATGCCTCATTTGAGGAATAAGCAAGTAAGCGTCTGACCATTATGGTCGGACGCTTTTTTGTGTGGATAGAAGTTGGGGGAGAATTCTTCGGGCAGCCTCTTGTCCACCGTAGACGGCTCTCGCGAATGGACCGATGATCAAATCCGCATAGGCACCCGTCAAGTATAGACCAGGCGTCCATTCGAGACGTTCATTCAAGGCAGGTGTGCCACATGGCGTGAGAGGAAGATGGAGCTGGTCGATTAATGGCTGCAAGAAAGTCTCTTTCACAGGGTGCGGCCTAATTCCTGTACAACAGACGACTTCTTGCCCGGCAAGTTTTTCACTGTTCACGAATAACGAATCACTGTCCCGCTCGGCTTCTCCGATGAGATGTGTCACGGCATTCGTTTGAATGAGGCGTTTCACTTTCAATACGAGATCGTTCGGAGCGGATCCCGGCTTTCGTTCACGGGCGATAAATGATCGCTTTGTCGTCCAGTCTTGTTTCAGACGATGGAAGTCAACTAATCCTTTCGGTCCCATGAACTGTCGATCGGCGTCGAATTGACTCACTTCTAGTGGTCGTCTCGTCACGAGTGTCACGTGATGACCTTGATTGACACGTTTCACGACATAATGAAGTGCTGTGATGCCACCGCCGACGACAATCACTTCATCTGATTCGTCCGAAGAATCTTTCATGAAAACGTGTCGGCAACGTTCGTCCGCCCATTCGGGTAACACGACATTTGCGGATTGACCGATTGCGACAATGACTGAGTCCGCGACGATGAGGCGGCGGTCTGTTCGGACGTGATAGTGCGCCCCATCTTTTCGGAGCGTCATCACCCGTTCATTGCCGAGGAATCGCTCCTCGAGGCGATACGCCTCCCATGACGATTCGGCATGGTCGTTGAACAGTTCGAGTGAAGGACGACCGAACGTATCTTTGAAGTGATTGGAGCGATAGGCATAACGAGATGCGAATTGTTTCAAGGCGTGCGGATTCGAAGAAACGTGGTGCACGCGAGTCGAACGAAGGTGTGACATGGAGATGGATGAAGTCTGCTGTTTCCAATTCGCGAGCGGATCGGTGTGTCGGTCGACAATCAGAACATCTTCCAGTTGCCCGCCTTGTTCCATATATGAGATGGCGAGTGTCATCCCATGGACACCCGCGCCGATAATTAATAAGGATGTGTTCTCAACATTCATGTGAATACCTCTCAAAACGTAATAATTACGATTTAAAGTATACAAACATGGCTTCTTTTTGTCAAAACGAAATCGAATCAACATTCATCCACCTCATTTCGAAAAATCGATTTGATTCGTGAAAACGTTTGCATTAATGTCAAATTGAGAAGAAATTCGAGATGAAGGAGAACGGATGACATGGACGTGAAACGATTGGTACGACCGATGAAGAATTGGAAAGGGTGGACCTGGAAGCGGAGCGGTACAAAACAGAGAGGGCGTTCTTCTCTCAGAAGACGAATGTCGATTGCGCTAGTTCCCACAATTATCGCGCTCGTCCTTGTCGGAGCGCTTGGTTCATATCAACTGAGACAATCGACTGCCGCATATGACCGAGTGCTGAACGAAGGGACGCAAGAAATGCTGTTGGCTGAAAACCTATCACTCGCGGTGACCGATGCGGAACGCTATTTGAATTACTATATGCTCGTCGCCAATCCGAAAACACTCATCAGTCTGCAAAGTGTCCAGGAGCAGCGTGACGAGTTGATGGCTTCACTGAAAGCATCCTCTTCAGATGAGAAGATTTTATCTTGGTTGGGGGATTTGGAGAAATTTAATGAGTTGTTGGACCGTGAGATGAGTCGCGCCATCGAACTTCGCCAGCAACAAGATGAGATTGGGTATAAAACGGTCCTCAACACGAGTGTGACTCCGACGACGGACCGTGTTCGGATGACGGTGACAGACCTTGTCGAATACAAGGGCGAACTCCTCGCATCCGAGACGAAAGTTGTACAGGCCGAAGCGGAGAGCTCAATCCTCTGGATGCTCGTCATTAGCGTCGTCGGTGTCGTGATCGGAATCCTGTCCTTACTTGCCTTACAACGCCTCTTCTTAAAACCGATCAACCGACTCGGTCGTCAAGCACGAATCATGGCAAGCGGCGATTTGACGGGCGAAGATATTGAGGTCGCCTCAAACGATGAGCTCGGAGACCTTGTCACGGCTTTCAACGAGATGAAACATAACCTCGTCGGATTGATTCGTCGAGTTGGCGAGGCTTCAGAGAAAGTCACTGCCTACTCTGAAGAACTATATGCGAGTACGGAACACGTGGCGACAACGACCCAAGGTGTCTCTCGTCTGTTTGAAGACATGAATGTGGCGGCCCAAGGGTCCTCCAAACGAGCGGAAGAAGGGACGATCGGCGTCAATCAAGCGGTCGATGGGTTGAATCAGATTGCCGCAGCGTCACAAGGAGTGAACGAACAGACGATTCATACACTTGAAGCGGCAAACGGTGGGCTTGAGACCGTTCAATTAGCAGAGCAGCGAATGCAAGAGATTCGTCGCGCCAATGAGCTCACGCAACAGATGGTGACTCGTCTTTCGAACCAGTCGCTTGAGATTGAGAAGATTACCCGCTCCATCACGGCCATTACGGAACAGACGAACTTGCTAGCGCTCAATGCGGCCATCGAGGCGGCACGTGCGGGTGAACATGGGAAAGGGTTTGCGGTCGTCGCGGCAGAAGTGAGAAAGCTTGCCGAGGAGTCGAAGCAATCTGCCATTCAAATTCAGACAGTCGTCCGTGATATCCAGCGAGACACGGAGCAAGTCGAGACCGCGTTTGAAGAATCGAGCGTGCATGTCGAGAGTGGGGTATCACAGATGGGTGAAGTCGCCTCAGCGTTCCGTGAGATTGTATCGGTCATTGAAGAGACGTCGCGTCAGATGAGTGAGATTGCCGCTGCGACAGAAGAAGTCAGTGCCAATACGACAGAAGTTGCCGTTTCGGTCGAGGATATGTCCACGAACGCCGTCTCGACACAACGGAGCGTCGAAGAGGCGGGGGCCAATGTCGAGGAACAACTCGCGGCCATTCAAGAAATCAACAGCATCGCCGAAACGATGAGTCATATGTCGTCTGAATTAAAAGATGTCGTCCATGTGTTTAAGACGACATGACAAATGCCCTGACGCCTCGCGTCAGGGCATTGCTCGTTACATTAATAGGATAAGACTCGTCGCCATGACGATCATCCCGGCGACCATTCCGTACATCGAATGATGGGCATGCCCATATTCACGGGCGGCAGGAAGCAACTCGTCGAGCGAGATGAAGACCATGATCCCTCCGACTGCCGCGAACAACAGCCCGAAGACGGTGTCGCTCAAGAACGGCATGAGAATCAAAAATCCGATGGCAGCCCCAGCTGGCTCGGCGAGACCGGATAACATCGAAAGCTTGAACGCCTTCTTCCGAGAACCTGTCGCATAATAAATCGGCACGGAGACGGCAATCCCTTCCGGAATGTTATGCAGTGCGATCGCGATGGCGATGGCCACACCGACGGTTGGGTCATCAAGCGCCGAGATGAACGTCGCGAGTCCTTCCGGGAAGTTGTGAATCCCGATGGCGAGTGCCATGAAAATCCCCATTTTCTTTAGGCGACTTTGTGTCTCAGGATGATTGATTGGAGCCGCTTCATTTGTTGCTGTCGTTGCCAACTCTTGCGTTGACGGATCGTTCTGCATCGATTCAACGAACTTGACCTCGTGCGGGTTCTCCATTTTTGGGATGAACTTATCGATCATACCAATCAAGAACATACCCCCGAAGAACGCGAGGACGGTGTAAATCGTTCCGGTATACTCCCCGTGTGCGCCGACAAGTTCTTCAAGCGCCTTTGGGAAAATCTCGATGAACGATACGTAAATCATGACACCGCCTGAAAATCCGAGAGAGATGGACAAGAAAGCCGTGTTCGTCCGTTTCGCAAAGAATGCGATCATACTCCCGATCCCTGTCGCAAGCCCTGCGAACAAGGTGAGGAGAAACGCAAAAATAATTGTGCTGTCCATGTGGAAAGACTCCTTTGATGTTGTGATGTTAGCTACATCATACATGAAGTTTTGCCCTTGTGCAACATTTAGTCTCACACGCAAATTAACGCTACATTTACGTGAATAGACGTTACAATTTTAGGAAAATGATTGATAAATGTTTAGAAAATTTGTAATGTTAACGAGAGAAGTTATATCAAGAACAGTGGTTTAGAAAGGAAATAGTCGTATGTACAAAAAAGGCAACATTGCGATTTTCGCGATCATCATGATTGCGACGATCCTGCTCGCTGTGTTCTCGACACCTTGGGTCGTCAAGAACACAAACCTCGGACTCGACTTAAAAGGTGGATTCGAAGTTTTGTATGAAGTACAACCGCTCGAAGACGGCGATGTCATCGACGAGTCGGCGATGAATGCAACCGTTCGCGCCATCAACAACCGAATCAACGTCCTCGGGGTTTCCGAACCGGACGTTCGAATCGAAGAGAACAATCGAATCCGTGTCCAGCTCGCTGGCGTATCGAACCAAAACGAAGCGCGCGAAGTCATCTCGTCAACAGCACAATTGACGTTCCGTGACGTGAACGACAACGTCTTGCTCGACGGGAAAGATTTGGCGCCACGCGGTGCGGCTCTTGGGTACGACCCTAACAGCGGAGAACCGGTTGTTGAGTTAACCTTGCAATCGGCTGAAAAATTTGGTGAAGTAACTGCTGAAATCGCACAGCTTCCCGAACCTGAAAATCGTCTCGTCATCTGGCTCGATTATGAAGAAGGTGACACATACGAGGAAGAGATTCAAAAAGAGAACTCGAAGATTGTTTCAGATGCTCGAGTCAAGAGTCAAATCTTATCGGACAAGGCTATTATTTCAGGTGGGGATACTACAGCTGAGAGTGCAAAGCAACTCGCCGACATCTTGAACGCAGGGGCACTCCCTGTCAAACTTGACGAGATCTACTCGACGTCGGTATCGGCTCAGTTCGGTCAAGACGCATTAGAAGAGACGGTGTTTGCCGCTTCAATCGGGATCATTGCCGTGTTCATCTTCATGTTGTTCTTCTATCGTCTACCAGGACTCGTGTCGATCATCACGCTTGTACTGTATATCAACTTGATCATGTTGTTCTTCAATGGAATCAATGCGGTCTTGACGCTCCCAGGGATTGCGGCACTCGTCCTCGGGGTCGGGATGGCCGTCGATGCGAACATTATTACGGCGGAACGAATCAAAGATGAGCTCCGCTCTGGGAAGTCGGTCTTGTCTGCATTCCGTGCCGGTAACCGCCGATCACTTAGCACGATCATCGATGCCAACTTGACGACACTCATCTCGGCTGCGGTCTTGTTCTATTTCGGACAAAGCTCAGTCAAAGGGTTCGCGATTATGCTCATGATCTCAATCGCGATGACGTTCATCTCGAACGTATTCATCTCACGTTATTTGATGCACCTCCTTGTCTCAAGTCGTCTGTTCGACAAACGTAAAGGATGGTTTGGTGTGAAGGAGAGTGAAATCCGTGAACTTTAAGCTTACTGAATGGAATTACGTCAAACATATGCGCACGATGTTCTTGGTTTCGACGGCAATCGTCGTTCTCGGAATCGGTCTCTTGTTCTTCCGAGGATTGAACCTTGGGATTGACTTCGCCTCAGGAACACGTGTCGAGGTATTAACGGAAGAACGTGTCTCGCAAGAAGAGTTCACGCAAGCGTTCAATGACGCAGGGATTGACCAAGAGATTTCGAGCGTCCAGTATGCAGATGAAGGACGTTTGGCATATGTGACGTTCGTCGGACAATTGGGCCAAGAAGAAGTCGCGAGCGTCAAGACGGCGTTCACGGAGCAGTTCGGCAACGACCCGAACATCAGCACCGTGTCGGCTCAAGTCGGTCGTGACTTGGCGAAAAATGCCTTGTATGCGGTAGCCGTTGCGTCGATTGGGATCATCCTGTACATCACGGTCCGTTTCCAATTTTCTTATGCGGTTGCGACCGTGGTGGCGATGTTACACGATGCTTTCTTCATGATCGTCGCATTCTCACTCTTTGGGATTGAGGTTAACTTGTACTTCATCGCAGCGATCCTGACCATTATCGGTTACTCCGTCAACGATACGATCGTTACGTTCGACCGCGTGCGGGAGAACATCACGTCGTATGAAAAAGAACGGAAGATTCGTTCGATGGATGTCTATGAGTCGATCATCAACAAATCGATTCAAGAAACGATTGTTCGTTCGGTCAATACCGTCATCACGGTACTCGTGACGGCGATCGCCTTGTACGTGTTCGGTGCCGAGTCGATTCGTAGCTTCTCGCTCGCATTGATTATCGGACTCTTCATGGGGATGTACTCATCTATCTTCATCGCATCGTACTTGTGGCTTCTCATCAAACGCACGACCATCAACAAGAAAAAAGATACGCCGGTCACAGAGGCGTAACGAGTGGGTCTCCCTTCAAACGGGAGACCTTTTTAAATGTCAAGACGGCACATCTTTCACGTGGTCTGCTATAATCTACAATTGATTGGAGTGAAGGACATGTACCATTCGAAGAAACAGTGGCTCTATCCGGAAACGAACCCGGACGATGTCACACGTTTACAAAACGAATTAAATATATCAGCACAACTCGCGACGTTGCTCGTTCAGCGTGGACATCAGGACGTAGAAGCGGCCAAGGCATTTTTGTATGCTGAGGAAGAACTCGTCTTTCATGACCCGTATTTGTTTGAACAGATGGAAAAAGTCGTATCTCGGATCAAGCAGGCGGCAGACGAAGGTGAGATGGTGCTCATCTATGGCGACTATGATGTCGATGGTGTCAGTGCCTCATCCGTCATGTGGCACGCCTTGACCGAGATCGGTGTCATGGCCGAGTGCTATATCCCAAACCGTTTCACGGAAGGGTATGGACCGAACAAGGAAGCGTTCCAATGGGCAGCGAACGAAGGCTTCACCTTGGTGATCACAGTGGACTGTGGAATCTCAGGGATTGAAGAAGCGACACTGTTAAAAGACCTTGGTGTCGATTTGATCATCACCGACCACCACGAGCCGAAAGAGACATTGCCGGACGCGTATGCCATCATCCACCCACACATCGACCCGAAATATCCATACGATAAACTCGCCGGTGCAGGTGTCGCCCTCAAAGTGGCGCATGCCGTGTTAGGAAGAATGCCAGAGGAACTGCTTGATTTGGCAGTACTCGGAACAATTGCTGACCTCGTCCCACTCGACGGTGAAAACCGATTGCTCGCAAAAAAAGGAATCGCTGCACTCGAAGCTTCGAAACGACCAGGTATTTTAGCATTACGTGAAGTGTGTGGTCTCGGTGATAGCGTGTTAAACGAAGAATCGGTCGGTTTCGCGTTCGGTCCACGGATCAATGCGGCGGGCCGTCTCGATTCGGCGATGCCGGCGCTGCAGATGCTCTTAGCTGAACACGTCGAAGAAGCGCTCGAGCTTGCGAAACAACTCGACAAGCAAAATAAAGAACGTCAAGACATCGTCAAAACGATTACGGCTGAAGCGAAAGAACTCGTCGAAGCATCGATGACCGAGGACCGTGTGCTCGTCGTCGCGAGTGAGAAGTGGAACCCGGGTGTCGTCGGGATTGTCGCCTCTCGTCTCGTCGAGGCGTACTATCGTCCGGTCATTCTCCTTTGCCACGACCCGGAGACGGGCAAGGCGAAAGGTTCGGGTCGCTCGATTGACGGGTTTGACTTATTTAAAGAACTCTCGAAAAATGAAGACATTTTGCCGCACTTCGGGGGGCATCCGGCCGCTGCCGGGATGACGCTTCAATCCGAGAACGTCGCCGAATTGCGTGAACGACTGAATCGCCAAGCAGAAGGGATTCCAGATGACGTATTCGTGCCACGGGTCAACGTCGATTTAAAGCTGACGGTCAATGACGTCTCGCTCGATTTGATTTCAGAGATTGCGAAACTGGCGCCGTTTGGCATGGGCAACCCTTCTCCACGCGTCGTCGTCGCAGATGCGAAACTTCGTGACATTCGTCAAATCGGACGCGATGCGACACATTTGAAAGTGCAGCTCGCCGGAGACAAGCGTGAACTCGACGGCATCGGATTCGGGTTCGGACATGTCGTCTCAGAAATCTCACAGATGGCCCACATCTCGGTGATGGGCAGTCTTCAAGTGAATGAATGGAACGGGATGCGAAAGCCTCAGCTCATGATCCAAGACTTACGCGTCGATGACTTCCAAGTGTTTGACTATCGCGGCAAGAAAAAATCGGTGCAAGAGCTGAGGGACTTACCGAAAGAACATACTTCGTTCTTGTCGTTCCAAGGGACAACTGAAGACTACCCGCTCCATGAAGGAGACGAGCCGCTCAATCGTTTCGTCGTCCTGCTCGATTTGCCTGACGATGAAGACGTTCTTGCAGAAAAGCTTCATGAAGGCGTCGAGCGAATCTATTGCGCATTCGGTCAAGGAGATTTCTTCTTTGAGCGTCTACCATCACGCGAGGATTTCCGAACGTATTATGTACACATGGCGACATGCGAACGGAAAAATCTACGTGAAAACCTGATTCGTCTGTCAAAAGAGCGAAAATGGTCAAAAAATACGATTCAATTTATGCATCAAGTATTCTCTGAACTCGAATTTCTTGTTACAATGGAAGACGGACTGCCTGGAGTCAATCCAGAAGCACCGAAACGCGATTTGACCGAGGCGCCGTGCTATCAACGCCGGATTGGGCGCCAACAACTCGAAGAGCGTTTCGTATACGCGTCATTGGCGGAGCTCAAAGAGCGGTTACAATCGTTGCGATCGAACAAGATGCAGGAGGCATACACATAAAATGGATTTCAAACATCATATTAAAGAAGTAGCGGATTACCCGAAGGAAGGAATCAGCTTCAAAGACATCACATCACTCATGCAAAATGGCGAAGTCTACAAGAAATCGGTAGATGAGCTCGTCGCTTATGCACGTGAGCGTGGAGCAGAGTTGATTGCTGGACCGGAAGCGCGCGGATTTGTCGTCGGTTGCCCGGCAGCATATGCACTTGAACTTGGGTTCGTACCTGTACGTAAAGAAGGAAAGTTACCACGTGAGACAGTACGTGTATCATACGGTCTCGAGTACGGAACAGACATCTTAACGATGCACAAAGATTCAATCCAACCTGGACAACAAGTCGTCATCCTCGACGACTTGCTCGCAACAGGTGGTACGATTGAAGCGACAATCAAAATGATTGAACAACTCGGTGGAGTTGTGGCAGGAATCGGGTTCTTGATTGAACTCGACGGACTCGGTGGACGTGAGCGTCTTGAAGGATATGACGTCTTCTCACTCATCCGATACGAAGACTAATTGTTAAACGGGAAGCATATGCTTCCCGTTTTTGAATAGTTTTTGAGGAAAATAACCTACAACCTTTGACAGGTCGTCAGATTTTTTCGATAATGGTTATAAAAATTAGAGAATCTTGAATATAAACTACTACCATGCTGCGACGAATCTGAGTCGATTGGAGCGGTAAGAAAAAGGGTGTCGAATGTTATGACCAAAAAACAAATCGTAAGTATTGAGGATCTTCTCGACGCGCTCGGGGAGTATATGGGTGACGACGATATAGCCGAAGTGAAACGCGCTTACGAATACGCAAAACTTCATCATACCGGTCAGTTCCGACGTTCGGGCGAGCCCTATATCCTCCATCCGGTCCAAGTGGCCGGTATTCTCGTTGATATCGGCTTAGATGCCACGACGATTATCGGAGCGCTCTTGCATGATGTTGTCGAAGATACGGATATTTCGTTACAACAATTGACGGACGACTTCGGTCCGGACGTGGCCATGCTCGTCGATGGCGTCACGAAACTTGGTAAGATCAAATACAAGTCGAAAAAAGAAGAACTCGCCGAGAACCATCGGAAGATGATTATCGCGATGGCGGAAGACGTGCGCGTCATCTTGATCAAACTCGCGGACCGTCTCCACAACATGCGGACACTTCAGCATATGCCGAAAGAAAAGCAGGTCCAAAAGGCCGAAGAAACGCTTGAAATCTTTGCCCCGCTCGCACACCGGATGGGGATCTCGACGATTAAGTGGGAGCTCGAGGATATTTCGTTACGTTATATCAACCCGCAGCAATACTACAAGATCGTCTCGATGATGAAACAGAAGCGAACGGAACGAGAAGCGCTCGTCACTTCTGTCATCACGGAAGTGAACGGAGTTCTTGAAGAAGTGCATATTGATGCCGACGTGAACGGCCGACCGAAACATATCTATTCCATCTACAATAAGATGGTGAAGCATAAAAAAGAATTCAATGAAATTTATGATTTGATGGCGGTCCGCATTATCGTCGACTCGATCCGCGATTGTTATGCGGTACTTGGGATCATCCACACGCAATACAAGCCGATGCCAGGACGCTTCAAAGATTATATCGCCATGCCGAAGCCGAACATGTACCAGTCGCTCCATACGACCGTGATCGGGCCGAAAGGTGAACCGCTTGAAGTCCAGATTCGGACGAAAGACATGCATTTCATCGCCGAGTTCGGGATCGCGGCACACTGGGCGTATAAAGAAGGGAAGAACGTCTCGACGAACGGATTCGATGAGAAGATTGCTCACCTTCGTGAGATTCTTGAGCTTCAAAAAGATACGACCGATGCCGAGGAATTCATGGAGTCGCTTAAAGTCGACTTCTTTAGCGATATGCTCTACGTCTTCACACCAAAAGGGGACGTATTCGAATTGCCGAAAGGCTCTGTCCCAATCGACTACGCCTACCGGATCCACACGGAAATCGGCCATCGCATGACAGGTGCGAAAGTGAACGGTCGGATGGTCCCGCTCGACTACAAACTCGAGACGGGTGACATCATTGAAATCATCACGTCGAAGCACAGTTATGGACCGAGTAAGGACTGGTTGAAACTCGCTGTTTCGAGTCAGGCGAAGAACAAGATTCGTCAATGGTTCAAACGTCAACAGCGTGAAGAGAACGTCGAGAAAGGGAAAGATCTCGTCGAGGCAGAAATCAAGAAGCTTGGTTTTGAACCGAAAGAAGTGATCGATGAGCCGGCACTCAGTATCGTCGTCGAGAAGTTCAACTTCGGAAACGAGGAAGAGATGTATGCCGCTGTCGGTTACCAAGGCATCACGGCCGCTCAAGTCGCACATAAATTGACGGAGAAGCAGCGGAAAGAGCCGAAACTCGAACTTTCTGAAGCGATCAGCGAACTAAAAGTCAGTCAGGCACCGAAGAAAAAAACGACGGAAGCGGGCGTAACGGTCAAAGGAATCGACAATATGCTCGTCCGTATGAGCCGTTGCTGTAACCCGGTCCCGGGAGATGAAATCGTCGGATATATCACCCGTGGACGCGGGGTCTCGATTCACCGGAAAGACTGCTTGAACATCGTCAATGAACAACATCCGGAGCGTCTTCTTGACGTCGAATGGGAAGTCGGACAAGCGAAAGAGAAGAACTATAACGTCGATATCGAAATCACGGGATATGATCGTTCAGGTCTCTTGAACGACGTCCTTCAAGCAGTATCGGCGACGAATACGAATATCGTGGCCGTCAGCGGTCGGGGCGACCAAAACAAACAAGCCCGCATCTCGATGACGATCTCGATTCCGAACGTGAATCACTTGCAGAAAGTCGTCGAGCGCATCAAACAAATCTCAGACGTGTATTCGGTCAGCCGAGTCATGATGACGTGACGAAAGGAAGAGGAACGTGCGTGTATTATTGCAACGAGTGAAAGAAGCATCGGTCACAGTCGAGGAAGAAGTCGTCGGGGCAATCAACGCCGGATACTTGCTTCTCGTCGGTGTGACACATGAAGATACTGAAGAAGAAGTGAACTGGCTCGCCGATAAGGTGACCGGACTTCGCGTCTTCGAGGACGATCAAGAAAAGATGAACTTATCGATTCAAGATGTGTCCGGTCAAATCTTGTCGGTCTCGCAATTCACATTGTATGGAGATACGATGAAAGGGCGGCGACCTGCTTTTACAAAGGCCGCAAAACCGGACATGGCCGAGACGCTCTATGAAAAATTCAATGAGCGACTCCGGTCAAACGGGCTCGTCGTCGAGACGGGACGCTTCGGTGCGATGATGGACGTCGCACTCGTCAATGACGGACCGGTCACACTCATGCTCGAAAAAAACGCTTGACAGATGCCGGCTTGATTCGGCATCATGAAGCATATAGTCAAACACCTATGATAAAGAAGAGTACGGTCAACCCACCAGCAAAGAGAGCGATGCCTTGGCTGAAAGCATCGACTGGATGATGACCCGAACGACACTTTGGAGGTGCTCCCTTGAAAATAAGTAGGGGGAGCCGTCTCATCGGGCGTTAACCGATTTCGAGTGGCAGAGTTTCAAGTAATGGCTCTGCAACGAGGGTGGTACCACGGGAAACTTACACAGGCTCTCGTCCCTTTGCGGACGAGGGCCTTTTTGTATTTTTTAAGGAGGGAAATGTGATGATGAAAGCACCACGCGGTACACAAGACCTGCTTCCGGGCACGGTCGAGACGTGGCAATATGTCGAGGAAAAACTTCGCGACATGAGCGCCCGTTACAACTATAAAGAGATCCGCACACCAATCTTTGAAACAACGAACCTGTTCACACGCAGTGTCGGGGAAACGACGGACATCGTACAAAAAGAGATGTTCACGCTCGTGAAGAAAGGGAAAGACGAGTACACACTTCGCCCAGAAGGAACGGCATCTGTCGTCCGTGCGTTCGTGACGAACAAACTGTTCGGAAATCCGGACCAACCGACGAAGCTCTACTACATGGGACCGATGTTCCGCTATGAGCGTCCGCAAAAAGGCCGCTTCCGTCAGCTTCACCAATACGGTGTCGAAGCGATCGGAAGTAGCGATCCGGCCGTTGACGCTGAAGTCATCAGCCTCGCCTACTCGATCTATAAGTCGTTTGGGCTTCAGAAAATCAAAGTCGTCGTCAACTCGCTTGGGGACGCGGAAAGCCGCAACGCCCACCGCGATGCGCTCATCCGTCACTTCGAGCCGGTGGCAGACGAACTTTGCCAAGACTGCCAGTCACGTCTTTACAAGAACCCGCTTCGCATCTTGGATTGTAAGGTTGACCGCGATCACCCATCGATGAAGACAGCACCGTCGATCCTTGAGTATTTGAACGAAGAATCGAAAGCCTACTTCGACCAAGTGCTCGCACAACTCGATGCACTCGGCGTCGCCTACGAAGTCGATCCGACACTCGTTCGTGGACTCGATTACTATACGCACACAGCGTTTGAAATCATGTCCGAGGCAGAAGGGTTCGGAGCCATCACGACACTTTGTGGCGGTGGACGCTATAACGGTCTCGTACAAGATATCGGTGGACCGGATATGCCGGGAATCGGTTTCGGGATCGGGTTGGAGCGCCTCATCCTCGCATTGGAGAATGAAGGAGTCTTACCTGAACTCGAAACAGGTCTTGATGTCTTTATCGTCGCGCAAGGCGAGAAAGAAGTCGAATTGACTGCGACACGCCTCTTGCAACTCCTCCGCATGGAAGGTTTCAAGGCAGACCGTGATTACCAAGGACGCAAGTTCAAAGGACAATTTAAGCAGGCAGACCGCCTGAAAGCCAAGTTCACAGTCATCTTAGGGGATGATGAAGTCGAGCGCGGGGCAGCCGCCTTGAAAGATATGACGACTGGTGAACAAGTCGATGTGCCACTCTCGGCCGTCGCAGACAAAATTCGTGAATTATCGGAAGGAGCAGGACAATGATCGGACGCACACATATGAACGGCCGCGTGACAGAGTCACTCATCGGCCAAGAAGTACAATTAAAAGGATGGGTACAAAAACGTCGTGACCTCGGGGGACTCATCTTCATCGACCTTCGTGACCGCACAGGAATCGTCCAAGTCGTCGTACGCCCGGAAAACGAAGCAGTCCACCAACTCGCGGAAACGATTCGTAGCGAGTATGTCCTCGACGTGAAAGGAACGGTTCTCGAACGTGAGAACAAGAACCCGAACATGCCGACAGGAAACATCGAAGTCATCGCGTCTGAGATCAACATCTTGAACGCGGCGAAGATGACACCAATCCCGATCGGTGATGAAGCGGAAAACGTCTCAGAAGACCTTCGCCTCAAATACCGTTACCTCGACCTTCGTCGTCCAGCGCTTCAAGAGACGTTCCGTCTCCGCTCGAAGACGTCGAACACGATTCGTAACTTCTTGACGGAGCAAGAGTTCCTCGAAGTCGAAACGCCGATTTTGACGAAGTCGACACCTGAAGGCGCACGTGACTATCTCGTACCGAGCCGTGTCCACAGTGGAGAGTTCTATGCACTCCCGCAATCACCACAGCTCTTCAAACAGCTGCTCATGGTCGCAGGATTTGACCGTTACTTCCAAATCGCACGCTGCTTCCGTGACGAAGACCTTCGTGCAGACCGTCAACCTGAGTTCACGCAAGTCGACATCGAGACGAGCTTCATGGACATCGAAGACTTGATGGCGATGATGGAATCAATGATGGGACAAGTTATGGAATCGACGCTCGGTCGTACGGACACACCAGCGAAGTTCGAACGTATGACACACGAAGAAGCGATGCGCCGTTTCGGTTCGGACAAACCTGACACTCGTTTCGGGCTTGAACTCATCGACGTGGCTGATGCGGTGAAAGGTGCCGGCTTCAAAGTATTTGACGCCGCACTCGAATCAAACGGACAAGTCAAAGCAATCAATGTCAAAGGTGAGGCGGACAACTTCTCACGTAAAGACATCGATAAGCTTCAAGAATTCACAGCGGTTTACGGTGCGAAAGGTCTCGCATGGCTCAAAGTGACAGCGGAAGGCTTGAACGGTCCGATTGCGAAGTTCTTCGACGAAACGTACGCACAGAAGTTGATCGAAGCGACGAATGCAGAAGCAGGAGACCTTCTCCTCTTCGTCGCATCGAAACCAACTGTCGTCGCAGACAGCCTTGGCGCACTCCGCGTCAAACTCGGACACGACCTCGGTCTCATCGACGAGTCGAAATTCAACTTCCTATGGGTGACAGACTTCCCACTCGTGACGTTTGAAGAAGAAGACGGTCGCTTCTATGCGAACCACCACCCGTTCACGATGCCAAACCGTGAAGACCTTCACCTTCTCGAGACAGACCCGGCAAGCGTACGCGCCATCGCCTATGACCTCGTCTTGAACGGTTACGAGCTCGGTGGTGGTTCACAGCGTATTTACGAGCGTGACATCCAGGAGCGCATGTTCAAATTGCTCGGCTTCACGCAAGAAGAAGCAGTTGAACAGTTCGGCTTCTTACTCGAAGCGTTCGAATACGGTACACCACCACACGCGGGAATCGCACTCGGTCTCGACCGTCTCGTCATGATTCTTGCGGGTCGTTCGAACCTTCGCGACACGATCGCCTTCCCGAAAACGGCTTCGGCAAGCGACTTGCTCACGCAAGCACCGAGCCCGGTCGCGGACGCACAACTTGAAGAGTTGTCGATTCGTACGGCAGTAAAAGAGAAGAAATAAGTATTCAAAAGGAGATTCGCCGCGGCGAATCTCCTTTTTTACAAGGAAACAGATGTGATCCAGTTTTCTTTAACTTCTTGAACGACTCGGTCTGGGTTGTCCCAATGAAGCATGTGCGAAGTAGATGGAACGGCCTTTATAAGGGCACCAGTCAATTTGGCTAACTGATTTGACGCATCGACTTTAAACGGCTCATCTTCTGCTGGAAGTGTTGCCCGCAATAGAGTAATTAAGTTTGTTTGGACACGGGGCAAAAACTCTAAAATTTCGTCACGATACATCGATTTGATAATCGCTGCACCAGTTCTTCCTCTAGCGTGCCAATAGTAGCGGTTATCTTTATGTAGAGCTAGGTCTTGAGCGGCCAAGTTTAAAAGCGATGAACGTCTTGAAATACCATCGTATACCGCAATCGTCTCAAATTCATTCCATGACTCACAATATCCTTCGAAGTCCTTTTCATAAAATGCAGCTTCGCTTTCAGGAGAATCTCCACGCAGTCGCTTACTTTGATAGCCACCATCAATCAAAATCGAACCGTCGACACGTGTGCCATATTCAATCAAATAGTAAAGGTGAATGAACGATCCCCAAGAATGAGAAAGGAAATAAAAACGATTCACATTGAGCATATCGAGTAATTCATTCAGCCACTCACAGAATTGTGGGAAATCGTATGTATGGTCATCTTGAAAAGATTGGGACATACCATGGCCCGGTGCGTCAATTGCGAGGAGAAAATAATCATCTTTTAGTTTGTCTGCGACTTCGATGAAACTGAGAGCGGTACTTCCGAGACCGTGCAAACAAAAGATGACGGGTTTATCGCGTTTGCCCCATTCAGTAACACGGACGTCGATGTTTTGACAATGAATCATGTAGCGTTTCAATTTCAAATCCTCCTTAAGCCTATAGAAAAGAAGGGTCGAACGAACGGTACGACACCTTCTCATCATTGTTGATTAAACTAATTACCTATCATTTTTATAACTCGTATCAGATTTCGATTTACTCGATTCTATAACGACCGCTATGAAAAGAAAGACAGCAAGACCAAAACCGATATACGTAAAGTTTATGAAAAAAGAGGATAAATTTTCTTGAAAGCGGATGCTAAACCATACCCAAAGTCCAGTAATGAATACACCCCAGATTGCGGTGGGATAGTTAAGAAACTTCTTTTTGAACCACATGATACAACCTCCTTTTCAAAATTGTACCACACGGAATTAATATAAATACCTTATATCCCTATTTTTCCATTTCTTTACCTGTTTGTTGCAACGCAAAACCAAACGCAAACAGCGAGGCGATGACGGCGGACATCGTATAGACTGAATCGATGAACGCTAAATAAATCCCAAGCAGTCCAAGCCCGAAACTCACGAAAAAGAGAATGAGGAGTTTCGGATGTTGTTTCAGCGTCTGTTTCATCGGCTCGGGACGTTCAACTGACAACCCGTGCCGTCCGTGACGAGAAGGTTCGAATTGAATACTTGTCCGTCACTTTTCAAGACGAGCGTACGACGGTCTTCAAGGAAGTCGATTTTCATCTGTTCGTCTAAAAACACTTTCGTCCAGTTTTTGATTAAGATCGGACCAAGGTTCGATTCGATTTCGACGTCTTCTGGGGTCTTCTCCGTGACGTATCGAATTTCGAAAATCCCGCTATTTCCACAGCCGCAACCTTCCGTCTCATAGAAAAGGTGCATCTGTCCCTCACGTTCGCCTTTCAATGACTCGATTCGTTCGAGGGCACGTTCTGTAATGTGTACATGCATGTGTCTCACTCCTTACTTTCATTATACGCCGATTGAAAAAAGAATGAAAAAGGGATGCATCCTGTTTTCCACCTTTCGGAAAAAAGCGTACACTTAGAGTGTTGAGAAGGGGGAAAGAGAATGATTTCACGTTTTTTTAATTATTATCGACCACATAAAAAGCTATTTATCCTCGATTTTTCATTCGCAATTCTCGTCGGGTTGCTTGAACTCGGGTTTCCGCTCGCCGTTCAATGGTTCATCGACGACTTGTTGCCGGGTGGGGAATGGAACTGGATTATCATCGTCAGCATCGGTCTGTTGATTCTATACATATTGGCCATGATGATGCAGTATGTCGTCAACTACTGGGGACACAAGCTCGGGATCAACATCGAGACGGACATGCGGGAAGAGTTGTTCACGCATATCCATAAACAGTCGTTCCGCTTCTTTGATAATCATAAGACCGGACATTTGATGAGCCGGGTGACGAACGACTTGTTCGACATCGGGGAAGTGGCGCACCACGGACCGGAAGACTTCTTTATCGCCATCATGACGTTACTAGGTGCGTTCGGGATCATGTTCTCGATCGACCCGGAACTCGCACTCGTCACCGTTGTCGCGGTACCGTTCCTGATCATCATGATCACGTATGCGAATAAGAATATGAACAAGGCGTGGCAAAAGATGTACACGAACATCGGGGAAGTGAACGCACGTGTCGAGGACAGTGTGTCCGGGGCACGTGTCGTCCAGTCGTTTACGAACGAGGCATTCGAGATCGGACGTTTCCAAAAAGACAACAACTTCTATCGCGGCTCGAAGATTGAGGCATATCGCGTCATGAGTACGTCGCTCGCAGGCATTTACATCACGACGCGTCTGATGACGTTGCTCGTCCTCGTCTACGGGGCGTACTTAACGTACGAAGGACAATTATCGTACGGACAACTCGTCGGGTTCATCTTATACATGAACTTACTCATTAAGCCGATTGAAAAGATCACGGCGCTTCTCGAGATGTATCCGAAAGGGATGGCCGGGTTCAAGCGATTCACGCAGTTGCTCGATGAAGAGCCAGACATCGAGAACCGTGCGAATGCGATCGAAGTCGAGACGTTGAAGGGCGATATCGTCTTTGACGACGTCTCGTTTGGCTACTCGGACTACCGCCAAGTGTTGACGGATATTGACTTGTCGATCAAGGCAGGAACAACCGTCGCATTAGTTGGGACGAGCGGAGCGGGGAAAACGACCATCTGTTCACTCATCCCTCGCTTTTATGATGTGACGAATGGTGCCATCTCGATTGACGGCATGGATATCCGCGACATGACGAAAGAGAGCTTACGTCGTCAAATTGGAATCGTGCAACAGGACGTCTTCTTGTTTGCCGGTACGCTACGTGAGAATATCGCTTACGGAAAGCTCGATGCGACCGATGCGGACATCATGCATGCGGTCGAGAAAGCGCATCTTGGGACGCTCGTCGAGGAACTCGAGCACGGTCTCGACACACAGATTGGTGAACGGGGACTGAAGCTCTCGGGTGGTCAGAAACAACGGATCGCCATTGCGCGCATGTTCTTGAAAAATCCGCCGATTTTGATTTTGGATGAGGCGACCTCGGCGCTCGACACGGAAACTGAAGCGATCATTCAAGATTCACTCAATGAATTGGCGGCGAATCGAACGACGCTCATCATCGCCCACCGTTTAGCGACAGTAAAAAATGCCGATCGCATTCTTGTCGTGACGGCAGAAGGAATCGTAGAAGATGGGACGCATGAAGAGCTTAGCCAAAAAGGCGGCGTCTTCACGAACCTATTACAACGTCAACAGCTTTAAACGGGAGGTCACCTTTTAAAAGGTGGCCTTTCTGGCGTGATATGGGTAGTTCGTGGGTAAATACATATGGATGAGCGAAAGAGAAGGAGGAAGATACACCATGAAAGCTGTACAAGTCGTAGGATATGGAGATGTCGATCAACTTCAAGTGGTTGATATCCCAAAACCATCACCGAAAGCTGGAGAAGTGCTGATCAAGGTACGTGCCTGTGCGATTAACAATACAGAAATATGGATGAGAGAAGGGGCTTACGGAACTGGTGAGAAGTCAGGTTGGCGTCCGGAAGGCGTCCAGTTCCCGCGTATTCCAGGATCGGATATCACAGGAGAAATCGTCGAGCTCGGGGACGGGGTCGACCAAGGGATGATGGGACGCCACGTCGTCTTGTTCCCATTCACCTCGAGCGGTCCTGAACGAAAAGAACATTTGTCGGACGATATGTCCTTCATCGGGTCGGAATATGACGGAGGTTACGCAGAATACGTAGCCTGGCCGGCTGACCTTTGTTTTGATATGCCACTTGATGATTTTGTCGAGAGTGCGGTCTTTTCTGTGAGCGGACTCACGGCATGGCATATGAACGAGCAGTTACACATCCGTTCCGGTGAAACGATTGTCGTCACAGGCGCGAGCGGTGGGGTCGGCTCACTCAACGTTCAAATTGCCGCGAACGTTTTTGGTGCAAAGGTGTTCGCCATCGTCGGTGATTTGAAGAATGAGAAAGAGTTAAAGGCGTTCGGGGCAACAGAAGTGTTTTCTTATCGTTCTGAGACGCTCGCCGAGGACATCATCGCTGCGAACGGTGGTCCGGTCGATGCCGTGCTTGATGTTGTCGGGGATGCGTTGTTTGATGTGTCTCTTCAAGTATTGAAGAAGGGTGGGAAGTTCTGTATATCCGGTTCTGCCGGTGGGCAGACGACCCATCTCGATTTCCGGACACTCTACTTGAAGCATATCGCCATGTACGGGTCTGTACTCGGGACACGTCATGAGTTCGCAGAAATGTTGCGGTCGATTGCAGAAGGGAAGCTCAAACCGGTCATCGATCGGACGTTCCCGCTCGAAGAGGCGCGTGAGGCACAAACGTATTTCAAACAATCCGGTAAGTTCGGAAAGGTTGTATTGTTGCTTTAAACAACTGTCTGCGTTTTGCATAAATTTCTCCCTGCAAATGTAGATAGGGCAAATAATCAAAGTCGACCTAAGCGGTTTGAGATCTTTATTCGACAGAGCTCAAACCGTTTAGTCGAATTTGTTAACTCGCCATGGCGAGTATCCATCCCTGAAGGACAGACTATTGACTGAGTTGATATTGTATCGATCAAATATCGACTTCTTGTATATAAAATAATTTAGAGTAGTTTTCAAATCAAAAAATTGTACTGGACATGTTAGACTATTGTCATGGAAAGGTAACTTAAATTATTTTTCAATAAAAAGCAGGTTTTTCTCCATCCGTATTTGGTTTATTTACTCCAATATTTTCACGGACATACAAGGAAGGATCTCGGCAAATGGAATTGACCAATGCCGCCACGCTCTTTCTTGATACTTCAGTTCCCTTGAAGTCTTCCCCTTTAAGCGTAACCTCGTAATCTACCTCGTCATAATCAGTGAGCCATGCTGGACGAATTAAGGTATACAATAGATCACTGGCTTCGATAATGTCAGATGCCTCACGAAATGATGGGAGATATTCACCTATCATTTCATTATTCCATTTTCCGAATTTACCTGGAACTTCGTCAAAAATACCTAATGAAACAATGAAAATTAAGCGTTTAACGTTAACTTCCTCCATCGCCCTCACTATTTTTTCAGCGAACTTCCCCATATCTCCTGACAAATTAGCATAGACAATATCTTGAGCAGACAAGGCATTTTTTAAGTCGCTAGAATTCAATACATCGCCTTCTATCCATCTAACGTTTTGATTTATTCCTATTTCTGTGTTCTTATTTCTTGAGAACAATGTTAATTGGACTTCAGACGACTCAAGTAAAAGCGGGATAGCCTTTTTAGCAATTCGCCCATTCGCTCCCAGCACTAGAATGTTTGTCATAGTATACCTCCTCAAGTTCGATTAGTAGATATTATTAATATTTTTTGGGCATTTAAGAAACATATACCCGTTTCAAGTAAAATAAATTAAATGAAGAGGTGAAATGTATAATAAAGAGACTTTACGAGAGTGAAGGCAGGCATGCGTCTTGGTTGGAACTATTTTTCGACCTGATTTTTGTAGTGTTTTTGGGTGAGCTAATTCATAGTTTTGGTCATACACATCACAATCACTTAGACGGAGCATTCTTCTGGAAATTTCCTTTTCTCTTCTTAGCGATTTGGTGGCTTTGGATGCAACATACTATTTATTCTAATCGTTTCGACAACGATGGTAGAATACATCGTGTTTTGACTCTAGGAGTTATGCTATTGATTATCATTATGAATGGCGTCGTAAGTCGTGGACTCGAAAAAAACTTTGTTTTTTTCACAATTTTATTCATCAGTATTCAAGCGATTTATTTAGTAATGTATATGAGAGTAGATAATCAGGATAAAAGTGACTCATTATTTATAAAAAAAATCAAATAAAAATCATTTCTTCAGGTATAGTGCTCTTTATTATTGCCGCATTTATACCACAGCCCTTTAATTTCGTCTTATTTCTCGTAGGAATGTTTATTTAAATTTTAGTTCCTGTCTTTTTACTAAAATCTTCCGCTATCAAAAACATTGATCGTGAACATTTTATTGAACGACTTGGTCTTTTAGTCATCATTTTACTCGGTGAATCAATCATTTCAATTTCTTACTCTTTACGAGAAATTGATTTTTCCCAAGCTGTTATATCCAATGCATTTGTCGGCTTTTTACTGATTGGAGCAGTATGGTGGATCTACTTTGACTCTCTACCCCTGCTACAAGAAAGTCATAATGATCCAAAAGGATATGTATTAATTCTCACTCATGTTTTTGTTTGTATCGGTTTTGGCATTGTTGCGAATACTATCTCTCATGCCATACTGAACAACCTAATTACCAGTGAATTCAGAATCTTACTGCTCATAGGGCTCTTGTTGTTATACTTCGGTAAACAAACCCCATATTTTTTCACTGTTCTAGAGTATAGAAGGTATATTTTATTAAATAGTGTCTCTGTTTTTGCAATATACTCATTATCGTTCTTCACTGAAAGTAAATTCCTCATCCTTTCTTTAACAACACTTCCCCTGTTCCTTTATATAGCACTGAATTATCGTGCTCAGCGTCAATTGTACGGTAAAGTATATTTATAATTTTTTCTACTAGTGCCAGTCGCAAAATATATCGATTTCTTTAGAGCCATACGCTTAAGTACAGTCCGTATTTCAGATTGTCTTAAAGCGTATGTTTTTTTAGGCGAGAATTAGAAATCCACCTTCGATTGAATATAAACACATAAGTGGAAATAATAACCAAAAAATTATCGATTTCCCCTCTTATTGGAGATTGAGTAGGGTTCTATTATCTTATCATTATGAAGATTATCGTCTCGGTAAGCGAAATGGAAAACTTGAATTTACTAGAGAGACATCTGTCTCCTCTTTGACAAGATGAAAGATTGCTTCCGGACCACTGATTTTTTGAAAATTCTCAATTGAGACTATTGTGGGCTTAGATGGGGAAATATAATATTTGCCAAAGTTTCAGAACTATAGAGGAATTCATTTGGATGTAGAGATTTACCCGTCGTTCTACATTTAAAATTTTTCAAAAGCGTTTAGACTGCTTGAACAGATTATTAATTGTCATTCTGTGCTTGGAGGGAGCAGTTCACACTTTAAAAATGTTGTATTAATGTAAAAAACAACCTCCAAATAGATAATCAAGATTGTTACCTTACCTATCTACCTATCGGGGAACATATAAGTATTAATTCTCTTTTTTATGCAAATTTGACTTTCAGGCGATCGACGTAGGCGATGAACAGACGGAAGCGTTCCAACCAGAACTGGAAGAACGGACCGATGAGGAAAATCGACAGGACGGTACCGAAGAAAAGTGGTCCACCGAGTGCCCAACCGATGAGACAGGCGATCAGCTCCATCCAAGTCCGCATGGAACGGACGGACGTTTGAAAACGGTCTGCTAATGCGAGTGTTAGTCCATCTCGTGGACCAGCTCCATATCCGACGGCGACGTACAAACCGGCTCCCATCCCCATCACGAATATCCCGAACGTGAGCCAAACGACATTTACAAATAAGCCATCGAATGCCGGGAGCCATTGCTCGTTCAAAATCAGGTTCATAAATACCCCGACAAACACCGCGTTGACGAGCGTGCCGAATTGAGGGCGGATTCGGTCGAGTATGTATTTGAATAGGACGAGTAGAAGTCCCACGCATAAAATCACCGTCCCGATTGAAATCGGAAGGTGATGGGCAATCCCGATATGGAGGACGTCCCAGGTGGAGACACCGAGATTTGCCGTGATCATGATAGATGACCCGAGTGCGAGCAAGAACAACCCAGTCATGAAGAGACCCCATTTGAAAAGAATACGTAAAAAGTGGATAGATCGAACGTGCACGAACATCGCCTCGTTTCCATGAAATGATTGATTTATCTTAGCACATTCGATTTGAAAACATGAAAAAACGCCTCAGCTTGTTGGCTGAGACGCTGGATTCATTTCTTCGGTGATTTCTTTGCTTTGTTCTTTTTATAGTAATCGTAGACGAACGGTGCGACCGCCGTCGCGATTTTGATCAATGTTCCCATTTTGCCTTTCTTAGCCATTATGCTGCACCCCTTTCTCTTCTAGAACAATATATTCCACACAAATTGATTTTAAAAACATATCTCTAGCACATTCTATTCTTATGAACTGCATATAAACCCATCATACTAAGGAGTGGAGGAGGTCTATTCATGAAAACAATCATTTGGTATCAAAACGATTTACGTGTCGATGATCATTTGCCCCTCGAGGAAGCATTGCGTCATGATGAACCGATTGAAGGTCATTATTTTATCAGTCCAAAACAACTTGTCGAAAATCGTTATGGCGTCCTTCCGCTCGGGAGCGAACGACTCCATTTCTTGAAAGAATCGTTAGAGGATGTGGCCGGTTCATTGGATGCGCTCGGGATCCCGTTTTTTGTCCATGTCGGACATCCGCTCGAAACGCTCGACCCGACCGACCGTCTCTTGTTTCAACGGGCCATCGGGTACAATGAGCGTCGGCGTGAAGAGGAGGTAATGAAAAAGTGGAAGGGGGAGTACAAAACGTTTGAAGGCTTCACATTGTTTGATGAAGAAGACATCCCGTTCGAGAAGATGCCGTTTCTCTTCACAGAGTTCCGAAAAAAGGTCGAATATGATGTCCGTCCTCGTGAACTAATTTCCCGAAAGGCGACGGCTGCCACGCGCGAGGTGACGTTCCCGTTTCCGGTTCAAGAAGTCGAGCAAGACCCAAGGACGGCATTTCCGTTTAAAGGTGGCGAACTGGCTGCGAAGCGTCGGTTGAATGACTATTTGTCCGTACCGATTCGAACATATAAAGAGACGAGGAATGGGTTTGGAGTCGATGACTCGACGAAGCTGTCTGCGTATTTGACGAACGGGTCATTATCGCCACGGAGAGTGTTCTTTGAACTTGAAGCGCATGAACGAACGCATGGAGTGAACGAATCGACCTATTGGCTCTACTTTGAACTCTTGTGGCGTGAATTTTTCCAATGGGTTGCGCTCGAACAAGGGAAAAAATTATTTCGGTCACAAGGAATCCGCTCGAAACGAAAAGACTGGCGCGTCGACACGGACGTCATTGGAAAATGGCGACGGGGAGAGACGGGTGTCGATTTCGTTGATGCGTTCATGCGTGAACTGAATGCGACGGGATGGATGTCCAATCGGGGACGACAAATCGTGGCCAATTATTTCGCCAAAGAGTTAGAGCAAGACTGGCGTTATGGGGCTGCCTACTTTGAATCGAAACTGATCGATTACGACGTGGCGAGCAATTGGGGGAATTGGGCGTACCAGGCGGGTGTCGGAAACGACTCACGAAATCGACGTTTCAACATCGAGCGTCAACAGTTCACGTACGATCCAGATGGTGCGTTTCGTAACAAATGGTTGTGACCAAACTGTCACGAGAAGTCGGTGTTTCTCATTGACTTCTTTTTACAGAAGCGCTATAGTTAAATCAACAGATGGGATACCTGAGGTGTACGAGAGCCGCCTTCGTTATTTTGAGCCAACACTTTGAATACGGGAGACCGAACTGCTAACCAGATCAACTGCCTCATCACGTGCAGGAGGACTTGTGAAGGAAACGCTAGGTCACCCACCTGCATACGCAGGTTCAAAAGCAAGGCATCGTCACGGCACTCCGGGCCCCATCGATTTTTTTGTAAATACGTCGCGAGACGTCTTTTTTTTGAATATAATTCCGAGTAAAATAGTATGAGAAAATAGAATTAGTTGGAGGAAGAAATATGTTACACCAGTTTTCACGAAATGAATTGGCCATCGGCTCTGAAGGCCTTGATGCTCTAAAGAATAAAACGGTCGCGATTTTAGGTGTCGGCGGTGTCGGCTCATTTGCGGCAGAGGCACTTGCACGCAGTGGTGTCGGACGTATCGTCCTCGTCGACAAAGATGACATCGATATCACGAACGTCAACCGTCAAATCCATGCATTATTGTCGACGGTCGGTCAACCGAAAGTCGAAGCGATGGGGAAACGTCTCCTCGACATCAACCCGGACTTAGACCTCGTCCAATTGAAAATGTTTTATACAGAAGAGACATACGAAGAGTTCTTCGCTCAAAATATCGATTACGTCATCGACGCCTCGGACACGATCATTTATAAGATCCATTTAATCGTAGAATGTAAGCGTCGCGGCATCCCGGTCATCTCGAGCATGGGGATGGCGAACAAGATGGACCCGACACGTATCAAAGTCGTCGACATTAAAGACACGTCATACGACCCGATTGCGAAGATGGTCCGTACCCGTCTACGTAAAGAAAAAATCTACAAAGGTGTTCCGGTCGTCTTCTCGGATGAGTCTCCGATTGTGACACGTGAAGACGTGAATGAAGTCGTCGGGAAGAAAGACGCTCCGATTCGCAAAGCGAAGATGCCACCGAGTTCGAACGCGTTCGTCCCATCGGTTGCAGGACTCGTGGCTGCCGGTTACGTCATTAACGATTTGCTCGAAAAAGCGGGCGTCGAAATCAACCGCATCCAAAAATAAAACGACGCTGGCTCATTTCGAGTCGCGTCGTTTTTCCCAATAATCGAGCCGCTTTTGAATCTGTTGCTCGAACCCACGTGGCGTCGGTTTATAGTAGGTTGGTCGTTTTCGGGCTAAGTTTTCGGGCCAGTAGTTTTGAGGAACGAACCCATCTTTTTCATCGTGTGGGTATTTGTATCCGACCCCGTTTCCGAGTTCGCGAGCCCCTGGACTATGAGCGTCACGGAGATGTACGGGGACAGGTCCACCCTCGACTGTCCGGACGTGATGGAGTGCCTTGTCGATGGCGGTGATGACCGCATTTGATTTTGGTGCGGTCGCCAAATAGAGGACAGCTTCTGCAATCGGGATGCGAGCTTCCGGGAAACCGATGTATTCGCTCGCTCGAGCCGCCGCATCCACGATGAGTAGTGCGTTCGGGTCGCTCATTCCGATATCTTCGGCGGCATGGACGTAAAGGCGACGCATGATGAAGCGCGGCGATTCGCCAGCCTCGATCATGACGGCTAGCCAGTAAAGCGCCGCATCCGGGTCCGACCCGCGAATCGATTTAATGAACGCCGAGATGACGTCATAATGACGGTCACCCGTCTTATCGTACTTGATCGACTTCTGTTGAATTGACTCTTCGGCGACCTCGAGCGTGATATGAATCTGTCCGTCCACTTCCGGCGTTGTCAAGACGGCGAGCTCGAGTGCGTTCAATAGAACACGGTAGTCACCATCCGCCATTTTGATATAATGGTCAGCAGCAGCTTCATCCATCTTCACCGGGTAATTTCCGAGACCGCGTGTGTCATGTAATGCCCGCTCGAGAACGGCACGTAACTCCTCGGCACCCGGTGGCTCAAGCCGGAACACGGTCGCCCGTGACAAGAGGGCGGCGTTCACTTCAAAGCTTGGATTTTCGGTCGTCGCTCCGATGAGGACGAGCTTTCCGGACTCAAGGGCCGGGAGGAGCGCATCCTGCTGGAGCTTATTAAAACGATGGATCTCATCTAAAAACAGAATCGTGCGCTCGTCCTCGTAGTCAAACCGGGACTCCGCTTCACGAATGACGTTCCGTAATTCATCGAGTTTGGCCGTGACGGCGTTCAATTGGACGAATGTCGCTTTCGTATAATTCGAAATGACACGGGCGAGTGTCGTCTTCCCGGTGCCCGGCGGACCATATAGAATAATTGTACCGAGTCGGTCGGCTTCGATGGCACGGCGAAGTAGCTTGCCCTCACCGATGATATGGCGCTGTCCGATGACGTCATCTAACGTTTCGGGGCGCATGCGATTGGCGAGCGGTCCGCCATTCGATTGATGAAACAAATCAGGCATACGTAACCATTCCTTTCGACAAACGTTTGTTCGATTAGTATAACAGAAGGAGACTTGAAGATGAAAATATCTACAAAAGGCCGTTATGGCTTAACCATCATGATTGCGTTGGCGCGAGAAACTGACAACAAACCGCTCAGCTTAAAGAAGATTGCGGCACGCCATGAGTTGCCGGAGCATTATTTAGAGCAATTGATCGGTCCACTCCGCAATGGGGGACTCGTCAAGAGCGTACGCGGCGCGTACGGTGGCTATCAACTCGTCAAACCGGCGGAAGAAGTGACGGCGGGTGAAATCATTCGCTTACTCGAAGGACCGTTAGCCGTGGTCGAGGATTCTGAAGCAGATGATGCGGTGAAACGGAAACTTTGGGATAAAATCAAAGAAGCCATCGATACCGTCCTTGACGAAACGACACTCGCCGATCTTGCCGAGGAAGAGTCAGACGGCTATATGTTTTATATTTAAGAACGAGGTGACCCTTACATGAACTATTTTGATCACGCTGCGACGACACCGATGCGACCAGAAGTCCTCGAGGCGATGACTCCTTACTTTTTAGAGACATACGGCAACGCGTCGAGCATCCACGGAATCGGGCGTAACGCCCGAGCGGCGCTCGACTCGTCACGTCGCGTCCTCGCGAAATGGATCGGTGCGTCACCAAACGAAATCGTCTTTACGTCGGGTGGGACGGAGTCGGATAACTATGCCTTGTTCGGTGCTGCATATGCCCATCAGGAAAAAGGAAAACACATCATCACGACAAAAGTCGAGCATCATGCCGTTCTTCATGCGATGGAACAACTCGAGCGTGAAGGCTTCGACGTCACGTATCTCGATGTCGATGCGTCGGGAGCCGTCACTGTCGACGCCGTGCGTTCAGCCTTACGGGATGACACGATACTCGTATCGGTCATGTACGGCAATAACGAAGTCGGGACACGCCAACCGATTCAAGAAATCGGGGAGTTGTTACAAGACCATCAGGCTCTCTTCCATACCGATGCAGTACAAGCCCTCGGGACAGAACTGATTGATGTAAAGGCGATTCATGTCGATTTATTGTCGGCGTCCGCACATAAAGTGAATGGACCAAAAGGTATCGGTTTTCTTTTCATGAAAACAGGTGTAAAATTAGCGTCACGTTCTTTTGGTGGACAACAAGAACGTAAACGTCGAGCCGGCACGGAAAATGTTCCGGGTGCCGTCGGATTCCAAAAAGCAGCTGAACTCGTCATGGCAGAGCGTGAGGACCGAGTGGCTCTGTATGAGTCGCTCGATCTGGCACTACGTCAGCGCCTTGACGAATTAGGCGTATCTTATGAGGTGAACGGATCAGATCGTTTACCTCACATCGTGAACTTATACCTTCCTGGAATTGACCTTGAACCCTTCCTCATCATGATGGATATGCGGGGCATGGCGATTTCAAGCGGAAGTGCCTGCACGGCAGGGTCGGTCGAACCGTCCCATGTATTGTCGGCGATGTACGGGGATTCAGAACGGACGCGTCAGTCTGTTCGAATCAGTTTTGGCCACGGCAACTCGGTCGAGGACGCGAAACGGCTCGCGGAGCGACTACAAGAAGTCGTCTCGACATTTATGAACGGAGTGAGATAGATGAATTTACGCACGAAAGCCCCTGAAGAGACGACGGTCGTCGTCGGGATGTCAGGTGGCGTCGATTCATCGGTGACGGCCCACGTATTGAAAGAACAAGGGTATAACGTCATCGGGATTTTTATGAAAAACTGGGATGACACGGACGAAAATGGTGTATGTACGGCGACAGAGGACTATGAAGACGTCATCGCCGTCGCGAACCAAATCGGGATCCCATACTATGCGGTCAACTTTGAAAAAGAATATTGGGACCGTGTCTTTGAGTATTTCTTGGCAGAATATCGTCTCGGTCGTACACCGAACCCGGACGTCATGTGTAACAAAGAAATCAAATTCAAGGCGTTCTTGGACCATGCGCTTCGACTCGGTGCGGACTTTGTCGCAACCGGCCATTATGCACAAGTGGAATACGTCGACGGCGAACACCGCTTGTTGCGCGGGAAAGACGACAACAAAGACCAAACGTATTTCTTGAACCAACTGTCTCAAGACCAGCTCGCGCGAACGATGTTCCCGATTGGTCATATGGACAAGAAAGATGTGCGTGTCATTGCTGAAGAAGCAGGACTCGCGACAGCGAAGAAAAAAGATTCGACGGGAATCTGCTTCATCGGTGAGCGGAACTTTAAAGAGTTCTTGTCGGAATACCTTCCGTCACAACCTGGTGAAATGCGGACGCTCGACGGTGTCGTTAAAGGACGTCATGACGGGTTGATGTATTATACGCTCGGACAGCGTCACGGTCTCGGCATCGGTGGCGATGGGGACCCTTGGTTCGTCGTCGGAAAAGATGTCGAGAACAACGTCTTGTTCGTCGGACAAGGCTTCCATCACGATGCGCTCTATTCAGATGCGCTTCTCGCTTCGAAACTTTCGTGGACAGGGGCTGCTCCTACAGGAGAATTCCGGGCGACGGCGAAGTTCCGCTATCGTCAACAAGACGTGCCGGTCACGGTCGCTCCACTTGAGGGCGGCGAAGTACTCGTCAAGTTCGATGAGCCACAACGTGCCATAACTCCTGGACAAGCGGTCGTCTTCTATGACGGCGACATCTGTCTCGGTGGGGCAACGATTGACGAAGCGTACCGAAACGGAAAACGACTCGACTATATCGGATGAGGTGATTGATATGAATGCAAACGAACAAGGCATCCAAGCGATGCAACAAGGTGAATTCGAACAGGCAGCCAAACATTTTAATGAGGCGATTGAGGCGAACCCGACAGACCCGACTGGTTTCGTCAACATGGGGACGTTACTTCAGGCGATCAACGATTACGATCGTGCCGTCATCTTCTATGACAAAGCGATTGAACTCGATGGCTCGTTCGGTGCCGCACATTATGCGAAAGGTGCCCTTGCCTATGAACTCGAGGAATTGGAGACGGCAGAAGCATCGCTTCGCCAAGCGCTCCTCTCAGGGATGGATGATGCTGATCTTCATTTCATGCTCGGCTTGACGTACAAAGCGATGGGTGACTTCGTTCGTGCGATGCCGCGCCTGCGTGAAGCGAAGAAACAATCGCCGGAAGACGTGGAAATCACGTTCCAATACGGACTTGCACTCGCACAAAGTGAACAGCTCGAAGAAGCGGTCGTCGCGTTAGAAGAGACGCTCGACCTCGATGCGAGCCATACGGATGCCCGTTACAACTTGGCAATCGCGTATGCGTTCTTGGGTGACCAGGAACGGACGTATGCCGAACTTCAACGCGTCTTGGAGATGCAACCGGATCATGAACTCGCACGTGATGCCATCGCGAAGATGGACGCACTGCTCGGGAACTGATTTCTTGGATAGGAAAGTGCCATCGCAATGGAGCGATGGCACTTTTTTTGGTGGCAATTAAAGTTGTTTCGTCGTGATTTTGACGGGTTCCCCGGCGAAGTCGCCGTATGCCTCGTCCATATTTTTCGTATACAGTTCGATGATGTTGTGGCTCGGATCTTTAAAGTACGCCGAGCGTTCTTTCCCATTCTTTGTCTCATCCTCGTCCCATGTCCGTAGTTTTACAGGCACATCGGTCTCATCTAGGATCTCGAGTGCCTTTTCAAACGACTCCATCGGAACGAAGAACGCACAGTGGACATGGACCCCACCTTCATCATAGAGCGTGTCCCACTCGGTCACGTCTTGTTTTCGGTTCGCATCCTCTTCTTCCGTAAAGTTACGTTTCAACCAAAGCCCTAGCCGCGTATTCCCTCCGATGTAGAGCCACGTTGCCCATGGCTCATTCGCTTGTTCTTGCGATTCACTTGGCTCGGCATCGTCTCCGACCCATTGTTCGACGATCGGGAGACCTAATTTTTCATGCCAAAAGGATACGGCTTCTTCCATATCTGTCACTTCTAATACAAGTTCACATAATCCGCTGACTGGAATTCGTTTACCCATGTATGACTCCTCCTTCAATGTGTCATTCGAACAGTTCCCGCTTTCCATCAATCAAAAACGCGACTAGCTGTCTTGAAGTGAGGGAATGACACTTTATAGAAGGAGGTCGAATCGTTTGCGAAAATATAGCATGGTCAGTGTCATTTTATTTTTTATTATTGAGTATGTGTGGTTCACGCAATTATTTGAAACGGTGAACCAACGACTTGCGGATGGGAAGTGGACGAACACGATTTTATATCAAGTGGTCGTCGAACCGCAGGGGCTTTTAACGCTGTTGCTCATTCTATTCGTGGCGCTCCTCATTGTCGGCTGGATTGTTCATTATGTGTACGCAGAACAGAGGTCCTGGCAACTCACGTCTGAACATGTCGGGGTCGGCTGGATCGTTCCATTGATTCTTGCGATTTTAGGTTTGTTGATTCCGAACGTATACGTTCAGGTCGGAATCTTATTCCTACAATTGACGTTCATCCCGCTCATCCCATTCATCGGACAGACCGTCCCATTCTGGAAAGTCGTGACGAATTGGTTGATTCAATTTGGGGTCATCGGTCTTGTCTTATTTGGTGCTCGGGGGATGTTGGAGGATTCGATTCGAATCGAGAAGACAGAACTCTTCACGAGACTCGAGGCGTACGAGGCGTCGGGTGACTTAGACCGGATTCAACGCTTAATTGAAGAGGTGGACCTCGAACAAGTCGAGCGCATCTTGGACCGGGTCGACCTCGAACAACTCATTCGCATTTTGGAAGTCGTCGACCTCGACCGAATCGAGCAAATCTTGAGTCTGTTCGACTAGGTGATTTGTTCAATCGATTCATCTCGGGCTATAATGAATGGTGGAAAAATAGCTGGAGGTGTCGGATATGATGGCAGCACCTTACGAGTTGACTGGAAAAGTCATTCGAGTCCTGTTTCAATCAGAAGAAGAAGCGCACACCATTGCGCTCGTACGAATAAAAGAAAAGAACTTTGAGACGGACGAGACCGAGATGGTCATCGCTGGCGTCGGGGTCGGCATCGAAAAAGGGGAAACGTATAAGGCGCACGGTCGTCTCGTTGAACATCCCCGATTTGGAAAACAGATGAAGGCGGATTGGATTCGTCGCGTCGTTCCGATGACGAAACGAGCAGCCGTCCGCTTTTTGACGAACGGTTCCTTTCCCGGGATCGGACAAAAGACCGCTCAGAAGATCGCGGATACGCTCGGAGATGATTGCATCGACCAAATCGTGAAACATCCGAGTATCCTGTCAGAAGTCGAGGGGTTAAAAGAAAAGCAGGCGCGTGTGATCACGGAACGTCTGAACGTCTTATACGGGGTCGACCAACTGCTCTTGTTTCTCGCCCCGTTTGACGTGACACCGCGTCTCGCCTCAAAGATTCATAAAGAATATGAAGGACGGGCGATGGAGACGATTGAAAAGAATCCGTATGCGCTCATGTACGATGTACAAGGCATTGGATTCAAGACAGCGGATGCCATCGCCGCGCATTTCGGGATTCAAGGCGTTCATCCTGAACGCATCGCGGCAGCGGTACTTTACGTGTTAGAGCTCGAACAAGGGAACGGTCATCTTTATGTGACAGCGGATCAACTCGAAGCAGAGATGCCACGAATCATCGGAGCAGACCCAGGTGACGCGCTCGTCACGGCATTAGAGTCGCTTGCGAAAGAAGAACGTGTCGTCATCGATGACGGCGTCGTCTATCATCCTCGCGTGTTCCGCGCTGAACGGAAGGCGGCAGAGGAATTGGCGCGCATCATGGCGACATCAACGACGGAAGACGTAGACATGACGACAATCTTTGATGCGGTCGGACGTGTCGAGGAAATGTTTTCGATTGAATATGCGACCCAACAGCGAGAAGCGATTGAGCTCGCGCTCAAATCACCGCTCATGGTACTCACCGGTGGGCCGGGTACGGGGAAGACGACGGTTGTCCGTGGGATTATTCACGCACTGAGTGACGTCTTCGACTGGAAGTTAGAGCCCGTACCGAACCAACCGTTCCCGTTCGTCTTGGCCGCACCGACGGGTCGGGCCGCGAAGCGACTCAGTGAATCGACGGGTCTTCCGGCATCAACGATTCACCGTCTGTTAAAGTTTGACGGAAGTTCGTTCCAAGTCGATGAGACGAACCCACTTGCGGGGAAAGTGCTCATCGTCGACGAGGCGTCGATGATTGATATCTTCTTGTTCAGAAGCTTACTCAAAGCGGTACCGAACGGCATGAAGATCTTGTTCGTCGGGGACCGCGATCAGCTCCCGTCAGTCGGACCGGGACAAGTACTCGCCGATTTGATGGCGACGGATGGGATTCCGGTCGTCCGCCTCGACGTCGTCCACCGTCAAGCGTCGGAGTCGAGTATTTTACGGCTCGCCCATTCCTTGAACGCCAAAAAGATGCCAGAAGATTTATTGGCGGCGCTTCCGGACCGTCGTTTCTATACGGCGAACCAAGAGACGGCGCTTCAAGCGATTTGTCAGATGGCAGGAGCGGCCCTCCGGAAAGGGTATTCACCATTTGATATCCAAGTGCTCGCTCCGACGTATCGAGGAGTGTGCGGAATCGATGGGCTGAACGAAGCGCTTCAACACGTGTTCAATCCAAAATCGAGTGCCCGTGAAGTGAAACATGGGACGCGTATTTATCGAAATGGCGATAAAGTGCTACAACTCGTCAACAACGCCGAAGAGAACGTCTATAACGGGGACATCGGTGAGATCACGAACATCTTCTACGCGAAAGAGAACGTTGATAAAGTCGATAAAATTTATATCCGATTCGATCAGACGGAAGTCGAATATAACCGTAGTGAATGGGATCAGTTCACCCACGCCTACGCCATCACGATTCATAAGTCACAAGGGTCCGAGTTCCCAATCGTACTCATGCCGGTCTTCTTTAACGGCGGCTTCCGCTCATCGCGAAACTTGATTTATACGGCCGTGACACGGGCGAAGAAAAGCTTGCTGTTGTTTGGGGACGTACGGGCACTCGAGGCGGCAACGCGAGAAGAAGAACCCGTACGGCGGACAAAATTGGTCGAACGCTTAGGCGGGAAGTCTTGACGTCTTCATAAGCGCGTGTGATAATGACGAATAGACAACTGAAACGATACAGACGATGAAGGAAATGAGTACGTCGTCACCGCCTCTACAGAGACATCTTCCTAGGCTGCGAGAAGATGGGGGTCGGCCGACCGAAGCTATTCTGGAGTCCCCATTCAAACTGGGCGCCTCATCCACGTTACCGGATGTTCGAGGCACGGTATTTACCGTGCGAACGAGGGTGGTACCACGAAGCGATGCTTTCGTCCCTTTCCACAGGGGCAGGCATCGCTTTTTTTCGTTTCGTTCAGAAATAAGGAGGAATTGTTCATGAAACCGCTCAAATCATTGACTGGCGCACAGATTCGCCAAATGTACTTAGATTTCTTCAAATCAAAAGGTCACAGCGTTGAGCCGAGTGCGTCGCTCGTACCGGTCGAAGATCCTACTCTTCTATGGATCAACTCTGGTGTCGCGACATTGAAGAAATACTTTGATGGACGTGTCATCCCAGCGAACCCACGAATCGTCAACGCACAAAAATCGATTCGTACGAACGATATCGAGAACGTCGGGAAGACAGCACGTCACCATACGTTCTTCGAAATGCTCGGGAACTTCTCGGTCGGAGAATACTTCCGTGAAGAAGCGATCACATGGGGCTGGGAACTCTTGACGAGTGACGAATGGTACGGTCTCGACCCAGATCGCCTCTCTGTCACGATTCACCCAGACGATGAAGAATCAAAACAAATCTGGTTGAACCTCGGCATGCCGGCTGATCGCATCATCCCACTTGAAGATAACTTCTGGGAAATCGGCGAAGGCCCATCTGGTCCGAACACCGAAATTTTCTTCGACCGTGGTCCTGCGTTCGGAGACGACCCGACAGATCCTGAACTCTACCCAGGCGGAGAGAACGAGCGTTACCTTGAAATTTGGAACATCGTATTCAGCCAATATAACCATGACGGACACGGCAACTATACAGAGCTTCCACGTAAAAACATTGATACGGGGATGGGACTCGAACGGATGGCGAGCGTCCTTCAAGACGTACCGACAAACTTCGATACTGACCTCTTCATGCCAATCATTCGTGAAACAGAAAAAATCAGTGGCGACGTGTATCGTCAAGATAGCAGCAAAGACGTTGCTTTCAAGGTCATCGCTGACCACATCCGTACCGTATCGTTCGCGATCGGGGACGGTGCACTCCCGTCGAACGAAGGACGTGGATATGTCCTCCGTCGTCTGCTCCGCCGTGCGGTCCGCTATGCGAAGATGCTTGGCATCGAGCGTCCGTTCATGCATGAGCTTGTCGACGTCGTCGGTGACATTATGGTCGACTTCTATCCACAAGTGAACGAGAAGAAAGACTTCATCAAGAAAGTCATCAAGAACGAGGAGGAGCGTTTCCATGAAACGTTGAACGATGGACTTGCAATCTTGAACGAAGTCGCGAAAGCACAAAAAGCAGCAGGGTCAAACGTGATTAGCGGTCAAGACGCGTTCCGTCTTTACGACACGTACGGTTTCCCGCTCGAATTGACAATCGAATACGCTGAAGACCATCAGATGACGGTCGATGAGGACGGCTTCAAAGAAGCGATGAATGAGCAACGTGAACGTGCACGTCAAGCGCGCGCTGACGTCGAATCGATGCAAATCCAGTCTGGCGTACTCGCGGACATCACGATGCCATCGACATTCCTCGGATACAACAATCTTGAGACGAACGCGAAAATCGTCAGCTTGATTCACGACGGGGAACTCGTTGACGTCGTCGCTGCAGGGGAAGAAGCGCAAGTGATCCTCGATCAAACGCCATTCTACGCTGAGAGCGGCGGTCAAATCGGTGACAAAGGTCAAATCGTCGGCGAAGACTTCCTTCTTCGCGTAAAAGATGTGTCGAAAGCACCGAACGGGCAAAACTTGCACACGGTCACAGTCGAGTCAGGCGTCGCGAAAGCGGAAGTGGCAGTGACAGCAACGGTTGACCAAGACTCACGTCAAGCGATCGTGAAGAACCATACGGCGACGCACCTCCTTCACCGTGCCTTGAAAGACACGCTCGGCGAGCATGTCAACCAGGCTGGGTCACTCGTGACACCAGATCGTCTTCGTTTCGACTTCTCTCACTTCGGTCAAGTGACAGCGGAAGAGCTTCAATCGATTGAGCGTCAAGTGAACGAGAAGATTTGGGCATCGATTGGTGTCGACATCGAAGAAATGAATATCGCAGATGCGAAAGCAAAAGGTGCGATGGCACTCTTCGGTGAGAAATATGGTGATGTCGTTCGTGTCGTATCGGCCGGGGACTACTCGGTTGAGCTTTGCGGTGGGATTCACGTATCCAACACGGCTGAAATCGGACTCTTTAAGATCTTGTCTGAGTCAGGGATTGGCGCAGGAACGCGTCGAATCGAAGCGGTCACTGGGGCTGGCGCATACGAAGTGATGAACCAGCAAATCGAGACGCTCGAAGCGGCAGCGAAACTGTTGAAGACGAAACCACTCGAAGTTCCAGCACGTGTTCAAGCGCTCCAAGCTGAAATCAAAGACGTGGAGCGTGCTTCAGAGTCGCTCAAAGCGAAACTTGCGAACATCGAAGCTTCTTCATTGACGGATGCAATCGAAACGATTGGTGACGTCCAATTGATTGCGAAGCGTGTCGATGGACAAGACATGGACGCTCTCCGTAGCATGGTCGATGACTTGAAAGGGAAGCTCGGTTCTGCCGTGATTATCCTCGGGTCAGCGAACGGTGAGAAGGTCAACCTCGTCGCAGGTGTGACGAAAGACTTGAACGACCGTGGCTTCCATGCCGGAAAACTCATTAAAGAAGTCGCAACACGCTGTGGTGGCGGTGGTGGCGGTCGTCCAGACATGGCACAAGCAGGTGGCCGTGATGCAACAAAACTGGACGAAGCATTGAAGTTTGCTTCACATTACGTTCAATCACTGGCATAATAGAGTGTGAAGTGCAAACGGAAAGAGGTGGATTCTTGTGAGCCAAATGGATCGCACGATGCAATTCAATTTTCCAGAAGATGATCAACGTGCTAACACACGTGAGACGCTGATTACGGTATATCAAGCACTCGAGGAAAAAGGTTATCAACCGATCAATCAAATCGTGGGATACTTATTATCAGGTGACCCCGCCTACATCCCACGTCATAATGATGCGCGAAACTTGATTCGCAAAATTGAGCGGGATGAGCTTCTCGAAGAGTTGGTCAAATCGTATTTGAACGATCGTAGAGAGGATTAATATGAAGCGAGTCATGGGACTCGATGTCGGATCGAAGACAATTGGTGTCGCAGTGAGTGACCTGATGGGATGGACGGCGCAAGGTGTGGAGACGGTCTACTGGACCGAACCCGACTTTGACGAAGCCGTCCGTCTCCTTCGTCCGTTTATCGAGCAGTACGATGTGAAAGAAGTTGTCGTCGGTCACCCGAAAAACATGAATGGGACAGTTGGTCCGCGCGGTGAGGCGTCAGAGGCGTTTGCCGAGGCGTTCACCGAACAGACAGGCTTACCTTGCGTGTTGGTGGATGAACGATTAACGACGATGCAAGCGGAACGGATGCTCATTTCAGCAGATGTCAGCCGCAAAAAGAGAAAAGCGGTCATCGACAAAATGGCGGCCGTGATGATTTTACAAAACTACCTGGACCGTTCCGGGAAATAAGGAGGAATCTCTCATGGCAGAAATCCGTCGTGAAGAAGAAATGTACCGTATTCCAGATGAAAATGGAGACGAGCACTTATTTGCAGAAATTTTCCGTATGACAAGCGACCGTTCGAAGAAAACATTCGTTGTACTCGAACCAGTCGGCGCTCCGGAAACAGAAGATGAAGACACAATCGAAGTATACGCATTTGAAATTGAAGAACTTGAAGATGGCGAATTCATCTTGAAGCTCGTCGAAGACGATGAAGACTTCGAAGAGGTCATGGAAGCATTCGATATCGTCAATGACGAAGTCGGTCTAGACTAAATAGGGGACGGGCGGCTAGGGATTTCCCTCGTCGCCTCTCTTTATAAAATGAACAGGGGAGAAATGCATGAATCATCCATCTATGTCAGATGAGAAACGTGCCCGCAACCGGATTGTTCGTCGTATCACGGTTGTCATCCTTGCCATCTTCCTTCTCGTCATCGCCACAGGCTCGGCACTCGCTTACGTCTTTGTGAAGCGCTCCGTCGAACCGATTGATCCGACATCGACGGAAACCGTTGAGCTCGAAGTCCCACTCGGTGCCGGTTCGGGATATATTGGTGAATTACTAGAAGAGAATGGGCTTGTAAGGAGTAGCACGATTTTCCGTTTCTATACACGCTTTAAAAACGAGTCATCGTTCCAAGCGGGGACGTATACGTTGTCACCATCTCAATCAATCGATGAGTTGATTGAAACGTTGCAAACAGGTAAAGTCATTGTGGTTCCTGATATCAAGCTCGTCATTCCGGAAGGGTTCACAATCGACCAGGTCATCGCGCGACTTGCGAAAGAGGCCGACATTCCGAAAGAAGAGATTTCCGAACAATTGAGTGACCGTGAATATATCAGTTCGCTCGTGAACGAGCATGAGATGTTGACGGAGGAAGTATTGCAGGAAGGCATTTATCATCCGCTTGAAGGATACCTGTTCCCAGCAACATATGAATTCAACAAAGGGGTAACACTCACTGAAATCATCGATGAGATGCTACTCCCGACTGAAAGTATGTATCAAGAGTACAAAGGTCGTTTGGCCGATTCAGGACGTACTTTCCATGAGACGCTCGCGCTCGCATCGGTTGTCGAGAAAGAGGCTGTTTCGACGGAAGACCGGAAAGAGATTGCCGGTGTCTTTGAAAATCGTCTAAACGACGGCATGAAGTTACAGTCTGACCCGACTGTCTGGTACGGCACGGGGGAGACGTCGATTTTCACTTCATTCGCAGACTTGGAGAACGATTCCTTATATAACACGTATCGTTATGAAGGGATTCCGATCGGTCCAATCGCGGCTGTCAGTCGCGACGCGTTTGAGGCGGTACTCAACCCGAACGATACAGAGAACATTTACTTCTATGCACGCCCTCCACGTGAAGGGTTCCCGAATGGAGAAGTCTTGTTCGAAGTCAATTATGAGGACCATCAACAAAACGTCAATACGTACCGTTCCGAATGGGAAGCGTTTGAAGAAGCGAACAGTAATTGATGGGACGACCGGAAGCGGATGCTTCCGGTCGTTTGAATGAAGAGAGTTAAGAGGTGGAACGAGTGGACCATGCATCCTATGAGGGATATGTAGAACAATTGATCAACGACCGCTCTCCGCTACTGACGGAGATGGAGGCATTTGCGCGAGAACATCACGTTCCAATCATGGACCTGACGGGCTCTGAAGTGCTTCTCTCTTTGTTGGCGATGCAGCGACCGACCCGCATCCTTGAGGTGGGGACGGCAATTGGCTACAGTGCAATCCGTATGGCAGAGTTGTTACCAGATGCCGAAATCGTCACGATTGAACGAAATGCTCGTCGATTCGAAGAGGCGACTGGTTTTATCGGACGATCTGATGTTCGCGATCGCATCACATTGATTCACGGTGACGCCGTTGAATTGATTGGTTCGATTGAAGGTGAGTTCGATGCCGTGTTTATTGATGCGGCAAAAGGACAATATCAAAAATTTTTTGATGGGTATGGCGCTTTAGTACCAATTGGTGGTACGATTTACAGCGATAATTTGTTTTTACGAGGGGACGTCTTGCTCGAGGACGTGTCAGTACTTGACCGACGTCGACGCCGGCTTGTCCGTCTCGTGAAGCAGTTTACTGAGCAATTGATGGCACGGACCGATTATCATACTGCAATTTTGCCCCTTGGTGATGGCCTAGCAATCAGTCGTAAATTACGATGAGGAGGACTTAACTTTGATGCAACATAAACCCGTCATTATTGGCGTGGCCGGGGGTACCGGATCTGGAAAAACGACCGTGGCCCGTGCGCTCGTCGATGCGTTTAAAGGTCAATCGGTCGTCATGATTGAACAAGACGCGTATTATAAAGATCAATCTGAAATGACGATGGAGGAGCGGTACAAGACAAACTACGACCACCCCTTTGCCTTTGATAACGATTTGCTAATTGAACATATCCAACAATTGCAACAACATCAGGCTGTCGAGAAGCCGGTATATGACTACGCGGCTCATACGCGCTCTGATGAGACGATTTTGATCGAACCGGTCGATGTCGTCATCGTTGAGGGGATTTTAGCACTTGAAGATGCCCGTTTGCGTGAATTGATGGATATTAAGGTGTTCGTGGATACGGATGCTGACGTTCGCATCCTGCGCCGCATGCAGCGGGATATCAATGAACGTGGACGTTCAATCGATTCGGTCGTGGCACAGTACACGAATGTCGTTCGTCCGATGCATTTGCAGTTCTGCGAGCCGACGAAGCGGTATGCGGACATCATCGTTCCTGAAGGCGGAGAAAACTTTGTCGCAATCGATTTACTCGTGACGAAGATCCGTTGGGTGCTCACTGAGCGTAATCGCGCGTGAGGAAATAAATCGTTTTCAATTTACCCTAGCTGTAATATACTAGGAGACAATGAAGGAGTGACAGAAATGGCTGAAAAACAACACTATATGACGTTAGACGGAAAAGCGAAGATCGAGAATGAATTAAACGAACTGAAGACGGTCCGCCGTAAAGAAGTCGTTGAAAATATTAAGATTGCTCGTGATTTCGGTGACTTATCAGAAAACGCGGAATACGACGCGGCGAAAGAAGAACAAGCGATGGTCGAAGGACGAATCGCACAATTAGAAGAAATGCTCCGCAACGCAGTCATCATTCAAGATGATGCAGGCGATAACTCGGTTGTCTCAATCGGGAAAACGGTAACATTCTTCATCCAAGAAGATAACGAAGACGAGACATACACAATCGTCGGTGGTGCCGAGGCAGACCCATTCACAGGGAAAATCTCGAACGAATCACCAATCGCGAAAGCACTTCTTGGCCGTACGATCGGAGATGTGGTCACGGTTCAAACACCAGGTGGCGACATGATCGTCGAAATCAAAGAAATCAAATAAGTTGTTGAGCGACCTCCATCTTGGAAGTCGCTCTCTTTCTGAGGAGGAATCGGAATGAAAGTTGGAATCATCGGTGCGATGGAAGAAGAAGTGAATTTGCTTCGGAACGAACTAACTGAACGTAAAGATACAGAAATCGCAAGCTATCATTTTTATGAAGGGTATCTTGGGAACATGCAAGTCGTCATCTTGAAGTCAGGCATCGGGAAAGTCAATGCCGCGATCGGAACGACACTTTTGATTGATAAGTTCAAACCGGACGTCGTCATCAATACGGGTTCTGCCGGCGGATTTAAAAAAGGGATGAAAGTCGGTGACGTCGTCGTCTCAACGGAAGTACGTCACCACGATGTTGACGTGACAGCATTCGGCTATGAGTACGGACAAGTACCAGGGATGCCACCAGCATATGAAGCTGATCCAAAGCTCGTCAGCGTCTGTAAAGATGTGATTGAAAGCTTACCGGACGTGAACGTGCATCAAGGATTGATTGTAACGGGAGATTCGTTCATCAACGACTCAAAACGTGTAGCGGACATCCTTGGCCATTTCGATGGCGTCGCTGCCGTCGAGATGGAAGCTGCTCCAATCGCGCAAACGTGTTACCAGTTTGGTGTCCCGTTCGTCGTCACACGCTCGATTTCAGACAGCGCGGACGAAGAGGCGAATTTATCGTTTGATGAATTTTTAGAGACGGCATCCATCAACTCTGCAAAGATGGTCATGGCTGTCACGAAACGCCTCGAACAAGCTTAATCGATTGATCATGAGGAGGATGCATTGACATCCTCTTTTTATTCCCTTATATTAGTACCAGATACTAAGAATAGGGGTCGACGATATGAATATTGGAATCATCGGCATCGGATCGTTCTTACCGGACAATCGGGTGACAAATATCGATTTAGAAAAACGAATGGATACGAGCGATGAGTGGATTCGTACGCGTACAGGCATCGAGGCACGACATTTAGCAGAAAGTGACGTATCAGTCTCGGATATGGCGACACGTGCCGCAGAGCGGGCGTTACAGAGCGCTGGGGTCAGCATCGATGAGATTGAGGCGATTGTCTGTGCGACGGCGACTGCGCCAGCCTTCCCGGCAACCGCGTGCGTGGTTCAGGCGAATCTTGGCGCGAAAGCCGCTGTGGCGTTCGACGTCAGTGCGGCGTGTAGCGGGTTTATCTTCGCAATGGATACAGCGAAAAGTCTGATGGATTCGAAAGGCTTCAAGAAAACGCTCGTCATCGGAGCAGAGAAGATGGGAAGTTTGATTGACTGGGATGACCGGTCGACAGCTGTCCTATTCGGAGACGGAGCTGGAGCTGTCGTACTCGGGGAAGACGAGATTGCTTCAATCGACTCCATCATACTTGGAAGTGACGGGACAGGTGGCAAGCACTTGTATGAAAACGATGAAGGAAAGATCGTCATGAACGGTCGCGAAGTGTTTAAGTTCGCCGTGCGGAAAATGCCGGAAATCGTGCTCGAATCGTTAAACAAGGCCGACAAGTCGTTAAACGACCTCGACGTCCTTGTGCCGCACCAAGCGAATCGTCGAATCATCGATGCGGCGATGGAACGTTTAGATTTAGAAGAAGAGAAAGTCGTCATGACCATTCAAGACCATGCGAATACATCAGCGGCATCCATTCCGCTCGCCTTAGCGGAAGCCGTCAAATCTGGTAAAATTCAAGATGGACAAACGGTCGTCATCGCAGGGTTTGGTGCCGGACTCACGTGGGGTGCGAGCTGTCTGACATGGAATCATGCAACAATTACGGAGGGGAATCATTCATGAAACGAGTAGTAGTGACAGGATTAGGAGTCGTATCACCGTTAGGGAACGACGTGTCGACAATGTGGGACCGTCTTTTAAAAGGGGACAACGCAATCGATACGTTGACGAAAATCGACATCAGCCAATATCCGGCAAAAGTCGGAGCGGAAGTGAAAGAGTGGAACATCGAACACTTGGTCGAACCAAAAGAAGCGCGTAAAATGGATTCGTTCATCCAATACTCACTTTTGGCGGCAGATGCTGCCCATAAAGATAGCGGACTCGATGTCAAAGCGATTGCGGATGAAGTCGGAACGTGGATCGGGAGTGGGATCGGCGGCGTCGAAACAATCGACAAACAGTCAGCCATCCTTCATGACCGTGGCCCTCGTCGTGTGAGCCCGTTCTTCATTCCAATGATGATTCCGAACATGGCGAGCGGACAAGTGTCGATTTACCTCGGGGCTAAAGGACCAAGTAACTGTTCGGTGACAGCATGTGCATCAGGGACGAACTCAATCGGAGAAGCGTTCCGCGTCATTCAACGAGGAGATGCGATTGCCATGTTCGCCGGTGGAGCGGAAGCGCCAATCACACCACTCTCGTTCGCAGGCTTTTGTTCGAACAAAGCACTTTCTACGAATCCGGACCCGAATACAGCGTGCCGTCCATTCGACGAGAACCGCGATGGGTTTGTCATGGGTGAAGGCGCTGGCGTACTCGTATTAGAAGAGTACGAACATGCGAAGGCACGTGGAGCGAAAATGTATGCAGAAGTGGTCGGATACGGAATGAGTTCAGACGCCTATCACATCACTGCACCGTCACCAGAAGCAGAAGGTGGGTCAAAAGCGATGAGTGAGGCGATTCGCGATGCAGGAATCAAGCCGGAAGACGTGCAATACATCAACGCACACGGTACGAGCACGCCGCTCAACGATATGCTCGAGACAAAAGCGATTCGTCGTGTGTTTGGGGAACACGCCGACAAACTCGTAGTCAACTCGTCGAAATCGATGATTGGTCATCTTCTCGGAGGAGCAGGGGGCGTCGAGGCAGTTATCACAGCCCTTTCGATTCATGAAGGGAAGATTCATCCGACAATTAACTGTGAATCACCTGCAGCCGATTGCGACCTTGATTATGTACGTGAAGGAAATCGGGAACTTGACATTCAGTATGCACTCAGTAACTCACTTGGCTTCGGGGGCCACAATGCGACACTCGCATTTGCGAAAGTGACGAACTGACGGTAGAAAAATCATTCAAAAAAGGTTAGGGTATAAGGGTTGGTCTAACAGAAAGGAGTGCAACGAATGAACAAGAAATCATTCATCGTGGCCGCCTTGTTAGGTTCAGTCCTTATCCTTTTTTTATTCATTTGGAACGAACAACGAGAGCAGTCACGTGAACTACTACCACCAGAAGAACAAACACTTACGATTCATGGAGAATCTCTTCCGACTCAACCGGACGTCATGCTCGCGATTGACCCGGCATCCCAAACCGTATTGTCACATCTATATGAGGGACTCTACCGATTCGGTGCAGATGGGGCGATTGAACCGGGACTCGTCGAGAAGTTAGAACGATCTGAAGACGGAACGGTCTATACGTTCACATTGAAAGAAAGTGTGACGACAGAAGGGAATGCAGTTACCGCGCAGACGTTCGTCGACCATTTTCGTAAACTCGTCGATGACGAGACGAACTCACCATTTAGTTTTTTACTCGCGGATGTCCAATCTGCGAAAGAAATCGGGCTAGGACAACAAGAACCGGATACGTTAGGTGTTCAAGCAAACGATGAGCGAACGCTCGAGATCACACTCATCCGTCCGATGGAAGGATTCGAAAGAATTTTTGCAATGCCAGCGTTTTTACCGCAGCCATCCGTGACAACATGGGATGAGTTAGAAACGAACGGTCCGTTTGAATTGAATCAGATAGAAGATACAAGCATCTCGTTACATAAAAACGAAACGTATCGTGAGGCTGACAACGTTATGCTTGAAACGATTACCATTCGAAGTGACTCAAATCTGACTGAAACGTCTGGGATGCATCCAATTCCATATGACTTTGACACTTCTACCATTGATAAGGAAGTCATGAACATTGAGGACGTTCCGAGAAGTGGCGTGTTTTATTTAAAACCGAACGTTGAAAAAGCGCCATTCGACGATATTGCGTTTCGACAAGCCCTCGCACTGACACTTGAGCGAACGACACTCGAAGAATCGCTTGCACGAGCGGAGCGAACGACCGAACGCTTGCTCGTCATGGATGAAGAAGCTTCGGTTGCCGAGTTGGAAGGCGATGCCAACCAATTATTTGAAACCGTGAAAAAACGGTTAAAAACAGAAACAATCGAGATTGAATTGCTTAGCTTTGTCGATGAAGAAGCACGTGAAATTTCGACAAGATTAAAAGAGAATTTGGAACAATTGGACGGGTTGACCGTCAAGATCGTAGAGCTTCCACTTGGAGATAAAGTTAGGAAAGAAGTCTCAGGAAATTATTCCTTTTCGTTGTCAGGATGGCAACCGGACTATCCGATGCTATCTGCCTATTTGACGCAATTCGAGTCTGACGATGTGCTCAATTCAAGTCGATATGCAAATGAGTCATACGATCAATTGATGGATCAGGCCCGCTCCACCGAGAGTTTGGACGAACGTAATATCATTTTACGAAACGCGGAAGCGAAGCTGTTAGAAGAGGCAGTTGTTATGCCAATCTATCAAGCAGGGCGTTCTTATTTGGTTGAAAAAGGATACGATCAAATCGGTTATCCGGTCATCGGTCCTTCATATGTCCTAAGCTTTTCGAAAAAATACGAAAATTGAGCTAAAGGCCCGCCGCTCTAGGCGGGCTTTTTGACTATAGAGAAAATTTTTTAGAAAAATCAAAATAAACACTTTGCAAAATTATCAGAATATTGTATTATTGCATCAACGGGATTTTGGTAACAAATACTGTCAGAAGAAATGACTGAATTTTCTACCATCATTCACTTCGTTAAAACGAAAAAATCAGGGGGTCATCGCAATGAATAAGAAAAAAGGTTTTGCTTTAGCATCTTCGGTTACACTTCTTTCAAGTGCTTTCCTAGCTGCATGTTCGACAGGGGATGAAGACACAGGGTCTTCAAACGGATCAGGTTCAGAAGGTTCTGCAGATGAAGCGCAAGTCCTCAACTTGCTCGACGGTTCAGACATTCCTTCACTTAACCCAACACTCGCAACGGATGCTGTATCGTTCAACGTTTTAAACAACGTTAACGAAGGTCTCTACCGCATGGACGAGAACGATGAGCCAACTCCAGGTATGGCTGAATCTCATGAAGTTTCAGAAGACGGAATGACTTACACGTTCAAAATCCGTGAAGGCGCGACTTGGTCAAACGGCGAGCCTGTAACAGCGAACGACTTCGAATACGCTTGGAAAGAAGTACTCAACCCAGATAACGCTTCACAATATGCATACGTTATGTCACCAATTGAAGGTGCTGACGAGTATAACACTGGCGAAGGCGAACGCGATGCAGTAGGCGTTAAAGCACTCGACGATCAAACACTTGAAGTTAAATTGAAAGCTCCAGCTGACTACTTCCTCGGGTTGACAAGCTTCGGCGTGTTCATGCCAAAACTTGAGTCATTCGATACAGAGCAAGGCGAGAACTTCGGTACATCTGCAGAGACAACTCTCTACAACGGACCGTTCAAACTCGACAGCTGGGAGCGCGAGCAAGGCTGGAAAATGGTCAAGAACGAAGACTATTGGGATGCTGACACAGTTAAACTTGAAGAGATCAACGTTAAAGTCGTTAAAGAAGTTTCAACAGGTGTTAACTTGTATGAAAACGGTGACGTTGACCGCACAGGCTTGACTTCTGAGCTCGTTGCTCAATATCAAGATAACGAAGACTTCTCAACTGTTGTTGAGCCAACACTCTTCTACCTCCAGTTCAACACTGCTGTGGAAGCGCTTGACAACCAAAAAATCCGTAACGCGATTGATCGCGCATACGATAAAGCTGCAATCTCTGAAACACTTCTTGCGAACGGTTCAATCCCTGCAAACTACTTCGTACCAAAAGATTTCGTAACAGGTCCAGACGGGAAAGACTTCCGTGAAGGAAATGGCGACATCGGCGGATACAACGTGGAAGAAGCTCAAAAGCTTTGGGAAGAAGGTCTTTCTGAGCTTGGAACGGATACAGTTGAGCTTGAACTCCTCAACTATGACTCAGAGTCTGCGAAGCAAATCGGTGAGTTCATCAAAGGTGAACTTGAGAAAAACCTTCCAGGTATGAGCGTTTCAATCAAGCAACAACCGTTCAACAACAAACTTGACCTTGAGAACAAAGGAGAGTTTGAGTTCACATTCGCTGGTTGGGGTCCTGACTACCAAGATCCAATGACATTCATTGACCTCTTCGTCACAGACGGACCATACAACCGTGGTAAGTGGTCGAACGAAGAGTTCGATAAACTCATCGCTGATGCGAAAGCAAGCACAGATCCAGCTGAGCGTTGGAAGCAAATGCAAGATGCTGAGAAGATCGTTCTTGAAGAGAGCGTAATCTCACCAGTTTACCAACGTGGATCTGCTCGTCTCACGAAGCCATATGTTAAAGGTATCGTTGAGCACGCATTCGGTGCGGACTACTCTTACAAGTGGGCTTCAATCGAAGGTAAAGAATAATTTTAATTCACGCTTACAAGAGAGACAGGGACGCCTGTCTCTCTTTTTTATGCAATTATTTATACAAAAAAAGAACTCTCGCATGGAGAGCTCTGTTGATATAAGCTTATTTTTTAATTTTGGCACGTTTACGACTGAGACCCATCGCTTTTTCAATTTTCGCGAGATTTTTATTCGCGACGGATTCAGCCTTGGCTCGACCCGCATCGAGAATCTCATCGAGTTCTGGAGAATCGATTAATTCATGGTAACGGGCTTGAATCGGTTCGAGCAAGGCGACGACCGCTTCTGCCACATCTTGTTTAAATGTACCGTAATTTGAATTCTCGTATTGCTTAACGAGGTCATCGATTGATGTACCTGTCGATAGCGAGTAAATTTCTAACAAGTTCGAAATCCCTGGTTTGTTCTCACGGTCAAACGAGATGACGCCACTTGAATCAGTCACGGCACTCTTAATCTTTTTACGGATGACATTCGGCTCGTCGAGCATTGAAATGTATCCTTTGGCGTTTGTGTCGGATTTTGACATTTTCTTCACGGGATTCGTGAGAGACATGATGCGTGCGCCTTCTTTTTGAATGAGTGGTTCAGGCATCGTGAACGTCTCATAGTAACGTTTATTAAAGCGCTCCGCCAAATCACGAGTCAATTCGATATGTTGCTTTTGGTCATCCCCGACAGGAACGAGTTCCGTATTGTATAACAAAATGTCAGATGCCATAAGTGTTGGATAAACGAACAATCCGGCTCCAACATTTTCATTTCCTTGCGATTTATCTTTATACTGTGTCATACGACCGAGTTCTCCCATACCAGCGATACATGTTAACATCCATCCGAGTTGGGCGTGCGCTTTCACTTCAGATTGAACGAAGATTGTCGCCTTCTCAGGGTCGAGGCCTGAAGCGAGATAGAGAGCCGCTAGCTTTCGTGTATTGTTCATTAACTCGACACGGTCGAGTTGTACGGTGATGGAATGCAAATCAACGATACAATAATATGCATTGTTGTCATCCTGAAGATCGACGAATTGTTTCATCGCGCCTAAGTAGTTTCCGAGCGTCACGACGCCGGTCGGTTTGATTCCTGAAAAAATCGTTGCCATGTGTATACACCTCCGAAGAATATAAAAAACCGCAGTCGTCCGCCCGAATAAATCGGGACGAATAACCGCGGTGCCACCCAAATTTGCATAAACTATGCCACTTGAACGCTGTAACGGGCGTGAATCGTCTCGCCATACTTACATTCAGGCGAGCCACTCCGAAGTCCATTCATTCAAGTCTTTTCATCTACTCGCAGCACCGTAGACTCTCTGAGGAAAAGGTGATTTGAATTACTTGTCTTCATCCAAGTGTTCTTATTCTGCATTTAGTGTAGCATAGGATCATGCTCTCGAAAAGATTAAATCAACGCAACGAGAAACGAAAGAACGATACTTCCAACACCGACAAACACCCAGTTCCAAGCCGATTGCTTACGGAGTTGCCGATCTTCAGGATCTTCTTCTTCATCTTCTTCATAATCCGCATCAATTTCTTTTAGTTTTGCACGTCGACTTCGTTTGAAACCGTACATAATGCCATCGAACAATCCTGTCGCGCTCATATGTGAAAACATCCCGATTGCAAAAGTGAGAATACCGGAAACGAATAGACCACCACTCAAATGAAACAGGAAAGATTCGCTTCGGAAATATGAAAAAATCGACCAAACCGTATACAGGATTGTGACAATCCCCCAAACAATCAATATATTTCGAAACTTTTTCAATGATGTAATCTCCTTTCACGCCATAAAGGGAACGAGCAACCGTTCCGCGTTTCTTCTATGATACTAGGAAGGTAGGGCATAATGCGAGTATGAAATTCGAATGAGATGATAGCGTTTTATTATGTAGTTGACAGTTTGATTAAAAATTTCTTACAATAGCCCTAACGTTCTTTCGTCGAATACTTTATGAAATATTCAGAAAATTAAAGAAAAAGTAAGATGTTCATTCGACGAATGGCTAGCTTTTTAATACGAAAGGGGAAATCGCAATGAAGAAAAAATCGATTTTGCTCATGATGACGATCATCTTGGCACTCGGTTCAGTACTCGCGGCTTGTTCGACAGGCGGAGACTCTGATGGCGGCGGTTCTTCTTCAAACGGAGAAAAAGTTCTTCGTTTGACGGATACGTCAGACATCACAACAGCCGATCCGGCTCTTGCTACAGATGCGGTCGCATTCAACTTGATCGCCAACACTATGGAAGGTCTTTACCGTCTTGATCAAGATGGAAATGCCGTACCAGCTCTTGCTGAAGGCGAACCAGAAGTAAACGAAGATGAGACGGTTTACACATTCACACTTCGTGATGCGGAATGGTCAAACGGAGAGCCAGTTACAGCCAACGATTTCGTGTATGCATGGCAACGTGCTGTTGATCCTGCAACAGGTTCACAGTATGCATACATCATGAACACAATTAAAAACGCTGAAGCGATTAACACAGGTGACACACCAAAAGAAGAGCTTGGCGTTAAAGCAATCGATGAGAAAACACTCGAAGTTACACTCGAGCGTCCAGACCCATCATTCCTTTCACTTACTTCATTCGGTACATTCACACCGATCAATGAAGCATTTGCAACAGAAAAAGGCGAAGATTTCACGACTGGTCCTGAAAACCTTCTTTACAACGGACCATTCACATGGTCAGAGTGGGATCGTGAACAAGGCTATGTCCTAACGAAAAACGAATCATATTGGGATGCAGAAAATGTTGCTCTTGACGCGGTTGACGTGAAAGTCGTTAAAGAGACATCTACAGTCGTAAACTTGTATGAAGCTGGTGATGTTGACTATGCAGGTCTCGCATCAGAACAAGTTGCTGCTTTCCAAGAAGATGAAGATTACAACACAGGTCTTCGTTCTGCTATCGGATATTTCAAGTTCAACCATGAAGATGAAATCTTCTCTGATGTGAATGCACGTAAAGCAATCGCACGTGCGGTCGATCCAACTGGAATCATCGACCAACTCTTGAACAACGGTTCAATTGCAACAACATCATTCATTCCAAAAGACTTCATCAAATATGAAGACGGAACGGATTACACTGAAGGTGTTGAGTACTTCCAAACAAACGCTGACGAAGCTGCTTCACTTTGGGAAGAAGCAACAGGCGGAGAAGCGACTACAATCGAACTCCTCTCGTTCGATAGCGAAGTTTCAAAACAAATCTCTGAGTACATGAAAGGTCAAATCGAGTCGAACTTACCGAACGTAACGGTCGAAATCGCTCAACAACCTTTCAACAACAAACTTGAGCGTGAAGCAAACGGCGACTACCAAATGTCATTCGCACTTTGGGGACCTGACTACCAAGATCCACTTACGAACCTTGGTATCTTCACATCAGAGAATGGGCAAAACGACATCAACTACGCATCATCTGAATATGACCAGTTGATTGACGAAGCGTCTGCTGAAACAAATATCGATGCACGTTATGACTTGTTCAAAGAAGCTGAGGCTCTCTTAATCGAACAAGACCAAGCGATCATGCCGATTTATCAAGCTGGTGTGGCGTACTTGATTCGTCCAAACATCGAAAACTTTAACCGTCAACTGTTCGGTGCTGATTACCAGTACAAATACGTTGATATCAAGTAATGGGATGAGGGGGCATGCGAACCGCATGTCCCCGATTTTCTAAAAAAATCTATCGACTTAAGAGAAAATACTGTTCAAATGTTTTGTTGGTAAAGTATAATGTAGTAACAGTGAAAATTCAGAATAATCTCTGAAAAGAATATTCTTTGTTTTCAGCCGCTGTGCTAAGAGCCTTGAGATGACGTATACGCTATTCTTTCAGAATATTCCTTTCATTTTGTGAATTTGAAAAATAGGTCATATGTCATAGTGAAGCTGTTGGTGCAAGTAGTAGAAAGAATTAGACAAAACAGGGGGTTTTTATTCATGGGACGTTATATCCTACAACGGCTGACTTACGGCCTCATCACGTTCTTCTTGATTGCCACGTTCACGTTCTTCCTGATGGACCTGCTCCCAGGTTCACCGTATCAGAACCAGGAAAAACTGACAGAATCACAAATTCAATTATTGAATGACCGCTACGGACTCAACGATCCGCTTCCGGTCCGCTATGCGACGTACATCGGAAACATGCTCCAAGGTGACCTTGGCGTTTCATTCCGTACGGCGAACCGTCCAGTAACTGAATTGATTATGGAACGAATTGGTCCTTCGGCACAATTAGGGCTCCAGGCATTAGTTCTCGGAACTCTTGTAGGCGTATTGTTAGGTGTTGTTGCGGCGATTCGTCACAATACGGTCATTGACTATGGTTCAATGTTCGTATCGGTAATCGGGATTTCTGTCCCATCATTCGTTTTTGCAGCCCTCCTTCAGTACTATGTCGGAGTTAAATTGCAATTGCTTCCGGTCGCATTCTGGGATTCTCCAGCTCATACAATATTACCAACAATCTCATTATCGCTCGGTGTCACGGCAGCGATTGCCCGTTTCGTCCGTACCGAGATGTTAGAGGTTACCGGACAAGACTATGTCACGCTCGCGAAAGCGAAAGGGTTGACGGGTAACGCCATCGTGTGGAAACACATGGTTCGTAACGCGATGATTCCTGCCATCACAATTCTTGGACCGATGACAGCTGGACTCTTAACGGGTACGTTCGTTATCGAGAAAATCTTCGCTGTACCAGGCCTAGGAGAATTGTTCGTCACGTCAATCACATTGAACGACTACTCTGTCATCATGGGAACGACATTGTTCTTCTCAGGATTGTTCATTATTATCATTTTACTTGTCGACTTGCTCTATGGGGTTGTTGACCCACGTATTCGTCTTGGGGGGAATAACTGATGATTGAAAACAAAAAGAATTACGAACAGTTCGACCAAGACATGTTCACACCTGTTGAGATGAATGAACAGCTTGGTGAACGAATCGCTGGGAAAAGTTTAAACTTCTGGCAAGATGCATGGATGCGCCTAAAGAAAAACAAAGCGGCCATCATCTCACTATCGATTATTTTGATTCTCGTCGCACTTGCGTTGTTCGGACCGATGTTATCGGGGCGTGATGCCTACGAACAAAACATTTCACAAGCAAAACTTCCGCCAAAAGTCACAGGTCTTGAATGGGCTGGCTTCGATGGAATGGCGACGCTCGGTGGTCGTGATATCGACTTTTACGAGCAAAAGAACGTAGAAGAGAACTTCTGGTTCGGTACGGACTACCTCGGTCGTGATCTCTGGTCACGTATTTGGGAAGGGACACGTATTTCCCTCTTCATTGGTCTCGTTGCGGCCATCATCGATACAATTATCGGAGTGGCATATGGTGGGGTTTCCGCTTACTTTGGTGGGCGTACGGATAACATCATGCAACGTATTGTTGAGATTTTGACAGGTGTACCTAACTTGATCTTAATCATCTTGTTCATCTTGATCTTTGACCCTGGTGTATTCACCATCATCCTCGCCATGGCCATCACAGGTTGGATCGGGATGAGTCGACTCGTTCGTGGTCAGATTTTAAAACTTAAAAACCAAGAGTTTGTCTTGGCAGCTCGCACACTTGGTGCATCTAGTACGCGATTGATTTTCAAACACTTGATTCCAAACACATTGGGTGCGATTATCATCACGCTCATGTTCACGATTCCATCTGCCATCTTCTTCGAGGCATTCCTCAGCTTTATCGGGATCGGGCTTCAACCGCCACAGGCATCACTTGGTACGTTGATTAACGATGGATACAAAGAACTACGGACATTCCCGTTCCTTCTTATTATCCCGTCGGTCATCATCGTCTTGCTCATGGTCAGCTTCAACTTGCTTGCCGATGGCTTGCGTGATGCGTTCGACCCGAAAATGCGTAAATAAAAAAGAAAGAGGGGGACTCGTGCATGGAAACGATTTTATCAGTCCGAGACTTAGAGGTCTCGTTCCACACATATGCAGGAACGGTTCAAGCCGTTCGTGGCGTATCGTTTGATTTGAAAAAAGGCGAGACGCTCGCTATCGTAGGAGAATCGGGTTCAGGTAAATCCGTTACTTCGAAGGCAATCATGCGTCTCATTCCGAACCCTCCAGGTGAAATCACGAACGGAGAAATCATGTTCGAAGGGAAAGACTTGGCGAAACTTTCGGAAAAAGAAATGCTTAAAATTCGTGGTCGCGATATCGCAATGATTTTCCAAGACCCGATGACATCACTTAACCCGACAATGACGATTTACAAACAAATCGCAGAAGGGTTGAAACAACACCAAGGGTTAACAGGTGAGGATGCGAAAAAACGTACGCTCGAATTGTTGACACTTGTAGGAATTCCAAACCCAGAAGCGCGTTTGAAACAGTACCCACACCAACTCTCTGGTGGGATGCGTCAGCGTATCGTTATCGCGATCGCACTCGCATGTAACCCGAAAGTGTTGATTGCCGATGAACCGACAACAGCACTTGATGTTACGATTCAGGCGCAAATTCTTGAACTATTAAAAGACATTCAGCAAAAAACAGGTACAGCGATTATCTTCATCACGCACGACCTTGGCGTTGTTGCGAACATGGCTGACCGTGTCGCTGTTATGTATGCAGGTCGTCTTGTCGAAAAAGGAACGGTCGATGAAATCTTCTACGAGCCACGTCACCCATACACATGGGGACTTCTCGGATCGATGCCGCGTCCGACAGATGACCGTAACGAAGCGTTACCGGCAATCCCGGGTACGCCTCCAAACTTGCTCGATCCTCCAAAAGGGGATGCATTCGCACCGCGTAACCCATACGCAATGAAGATTGATTTTGAGAAAGAGCCACCGATGTTCCAGGTGAGTGATACACACTTTGCTTCTAGTTGGTTATTACACCCACAAGCACCAGCGGTTAGTCCGCCACGTGCGATTCGTGAACTCGCTCTCAAGTATCGTCCGGACAGTGCGTTCGCAAAATCGTTTACGAAAGGTGGTGCTGAATAATGGAACGCGAGAAATTACTCGAAGTAAAAAACCTGAAGCAGCACTTTAAAATTGGCCGTGGCCGCGTCGTCAAAGCGGTCGACGGAATCTCGTTTGATATTTTCAAAGGTGAAGTGCTCGGACTCGTAGGAGAGTCTGGTTGTGGGAAGTCTACGACAGGACGTACGATCATCGGTCTCTACGACGCGACTGACGGTGACGTTGTGTTCAAAGGCGAAAACGTCCACGGTAAAAAATCAAAAGCAGACAAGTTGAAATTCAACCGTGCTATGCAGATGATTTTCCAAGATCCATACGCATCGCTTAACCCGCGTATGACGGTCGCGGATATCATCGCAGAAGGTATTGATATTCACGGTCTTGCGAAGACGAAAGAAGATCGTATGAACCGCGTGTATGACCTTCTTGAGACTGTTGGTTTGACGAAAGAGCACGCGAGTCGTTACCCACACGAATTCTCAGGTGGACAACGTCAGCGTATCGGGATTGCCCGTGCCCTTGCGGTTGAACCAGACTTCATCATCGCCGATGAGCCGATTTCTGCACTTGACGTTTCGATTCAAGCGCAGGTCGTCAACTTGATGAAAGAATTGCAACGCGATCGCGATTTGACGTATTTGTTCATCGCCCACGACTTGTCGATGGTTAAATACATCTCTGACCGTATCGGTGTTATGTATCAAGGTCACCTCGTAGAGCTTGCGACAGCAGATCGCCTTTATGAGAACCCAATTCATGCGTACACGAAATCGCTTCTTTCAGCGATTCCGCTTCCGGACCCGGAGCATGAACGTACACGTAAACGGATCGTATACGAGTCAACTTCGAAAGGTCCAGTTGGACGTTCGGATGAAGATTCGAGTATTCCACCACTTCGCGAAGTCGAGCCAGGACACTATGTCTCGCTCACGGACGAAGAGTACGAAGCATACAAAGCACAACTCGTTTAATACGATGACCCTGACATCTAAATGAAGTCAGGGTTTTTTAGCGCAAAAAAAATAGTCACCTAATGAGCTAGGTGACAGATTATCCGTTTGAAATACGCGGCAAATTTGAGAGGCGTTCAACGATGGCATCGATTTGACGAACGCGAGCTAGTGCATCTTCAATCTCCATTGTCTCATAATGATGAAGACCGCCTGGCTGCTCTACGAACGTATCTGCGTCGTGAACGAGCTGTTGAAGCGGGGTCCGTTGAATTCGACTTGGTGGTAAATAGGAATCGGTATGCAAGAGGATCATGACAGAAATCTCTTTAGCACGGGCAGGGTCTTCCCCGAGACGAATGAGTAGCTTGTGCGCCCGCTCCGCACCTTTAATCGCATGAATATCGTTCTGACGATATAAGTCATAATTCCATTTGCCTTCTGTATACCATTCATAGTGACCGATATCATGAAGTAGCGCAGCTTTCGTCGCTAGATCTGTATCGAGACCACGTTTCGTTGCCATTTCGAGAGCGCGCTCACAAACGTCTACAGCATGTTTTAAGCCTGATCGAGTTAAATATTTCTGGGTAACCGGATGTCCCATAATCGTTTCTAATGTGATTCTCATCATCGCTCTCCTCCTTAAAAGAAAAAGGTTATTTCTATAAACTATACAGGTTTCTTGTATGTAATGCAAATGATATCCGTGTAAAGAAATGTTGAATTCATAAGAATGATTCACATTTCACAAACAAATGTGCTATAATTTACTTGTAGATTAGTGCAAGTTCAAGATTTTCAGAATCGGTAATGCTCGGTCGGTTGCTTACGCTGTATGGGGGTGAGAGGCCATGAAAGAACGTGACAAAGTTCTACGAGAGAAAAAACGACTTTTGAAAGAAGTGTTGAAGAAAAAATTGAAAGACTTGCAAGTCAAGCCAGGGAAAGAGACGGTGTCTCAACCAGTGTCTCGAATCCCGGCATCTTGAGATGGGTCATTCAAGGTCGCATTCAACGAATGCGCCCTCTTTTCATATCTGAATGATAAAGAATATCATTGAAGTTTTAATAATTAAGAATTATTATAATTAAGTGGATGCGAATTTGGGTATACAAATAGAGTCACTTAAAAAGATGGACGCATACTCGATCAGGGAGGAAGAAAAATGGTCACACTTTATACGTCTCCAAGCTGCACATCTTGCCGAAAGGCTCGAGCTTGGCTCGAAGAACATGATATCCCGTTTACAGAACGAAATATATTTTCAGAACCGCTCTCACTTAACGAGATTAAGCAAATCTTACGTATGACAGAAGATGGAACGGATGAGATTATTTCAACTCGTTCTAAAGTCTTTTCTAAAATCGATGTATCCGTTGATGCGTTATCGCTTCAACAATTGTATGATTTGATTCAAGAATATCCGGGCTTACTACGCCGTCCGATTTTGATTGATGAAAAACGACTACAGGTCGGATACAACGAAGATGAGATTCGCCGATTCTTGCCACGGAAGGTTCGAACGTTCCAATTGCAAGAAGCACAGCGACTTGTGAATGAATGAGAGCATACTGTCTAAGCAGTGTGCTTTTTATTATCGATTATTTCCTATAAAATAAAGTTATAACCCGTCATCTAGATTGAACGATGTCAAAAAGGGTACAAAGATAACAAGACAATTTCCCCTCTCCTCCTTATGTGAATTGGGAGCGAGGTGAGAAGGGAGTGGACAATCGTGAAAATTGAGCGCATCAATGACAATACCGTCAAATTTTTCATCACATATGTGGACATCGAAAAACGTGGCTTCGCACGTGATGAAATTTGGTACAACCGAGAACGTGGCGAGCAGCTGTTCTGGCAAATGATGGACGAGGCTCACGAACGTGAAGACATCTCGTTTGATGGTCCACTGTGGATTCAAGTCCAAGCTTTTGAAAAAGGTCTAGAAGTGACCGTGACAATTGCAAAAAATGTGATGGATACGGAAGACGATTCTGAACTCGGTTCGCTTCTTCGCTCGGCGATTGATGAAGCACGAGATCAACAGTCGGTACTCGATCAATTGAGTGAGTTGGATGAGCTCGAAGCGGAAGCAGATGCTTGGGCACCACTCGCAATGGAAACAGATGATTTTGAGGCGATCATTTCACTGAGTAAGCGTGCAGGTGACACGTTCAGTGATCTTGATTTGAAACTATATCATTATCAAGACCGTTACTATTTGTGGATTGATTTCCCGGATGAAATGGAACCTGAAGACGAAGAGAATGCACTCAGTCTTTTGGCAGAATATTTAACATTTAGTACACAGACGCAACCGATGCTTGAAGAGTATGGTAAACTCATTCTCGATGGCGATGTCTTTGCGAAAATGCGTCACTACTTCTAAATGATCAATCGCCTGTTCAGACGGACAGGCGATTTTTTCAAATCAATGGTAAAGAGGTGTTGGTATGGTGAGACGGATTCGACTACTACTCGATGATAGTGCATGGTTCGTTCCATTCCTATATGGGATGGGGGGCATCGTTTTAACAGCGTTAACACAACTGTTCGGTGAATTTTTCCGAGACTTACTACCGGACTTTATTTATTTGGATTTGGACTCGGCGGCGTCTGTACTGTCTTCGACGTTCACGAGTCTTATGACGATGATGACGTTTAGTTTTTCGACAATCCTTGTCGTGTTGACGACCTATTCTTCACAGTTTTCTCCACGGACGATCAATAATTTTTTGACGAACACGTCGGCTAAGCATACGCTTGGTCTCTTCATTATGACGACCGTGTACGGGATTTCGAATTTATTCCTCGTCCGAACGGCAGATGATGGTGTCGTATTATCTTCAGGGATCAGTGTGCTCTTAGTCATTGGTTCGATTTGGGCGTTCGTCAAATTCATTCAGACCATCAGTGTCTCGATTCAGGCGGAACGCTTGTTATCTGCGTTACATAAAGAAGCCCTATCGGTAATCAGTGAGCAAAAAGACGCCATCGAGTCAGATGACGTGAATCTGGTATTACCACGCTCTGTTCATTCGTTTGAGGGTCAAGCGGTACGGGCACCTCAGACGGGCTATATCCGATTATTTTTAAGAGAGAAGCAGGGAGATCATGAGACGGACTTTGAATCGGTCGTAGCCGTTGGTGAATTTGTCGCAAAAGGGGATTTACTCGGATTTTGGAAAGGTGAGGATGCCCCGGACATCGAGCTATTTGAGATCGGCGAAGTGCGGTCCTCGATGCAAGACCCTTCATTTGCGATTGAAAAGTTGAGTGAGATTGCGTTACGTGGAATCTCTCCAGGGATCAATGACCCGAATACGGCGATTCATGCGATTCATTACATCGGGGATATTTTACGGGAGCTTTGCGAACTGCCGGATGGAGATTTTCTATACTCGAACGGGAAATCCGATTGGCATGTGAAGCGAAAAACGCTTGAGACGATTCTTTTTGAATCGCTATCGCCGATGCAGACTTACGCGAGTAAAGACATCTTTGTGATGGGGTCCGTGTTCGAGGCGATTCGAATGTCGCGTCTCCAGGCGCATGAGACGCTGGATTCGACATTTGATGAGATGATTGATTATTTTGAAGATGTCATTGATTGGGAAAGTCTTCATTCGAAAGAACAGAACTATTTACGCAATAAAATAGGGCGAGCTAAAAAGATGACGACATGACAGGAGACCACCTTTTCAAAAGAAGAGGTGGTCTCTGTTCAAGAGAGCGTATATCCGCCATCGACCGTGATGGCTTGTCCATTTATATAGGTTGAGGCATCGGTTAATAAAAATTCGACGACCGGTGCCACTTCTTCCGGTAGGGCGGCATGTCCCCGGAAATGATGGGTCATTGCCTCTTTGAATTTTGCTTCTCCACCGTATAGTTTATGACTGAGCGGTGTATCGACCGGACCGAAACAGACGGCGTTGAATCGAACCTTTCCTTTCATCCGATGTGCGAACGTTTTCGTCAAGGCAACCACAGCGGCCTTCGAGGCGGCGTAATGAGCGAGCATAGGTGGGAATTTGACGTGTCCGACGATGGCGGCGTTGTTGACGACACTCGCTCCCTGAGCAAGCAAAGGGATGACGCGTTGTGTGACGGTGTTCAGTGCATAGAGGTTGATATCAAACACTTCGGTGTATGACTCTTGAGTCAAACGCTCCGGTGTACCGGGTCTACCAAACGTTGCGGCATTGTTGAAAAGACCATGTAACGTCACCCCTTGTTCCTTTAAGTGTCCAAAGAGATGATCAATGTCTTCGGCCGAATGGAGGTCACATTGGATGAATGTGGCCAATCCGTTCGAATCTGATTCGAGAGAAGCCCCCCGTGTCTCATCGCGACCGATTCCGATGACACGATGTCCATTCTCGGTTAACTGCAAGGCGACGGCGCGCCCAATCCCGCTTGTCGCACCTGTGATTAGAAAAGTCCCCATAATTCATTCGCTCCCCTCAAAAAATTGGCGTTACGATGTATAATTAATGATAATACATGACAGAAACGAGGTCAGGTTATAATATGTTGCGACGAATACAAGTACTCTTTTCCCTTATTTTGCTCGCAGGACTCATTGCGATATTATCGTATTACTGGAGCTCACAAGTGATCGGGCTCTTCTCGATTCTTGTCTTTTTGACAACGTTCAGTATTTTGCTTGTGATTTTGCTTGAAAATCGCAACCCGCAACGCACGTTGATCTGGGCGATTGTCATGATTGGCTTTCCTGTCATCGGGCTATTTGCGTACTTTGTGTTCGGTCAAAACTATCGTCGTAAGCGGATGTTCAAAGAAAAGGCGATGCTCGACGAAGAGACGTACTTGGCTTATCGGCAAAAAGCGATGACGCTCTCTCCGTCACTGATGTTTGCGCATGACGATTATGAGAAGTTGATGCATCTCACCTCTTCGTTGAATCAATTACCTGTCTCTTCGAATACGTACACGCAAGTCTTGACGAACGGTCGTGAAAAATTCTCGAAGTTACTGCCTGCTCTGAAAGGGGCGACACGGCACATCCATCTCGAGTATTACATTTTTCGGGAAGACCGTATTTCTCGGGAAATTCAGCGTATTTTAATCGAGAAGGCCAAAAAAGGGGTCGAAGTTCGATTCTTATATGATGCTGTCGGTTCCATCCATACGAGCAGTACGTTTTTCGATGAGATGAAGCAAGCCGGCGTTCAAGTACAGGCATTCTTTCCGGTCGTCCTTCCGCTCGTGTCGAGTAAGACGAACTATCGAAACCATCGGAAAATTGTCGTTATCGATGGGACAGAGGCGTTCACTGGAGGTTTGAACGTAGGGGATGAGTATTTAGGCGAACATTCAAAATTTGGTTTCTGGCGCGACACCCACCTGTATGTCAGAGGAGAAGGGGTGTCCGAGTTACAGTTAATCTTTTTACAAGACTGGTATTACATGACGGGGGAACGGCTGTTCACGCCATTCTATTTAGAACCGCTCGAAACGGTACGAAGCGCGAGTGGAGGCGTCCAAATCGTTGCCAGCGGACCCGATGAACCGTATGAGACGATGAAATCGATTTATTTCTCGTTGATCAATGCTGCGAAAAAGTCCGTCTATATTTCCTCCCCGTATCTGATTCCGGATGAGGACATTATGAGTGCTTTGAAGACAGCATCTCTATCGGGCATCGATGTTCGGATCGTCTTACCGAGCTATCCGGACCATAAAATCGTCTTTTATGCGAGTCGTTCCTATTATGAGGAGTTGCTGTTGGCCGGGGTAAAGATTTATTTGTACGAAGAAGGATTCATGCATTCAAAAGTCATCGTCGTCGATGACGGACTTGCCACGATTGGGACTGCGAACATGGATTTTCGTAGTTTCCATTTGAACTTCGAAGTGAATGCTCTCCTGTACAACACGAACTCGGTCCATCAGTTGAAACAAGACTTATATCATGATTTCGAAGGGTCTCACGAACTTGTATTAGAAGATTTTGCGAAGCGCTCATTTTTTGTAAAACTCGTAGAATCATTGGCCAGAATGTTTTCACCACTACTATAAGGGGGGAGCAAGATGCGGTTTGCGATCGGTCGAGAAGGGGGTATCGTTGATTCCTTTACTCTAAATCGAATGCAGGCGGAGCAGCTTGCTCCTTTTCGATGTCCGACGTGCCAGGAAATGTTGATTCTAAAGCAAGGAGCGAAACGTCGGCTACATTTCGCCCACATCCATACGTGCGGGAGAACGGAATCCGTTACGCACCATCAGGATAAATGGGCAGTGTGCCAATGGCTTCAAGAAAGAGGATACCCTGTCGACCAAGAAGTGACGATTAAGAATCGTCGGGCAGACATTCTTACAAATGTGGATGAGTTGCCAACCGTGTTTGAGATTCAGGCATCTCCATTGGTAGCGGAAGAGTATGTCGCACGAACGAATGATTATAAACGAGCAGGTTTGGATGTAATTTGGCTCGCGAGCGGTCTTGATTTAAAGATGAACCAATCGTTTCAACCGTGGATGCGCCTTGAACTGTTTCGGCGACACCGGTTGATGACAGTGAAAAATGGACAGTTGGTGCGTTTCAATGGGTTTCCCATTTCAATCAAGTATGGAATCGGGAATTGGGAAGTCTCGTCCTCAGTGACCACTTCCCCCTATGAAGCATATTATCGATTCAATGCATTGGAATGGACGGAGATGATTCGACGAAAGCGAATGTCACCCATCTATCCATCCCCAAAGAATCGACGTCTCATTTTAAATCGTCTGTACCCATTAGGGGTGATCCCCGCCTTGTTACCGACAGCCTGCTATCTTCCCCTCACGTCACTTTGGGGAATACACATTCATCCGATTGAGTTTCAAATCGTCCTCTATTTAAATCGCTATGAGTCACCGAATGATTCAGTGGAATGGAGCATTCAAAAGACGTGCCGCCAGTTCGGAGTGACACCGACAAGCGACTTTTCTCAGTCATTTCATGTACAATGGAAACAACTCTTGAATGCATGTCGTCTATCGTGTGATGTCACGACTTGGGTGCTTCCAATCACCTATGAAGATGCGAGACGTCACGATACACGATTGTTTCAAGGACTTCAGCGATTGATGTTACAATCGACGAACCAATCAGAAAAGGGAGTGAACGTATGTCAGAAGTATTGACACGACAACAAGTTCCAGTCGAAGAGACGTGGAACTTAGAGACGATCTACAGTAACGACCAAGCATGGGAAGCAGATTTTCAAGCATTGAAAGAGCAGGTACCGGCATTAATCGGATTTAAAGGAAAACTCGGTGAATCGGCAGAAACGTTATACGAAGCGTTACAACTCCGGGATGAGCTTTCTCGTAAGTTACATAAGCTGTATACGTACGCGCACATGCGTTATGACGAAGATACAGCGAACAGTCATTATCAGGCATTGAATGACCGTGCGGGCTCACTCGCCTCGCAAATTTCAGCCCAACTCGCATTCATGACGCCAGAGCTTCTTTCAATCGATGAAGCTCAAATTGAAGCCTTTATGGAACAACACGAGTCACTTCGCGTCTATCGTCATGCGTTCGATGAGTTGGCGCAAGAACGTCCACACGTACTGACGGAAGCGGAAGAGGCGATTCTTGCACAGGCAGGAGACGTGCTCGGACAATCGAGTTCGACGTTCGGTATGCTCAATAACGCGGATTTGAAATTCCCGAAAGTGAAGAACGAAAAAGGGGAAGAGGTCGAATTGACGCACGGACGTTACATCACGTTCCTCGAATCGAGTGACCGAAGTGTCCGTGAGAACGCCTTTAAAGCAATGTACGGAACGTACGGGCAGTATTTGAACACGTTTGCCTCGACGCTTTCAGGCAGTGTGAAAAAAGACAACTTCTATGCAAGTGTCCGTAAATTTGAGAGTGCGCGTCAGGCAGCCCTTCACCACAATGCGATTCCAGAGTCTGTGTATGACGGTCTAGTCGAAGCGGTCAACGAGCGTCTTGATTTACTACATCGATATGTCGCATTGCGGAAACGCGCGCTCGGATTGGATGAGTTGCACATGTATGATTTATATACACCACTCGTCAAAGATGTAGAGATGAAGGTATCGTACGAGGAAGCGAAACAGTTGATGGTTGATGGTTTGGCACCACTCGGAGAAGAGTACGTTCAAATCGTCAAAGACGGTCTCGATTCACGTTGGGTCGACGTACGAGAGACACGCGGTAAACGGAGCGGGGCATATTCATCAGGAGCATATGATACACAACCGTTCATCCTTATGAACTGGCAGGACAACGTCAACAACTTGTTCACGCTCGCGCATGAGTTCGGTCACTCGGTGCATAGCCATTACACGCGTACGTCACAGCCGTATCCGTATGGTGACTATTCAATCTTTGTAGCAGAAGTCGCGTCGACGACAAACGAAGCGTTATTGAACGACCATTTATTGAAAACGCGGACGGCAAAAGAAGAACGTCTCTACTTGTTGAACAATCAACTCGAAACATTCCGTGGGACGTTGTTCCGTCAAACGATGTTCGCTGAGTTTGAGCATATGATTCACAAGGCTGCCCAAGAAGGCGTATCGCTCACACCTGAATATTTGAATGAGACGTACTTAGAGTTGAACAAACGCTACTTCGGAGAAGAAATCGTCATCGATGAAGAGATTTCATATGAATGGGCTCGTATCCCGCACTTCTATTACAATTACTATGTCTATCAATATGCGACGGGTATCTCAGCATCGGCAGCGTTGTCGCAACAGATCATGGAAGAGGGAGAGCCGGCCGTACGTCGTTACATCGATAACTTCCTCAAAGCTGGGTCTAGCGACTATTCAATCGAGGTCTTGAAAGCGGCAGGTGTCGATATGACGACGAAAGAACCGGTACTCAAAGCGCTTGATCAGTTCGAAGCAGTGCTCGATGAAATGGAATCATTATTGTTCTCGTGAACAATATGTGACAATATGCACAAACCAGTTGTCAGATGAAGCGGGACTCGGTATATTATAAGTGTGAAATCAATCACAAACCCCTTTATTGACCGTAAACTTTCTCCCATCTTGTAGGCCTTCCCCGGGCCTCAAGGTACGACGGCTCTTGTCCCCGCTTGAGACGTCAAAAACCCCACGGCTCCCCGGCCGTGGGGTTCTTTTTTATTTCGTTTGCGCCCATGCTTCACCGCTACATCCCGGTACAGGACGGCAGCGTTGCTGCAAGGAGAGCTTCTTCAGTTCGCGTTCAATCACAGTTTTATCTAAGTCTAGAATATACGATAGTTCAGTAATCGTCGACGCGTCATAACGAGCCAACACTTTAGCTACATCCCAGTCGGTCGAACGGCTCGGAGCGTAACCGAGCAACTCGGTCATGACCGATTGATACACGTCGTACGGATAGACACCTTCAATCTTCAATGCTTCATCGCGCGTCACGAACGTAAGAGCGGGCAATGACTCAATCTCCCAATCTTTCAGCACTTGATGATCGACTGCTAAAGCATTCAAGAGCTGGTTCGATTGAAGATCGGCTTCAAGTTCATCCAAATCAAGACCGTACTCTTCGAAAGACCGTGCGATTTCCCATAAATCAATTGAGCCTAACTGTTTACCAGAGAATAAATCATTCACCTGCAAATGACGTAAAAAACGCATCGCATGACGTTTCCCTTGTAATTCTAGCGCTTTGATCATTGTGAGAAGGCGAACTTCTTCCTGACATCCGCCAACACAGCTAGGAACGGTAGAGACCATTCGGAAACGAATCACATGTCCGTATTCAATCTCTAACTTTTTGATCAGTGTCATCACGTGAAAATTTTCAGGACTCGAGATGTCCATGAAATAGAATAACTCCAATGGCTTATACGTTACTTGAATAGGAGTTTCTTCCAGTGAACAGGATGACCCATTACATTGTTCAAGTTCCATTTGTGTCGCCTCCTCTCGGCAAAAAACTCATTTAATGTTGTAAACTCATTGTAGCAACGAAAAAAAAAGGTTGGCAATGTATCTGCTCAACCTTCATACCGACTCATTTTTAATTCCATGAATCGAACAATTTTATTTTTGGCGGGACGGTACGGGAGACCGTGCTCTGCTAACAGTCGTTCGAATGCACGTTTGCCCGCTTCTTCATTCGTGACTTCAAATTCTATTTCATAGTCGGTCGTCTCCAAATAATGGCTTTCGTCTAAAACGAGAAGACCATCTTCCGTTTGATGTTCGGCTCGATTCGTCTCGAGGCGTCCAAGGTGTTCGAGTGCGGCATTCAGTTGAAACGGGGCGAGTGCTTGCTTCATTTGATCATCATGAATGATTCCGTACTTGAATAAGTCTTCCGCTTCTTCTTCAGTGATTGCGGCATGCGTTTCAAGTAATCCGACTTCGTTCGGTTGTTTCAATGTCAATACCTGGCCATGTTTCTTCTCACGAATTCGAAGGGCAGCACCTTGTTTTTTTAGCTGGAAGGTAGGCGTGTCGAAATAATCGTTTGCTTGCCAGCGGACTTGATCTTCTAGTTTGTAAGCTTGAATTAGTTTTTCATACTCATCTTTTGTCAACATCGATTTAAATTCAATTTCCACTTCTTGGGTCATAAATCATCGCTCCATTCTATGAACAATTGTTCGTTTATGATACCATACAAACGGATACATACGGAAAGGGCGCGTTTTTTCCGGAAAAGAACGAAAGTGGTGACAGCGTATGCAATCAGTGAACTGGGATCAGTTTTTAGTACCGTATCAAATCGCGGTAGACGAGTTGAAAGTAAAGTTAAAAGCCGTTCGTAAGCAATTCAAGTCGCAAAATGACCACTCTCCGATTGAATTTGTCACAGGTCGGGTTAAGCCGGTCGGGAGCATTCTTGAAAAAGCAAAGCGAAAAAATATTGCGGATCATGAGCTGGCGACCGACATGCAAGATATTGCTGGATTACGAATCATGTGCCAGTTTGTCGATGATATCGTTCACGTCTTGGATTTGCTTCATCGTCGGACAGATTTTAAAATAGTGGAAGAACGCAATTATATTACGCATCAGAAAGATTCGGGTTATCGGTCGTATCATGTCATTATCGAATATCCGGTCCAGACGATTCATGGGGAGATCCCGACACTTGTCGAAGTGCAAATTCGTACCCTTGCGATGAACTTTTGGGCTACAATCGAGCATTCTTTGAATTATAAATATGATGGCGATATGCCTCTTGAAGTACAAGAACGATTGAGACGTGCAGCTGAGGCGGCATTTCTTCTCGATGCAGAGATGAGTCAACTCCGTGTCGAGATTCAAGATGCGCAGCAAGTGTTTCGGGATAAAGAGATGAATGTGAAAACAGACGAGGACTAGGGGGAATCGATATGCAGTTTGCGATTGTATCGAGGGGAGATGCGCGATCAGCGGAAATCGCCCAGGAACTGACTGAAAAACTTGAAGCCGCTGGGCATACGTTATCGGAAGAGCCACGCATCGTCGTATCAGTCGGTGGAGACGGGACGATGTTACAGGCGTTCCATAAGTATATTGACCGTCTCGATGAAACGCTTCTCGTCGGCATCCATACCGGCCACCTCGGTTTTTACGCGGATTGGCAACCGGATGAATTGGATGAGCTGACGGAAATGATCACGAGTGAGTCGTTCGAACCGGTCTCATACCCGCTCGTCGAAGTACTGATCGATTACGAGAACGGAAAGACCGATCGTCAATTGGCGATGAACGATTGTACGATCAAAAACTATAAGCGGACGCTCGTCTGTGATTTGTCGATCCGCGATGATTATTTTGAAACGTTCCGTGGTGATGGACTGTGTATCTCGACCCCTTCTGGTTCGACTGCCTACAACAAAGCGCTCGGTGGTGCAATTGTCCATCCATCGATTGAAGCAATCCAAGTGACGGAAATGGCTTCTATCAATAATCTGGTCTATCGAACGATTGGTGCGCCGCTCCTCTTGCCGAAACATCATCAAGTGAAAATCAAACCGCATACGAAAACGGAATTCGAATTGGCGTTTGACCATCAAGAAGCGTTATCTTGGTCAGACGTCGTGTCGATTCGTTGCGCGGTCGCAAAAGAAAAAGTGACGTTCGCTCGTTTCCGCCCGTTCCCATTTTGGCGGCGTGTACGCGAATCGTTCATTGAGGAAGGAAAGTAACGAATGCAAGGATTTATGATTCGTCGCGTTGTGGAGAAGGCTATTCCACTGCGCGACTTTTTAATGCAGGACCTCGGGATTTCTCGAAAGATGCTCACGCTCGTAAAACATGAAGGGGAAATCGAGGTGAACGAGAACCATCGTACGGTTCGGCACGTTCTCGAGCCAGGAGATGAAGTAGTCGTACGATTCCCACCCGAGTCTCCTTCGACAGATATGGCCATCTCGGATAGACCGATTCACATTTTGTATGAGGATGAGACGGTGCTGGCAGTTGATAAACCGGCTGGGATTGCGACAATCCCATCACGACTGCATCCGACCGACACACTCGCAAACGCCGTACTCGGTTACTACCGACAAATCGGTTTGACCTCTGCGATTCATGTGATCAATCGACTCGATCGCGATACGAGCGGTGTCGTCTTATTTGCGAAGTACGGATTCATTCATCATCGGTTTAGTGAACTCCAGAAAGCCAATGCGCTCACACGTTCTTATGTGGCACTTGTGGAAGGGGAAGTCCCCATCCAAACGATCGATGCACCGATTGGGCGTGCCGAGAATTCCATCATGGAACGAATTATTACTGAAGACGGACAGCGAGCCGTCACACACATAGTCGATTGTCAGCAGTTTGGTAGCGACTCATTGTTGACGATTCGACTCGAAACGGGACGTACCCATCAAATTCGCGTTCATTTGCGTCATATCGGTCATCCGCTGATTGGGGATTCGATGTATGGGGGAGTGGCTCGAATGTCACGTCACGCCCTTCACAGCGCCTCTGCGCACTTTATTCATCCAGTGACAGGGGAAGAAGTGATGATTGAAGCACCAATCCCGGAAGATTTTCATTATCTATAACAAAATCCCTTCAAGGTCATAAAAGCCTTGAAGGGATTTTTCAATCGTCATCAAACATATAGGTTTTTGATTTTGAGGCTACGTTCATGACAAGACCGATGGCAATCATGTTCATGATGATTCCCGTTCCTCCGTAACTGACAAACGGCAGGGTGAGTCCGGTGATTGGCAACACACCAATCGTCATCCCGATGTTTTGGAACACTTGGAACGTGAACATGGCGATGACGCCAGTGACGATGTAACTTCCGAACGCGCTGCTTGATTCAAGTGCGATATGAATCATGCGATAGAGGAACAAGAAGAAGACGATGATCACGAGCGCCGCGCCGATGAACCCGTAATGCTCGGCGATGACGGCAAAGATGAAGTCCGTCTGTGATTCCGGTAGATAGACGAGTCCTTGTCCATATCCTGCCCCGAACATTTGACCAGACCCGATCGCCTGCAATGATTTAATCAGCTGGAACGCCAAGTCGTCCGAATACTCATAAGGATAAATCCATGCTTGGAATCGGTTCAGGGCGTGACCTGGTACGAACGCTTGTAGCACTTCGAAATGAGAGAAGAACAAATACATGAACGTTCCAATGATCAGAGCAGCTGCGCTGAACAGACCGAGTAACCATTTCCAGCCGATACCGGAGACGATGATGATTGCGCCGAGCATCGTCATCAAGACGAGTCCAGTTCCTAAGTCCGGTTGCGTTACAATCAGACCGAGCGGTGGAATAGCGACTAACACCAATTTGACTAACAGCCACGTGTCGAGTTGAGACGAGCCGTATCGCTTGTTGTGGTCATATACAATCGTCGACATTGAAATGAGAAGGAACAACTTCATGAACTCTGCCGGTTGGAAACTGAATCCCGGTACGTTATACCATCCATACGCTCCGTTGATGTTCGGGACGAGTGTCGTGTCGCGGAGCGGAATGAGTCCGACGAGCAAGAGAAGACCGAATGCATATAAGTACCAATGGATTTTTCGGAGCTGCTCGTACTCGATTGTCATGATGGCAAACATCGCGAAAAAGCCGATGACGTACCGAATACCCTGTTCGAGAGCGAAGTTGATATGTTGAAGTCGGGTCGGCAACATCGGTTGTGCCGTATAGATTGCACCGAGGCTGATAATCATCAATAGGAAGACGATGGTCAACAGCGTCGTGTCTAAACTTTTAAAATATGATTGAATACGGTTCATAATGGAGTCGAGTCACCCTTTCTATACGTATTTTATCTTACCGCAACTTAAAAAAATCGCAATACGAAACGAGCCGGTTGACAAAACAGAAACCTTTCTGTAATCTGAGAACAGATATTATCACCAGGTACTAAAAAGGGGAGTTTATGATGTCAATTTTTCCAACGTTAACGAATAAAACTTATGTCGTCATGGGGATTGCCAACAAGCGTTCCATCGCATGGGCGATTGCCAAAACACTTGATGAAGCGGGAGCGAAGCTCGTATTAACGTATGCGGCAGAACGTTTCAAGTCAAGTCTTGAATCACTTGCGAGCGAGTTGAAACAAGAAGCGATTTTGCTCGAGTGTGACGTAACAAATGACGAAGCGATTGAAACGACATTCCGTTCAATCCATGAACAAGCAGGGGAGATTCAAGGGATTGCCCACTCGATCGCGTTTGCGGATAAAGAAGCGCTTCGCGGCGAATTCTCGGAAATGACACGTGGACAATTCGCGCAGGCGTTAGACATCTCGGCGTACAGTTTGACGGCTGTCGTGAAAGCGGCGAAACCATATTTCGCATCAGATGCCTCGGTGATCACGTTGACATACCTCGGTGGGGAGCGCGTCGTTCCAAACTATAACTTGATGGGTGTCGCAAAAGCGGCGCTTGACTCAAGTGTCAAATACTTGGCAAACGAGTACGGTCCGCACGGTGTTCGCGTCAATGCAATCTCGGCTGGTCCGATTCGTACCTTGTCGGCTAAAGGGGTAGGCGACTTTAACAGTATCCTCTCGGAGCTTGAACAAAAAGCGCCGTTACGTCGAAACGTCTCTGCAGAAGAAGTTGCATCGACAGGACTCTTCCTTCTCTCGGGAATGGGGAGCGGCGTCACGGGTGAAGTCATTCACGTCGATAGTGGATACCATATTTTATAAGTTTGGGAAATGGCGCAGTGATGCGCCATTTTTGTATTACCTAACGGTTGAATGGGGTAAGTACCTATGAAGGAGGTCAGATCATGGGTCCTTATCAGATTGATTTTACTGTCGTTCAGTACGTCAACCGCCAAGTCCAGCCTTCAGGTCGAGCCAGCATCGAACCGGTGACGCGGATCAAACGCGTCCAACGCATCCGACCTCGACGGGAAGAATGGTTAGAAGAAGAGCAAGAAAAAAACCCCGGTCGTTTTGTCGACCGGAGCATATAAGATTAGCCTCGGAAACGGAACGTCTCATAGACGTTCCATGTTTCATTTTCGAGTTCGTACATGACAGCCATCCGAGTGATCGTTTCTTCGAAATGGACTTGCTCCATCCGCATCCGTTCGAGAACGTCGAACAGTTCGGCATCGGTCAAATCTTGACCGATTGTGATATGTGGCAAGAATTCATATTTTGGTGCCTGACCAAGCACGTCTTCGTGAAGTCGTTGCTGCAGAGCAGACAGTTCACGTGTCGGTAACACTTTCAAATACAGTACGTTGTTCGTCGGCGCAAAAGAGCGGACACCATCGACTTTTAACTGAATCGGTTTAGTCGAATCCGCGACTTGTTGCAAGTACTCCAGTACTTTTGGCAAGTCTTCTTCGGACACCTCCGTCCGTTCCTTGATGGTCACGTGAGGTGAAATCAACGCATATTTTGTGTCATACCGTTTTCGATAAGAGTTCGCAAAATCTTGCACTTGTTTAGACGGAAATAAGACTACCCCAATCTTCATTCCTCTTCCCCCTTTAATCGTTTAACCTACATGTTTATGATGACCGATTTAATGAGGGAAGTCAAAGCAGGGTTCGTCTTTTTTCGATTTTTCAGTATAATGGTTATATTAACTAGAGAGATGATGACTCTCTGAACGAAGGGATGTGAAGCGGGATTTTAATCCTGCGCCTATTATGAAACATGTACCACACTCACGAGATGTCCGTGAAGCAGCTCGTGCTCGCCTGCTCGAGCGCGGCGTCACGATTGAATCGATTGCCGAAATCGTTTATCAGATGCAGGCGCCTTACTCGCCGCATCTTTCGTTGAAAGATTGCATGGATTCCGTCGAGGCGGTTCTCGATAAACGCGAATTGCAACATGCCATTCTCGTCGGATCGGAGCTCGATATGTTGGCTGAGAAGGGACAACTATCTGAACCACTCTTATCCATCATCGCATCTGACGAAGGCTTATTTGGAGTGGATGAAACGATTGCAATCGGTGCCGTGAACACATATGGTTCGATTGCCGTAACGACGTTCGGGTACTTAGACAAGGCTAAGATCGGCATCATCAAACAGCTTGATACGAAAATGGATGACGGGCAAGTGCATACGTTCATGGACGACCTCGTCGGCGCGATTGCAGCGAACGCGTCTGGACGATTGGCACACCGTCTTCGTGACATGATTGACTTCGGAGAAGAAGAGATGCGTGAACGAAAAGGGTTGTATTGATGAAGTTGACACCGATGCAGGTGGTCATCACCGGGACGATTGCATATGTGATCGTGTCGGTGTTTGTCGTTTTGGGAGCAGTCGGCCCTATGAATACGTTTGTGTATGAGTTGTTACAGCCGTTACCCGATCGTGTATTTGCATACGTCACAGAATTAGGGAGCGCTCAAGTCATAGTCGGGCTCTCAATTCTAGGTTTATTATTTTGGTTTTGGCGCGGTAACCACGTCGAGGCATGGCGACTCGCGCTCGTTGGGATTGGAACTCTTCTTTTCACACAAGTGCTAAAGCTCGTTTACGGAATCGATCGCCCGCTTATTGATGCGTCCCTCGATGCGACGACATATAGCTTTCCGAGTGGACATGCATCAGGATCGCTGGCGTTATATGGATTAATGGCTTATGTCTTATATCGCAAGAGACAGTCAACATTCGCCATCATTGTACTTGTGTGCCTCGTCCTTGCGGTGTCGCTCAGTCGAGTCGTCTTGAACGTCCATTACTTTAGTGATGTGATTGGAGGCTGGCTCGTCGCGTTGACTATGATCGCCTTATCTGAATGGGTTATAAGGAGGAAAACGGTTTGATTGTCGTTGTAGATGTAGAGAAGTGGTTATTTGTTCAAAAGAAAGAAGCGGATGAAGCATCGGTCCCTACGATTTTAGTAGAGAAGAAAATGGAGGGGGCCACGTGGTTCACTTCCATGAAGATTTTATTCCAATTGAAAAAATGGACGGGTCAACGTCAATTCGTTCCGTTGCTAGCTTATGATGAGGAAACGTATCGCTCGTATGAAGTGTTCCACGTTGATGCCGTCCCTCCGATGGCGCTACTTGACGGGGGACGAACGTTACTCGTGAATAATCAACGAGACGAGTCATACGATTTTGCCTTGCAGGGAAGTGGGCATGTCTCGGAGACGTCAATCTTATCGTTTGCGCTCGACTATATAGAAAAGATGACGAATGAACGTGTCATATTTGCAGGAGATGAGACCATCGATGCCGGTCACGTCGTCCCGCATGAGTTATGGGATGTGACAGACCGATTGAATTCGGGTTATCGTTTGTTCGAATGGATGCGAGAAGAAGACGCACGTAAGGAGAATGGACATGACTGATTGGGAAATGACGTTCCAACAATTGTTTGATGAACAACAAGATGAAGTGAAAGTACCGCGGGAAGACTTTTTATCCGTTCGGAGTATGTTGATTGAAAAAGGCTGGCTCTTTCAAGTTGTGGGTGAAGCCAAGCATGGCGGAATCACAATTTATCGCCGCAATCCGGTTGCACCGACTTCTTAACCGAAAAAGAGATGAACGATTCGTTCATCTCTTTTCTTTGTGTTCATGTACAGACAGAAGTTTGTGGGAGTGTCTCCGAAAAGTCTGTCGTAACCGCTTACATTTTTAGGGTCGATTCGTTTTATACTACAGGTGTAGGAGGCCTCTACCATGCAATTGAATGAAAAAAGTAAACGAATATTAAATGTCATCCTGCATGAAAAGCAGATGACCATCGAAACGTTAACGATGATGCTCCCGTATTCTCGTCGGACAATCGAATATGAACTAGAGCGTATTCAAGAATGGCTTGATGGTTCTGGTCTATCCAATCTGAAAGTAGATGGGGCAAAAATTGAATTGACAGTGACAGAAGCATTGATTGAGCAAGTGGAACGTGCGGAATTAGTTTGGTCAGAAGAAGAACGTGAGCTTGTCATCACGCTCTATGCCATGACACAAGAAGAGTTTCTCTCAAGTTTTCACTTTCAACATTTGTTAGATGTGTCCAAATATACCGTTCAAGAAAGTTTAAATACGATCAAGAAAAAGGCTGCACAATTCGGTCTGGATTTCTCTTATACGAGAAAAGAAGGCTATCGGTTTAACGGTCATTTCCAAACGATCACGTTATATGTGTATCGGACGATTGAACAATTACTCGATAAATCGACGTTCTCACAATTGCTCGACCTATGCTTTGACGATTGGCAAGAGGAGTTCAAAGAGCGAGTCCGTCAGATTGAGCAGTTTGAAACCCTCAAACAGTTTCAATTTGTGGAAAGTCATCGCGAAAAAATGGCCTATTTCCTTCTGATTGGTTCGAGATTATCGCCGGATACATTCGTTCGTGATGAGGACTCTTGGTTGCCAGAAAAAGTTGAACAGTCTGTAAGGACGCACTTTCAAGATGTGCCACAACTGTGGGATATGTTGATGATGCTCATCCAAAGTGGTCCGAAAGTGTCGGAAGAGATGGATCAAACGGTTCAACAAAATCTTGCAGCTACGATGATTCAGGTGATTGAGCGCTTCGAAGGATTAAGCTGTACGCGAGTCATCGAACGGGAGGCATTATGTGAGAAGTTAGTGCTTCACGCCAAAGCGACACTTAAACGTGTTCATACGGAAGTCATGCCGCCAGAAGAGTTAGAAAGATATGTGTTGAAGGAGCACAGGGTGTTAAACGTTATCGTCGATCGTTCTCTTGATCCAATCCGCGAACAGATACAGTCAGACATACCGGAATCAGAAGTCATGTACTTCACGTTACACTTCGCGGCACATCTTCATCAACAAGGGCAACATCTTGATGAGAAAATGAAGGCGATTGTCGTATGCCCGAGCGGGATTAGCGTGTCGCATATGCTCGACCATATTTTGAAGAATCAATTTCCGGACTTTGTATTTTTACCACCAATCTCGCAACGTGACGTGTCAGAATTTGCTCCACTTGTCGATTTGATTTTCACAACGGTCCCCTTGCCGTTGGCCGTTCAACAACAGGCACATGTGACACTCGTTCCGACACTTCCGACAAGACTCGAACAACTTGCTTTGAAGCGACAAATTCATCAGCGCTTTCTTGCGAATGGGGGACTCGCTCGATTAGATGTGTCTGACATTCTCGAAGTGGTGAAAAAATATGCGACGATCCATCAAGAATCGCAATTGAGAAAAGAATTAAATCATCTCATCCAAGATGAAACGACGACAGATGAATGGAAAGGGGGACAACCCGTGCTAAATCAACTCGTAACAAAAGATGAAATTCAAATTCGCGATCATGTGTCGAATTGGCAGGAGTCCATTCGTCTCGCGGCCGAACCACTTGTCCAAAACGGAGCGATCGACACACGTTACGTGGAAACGATGATTGAGAACGTAGTAGAACATGGTCCATACATCGTTCTCATGCCTCAGATTGCCATCCCGCATGCGCGACCAGAAGATGGTGTGAATCAGCTGGGGATGAGTGTCCTAAAACTAACAGAACCGGTCCTCTTCCCAGGGGATAAACCAGTCCGTGCATTCTTTGTGCTCGCGGCCATTGATCAAACTACTCATTTAAAAGCACTTGCACAGTTGACAGAGTTATTAGGAAACGAACAAGACGTGTCCCTCGTATTAGAAGCAGACACGGTAGAGAAAATTGTTGAGATACTCGATCGATATTCAGAGGAGGAAGAAAAATGAAAAAGATTTTAGTAGTATGTGGGAACGGATTAGGGTCAAGCTTCATTATGGAGTTGAACGTGAAAAAAGCGCTCGAACAAATGGGGAAAGAGGCGGATGTTTCACATACAGACATTGCGACAGCGCGAACTGAACCTGCCGACATTTACCTTGGGGCACAAGATATCATTGGCACACTCGATGATGGGGCGAAAGAAATCGTTGCACTTGAGAATGTCATGAACATTGAGGAAATTAAATCAAAACTTGAAGGAAAAGTATAACTAAAGAATTCATCGTAAAGGGGGAGCGCTTATGCTTGATTTGATTATGCGAGATATATTGGGGACACCAGCCATACTGGTCGGTTTGTTCGCACTCATCGGGCTCGTTTTACAGAAGAAAGACATTGCTTCCATCGTCTCTGGTACGCTGAAGACAATTATGGGGTTCGTGATTATCGGAGCGGGGGCCGGCGTCATCATTGCGGCTCTCGATATTTTCGGACAGATGTTCGACGAGGCGTTCAGTATTCGGGGAGTCATCCCGAACAACGAAGCAATTGTCGCAGTTGCACAAGACGCATTTGGCGTTGAAACAGCTATGATCATGGTCTTCGGGATGGTCATGAATATCGTGCTGGCTCGCATCACGCCATTTAAATACATTTTCTTGACGGGTCATCATACGTTATTCATGGCGAGCTTACTTGCAGCCATTCTTTCTGTATCTGGTCTTGATGGTACACTCTTGATCATCATTGGATCGGTATTGCTTGGACTTTGTATGGTCTTATTCCCAGCCCTTCTTCAACCGTTCGTTCGACAGATTACGGGATCGGATGATTTTGCGGTCGGACACTTTGGCTCACTTGGTTACTTTATCTCTGGAACGATCGGAAAATATGCCGGGAACAAAGAGCACTCGACGGAACAAATTCAAGTACCAAAGCAACTTGGCTTTCTACGAGACACATCCGTCGCTGTCTCGTTGACGATGACCTTATTATTTGTGGTCGTCGCCATCTTTGCGGGACCAGCATTTGTGGAAACGGAATTATCAGGTGGGTCGAACTATATCGTCTTCTCCATCATCCAAGCGATTACATTCGCTGCAGGGGTATATATCGTTCTTGCCGGTGTACGGATGTTGATTGCAGAAATCGTGCCGGCCTTCAAAGGGATTGCCGATAAAATGGTACCGAACGCAAAACCTGCGCTAGATTGCCCGACCGTCTTCCCATTTGCACCGAACGCGGTCATCATCGGATTTTTAGCGAGCTTTGCAGCTGGACTGTTCTCGATGTTCCTTTTACCTTTATTCGGTTTGGCTGTCATTGTACCGGGACTGGTTCCACACTTCTTCACAGGAGCGACAGCAGGAGTATTCGGGAACGCTACCGGTGGACGTCGAGGAGCGATTCTTGGATCGATCGCCAACGGGGTATTAATCAGTTTCTTACCGGCTCTCCTCTTACCGCTTTTGGGGAATCTCGGGTTTGAAAGTACGACATTTGGAGATTCAGACTTTGCCCTTGTCGGTATTTTGGTTAGTTGGCTCGTTTCATTGTTCTCATAATATGAAAAATGAGGTCTTTCTCCCATATGGAGACAAGACCTCATTTTTTTACGCGTTCGATACGAGTTTAATTTTTTGTCGTTTCATCTTGTGGAGTAACCATGCATAGAGGACTTCACAAGAATTATGAGGAAGGGTCAGTTCCACGAGTGGGTGGGCATGACCAAATATAGTGAAGCGCGAATGGTCCTCGTCGAGCAGAGAGACTTGAATGTCAGTCGCATCCTGAAGTGAAATGCGTTGTTCCCCTGCGTGAGCATCTTTAAGTTTTAGCATTTTTCCATTCGTCGCAAACTTGGTGAACGAAGAGACTCCTTGTACTTTCAGTTGTTCCATTTCGTGTATCTATCCATCCGCGTGATGAATAGATTTTCACCTCGCTTTCTCTATATTGCCTTCCATTCCTCCAGAAGGTTATTCCTAGTATAACGCCTCGTCCGAAAAAGAAAAGTGTTAATTTAACAAAAAATTAAGACAATTTGTTATCAATTTTTAAGAATAGCGTTCATACCCGTTCATGAAGGGAATTGACTTGAAACAATCGGTCTGAAAATAACAAAAAAGAACCTCGTTTTCAGAGGTTCAATTCCATTTCTTACATCCATGACCTTATAACCGTTCAATGTGCCACGTGCGACGACGATACAATAGCTGACCTTTCAGCGCGATTGATTCTTTTTTGGCGTCAAAGTCTTCTTCGAGGACGGACATGTCTTCGTAGCGACCGGCCACATAGAAGGAAATAACGATTTGACGATTGAACAGGCTTCGTTTCGTATGATCAAAATCGATGATGAGCCCTTGAGGTGCCAAGTCGAGCAACTCATCGATAACAGGGAGCGGTATCGGGACGAAGCTAATGTTTCGGATGTCTCGGTCCAATTTGCTTTGCAACATGTTTTGAACGAAACGATTGATCGTCGACCAATCACGGATGTAGAGACTGCTGTGACGGTCGTTCGCTTCATTGAAGAACGCAATCTCATTATCAAGTGAATCCAGAAACGGCTTCTTAATCCCGCGCTCCATATGACTTAAAAATAGGATCTCTGCGATTTCGTGATCCGACAGCGTCTCAAGCGTATTGTAGTCCGGGAAATCGATTGCAGTGAATGTCGTTTGGTTATTTAAATACTTAGACGAGAATGAAGAGAGCTCATGCGCTTCGATATATCGAAAACGCGACCTAGAAGATTGCCTCATTCCTTTGATATCGGTTCGACAAATGATCATCGGTCTCGTGACGGAAAGGGCCTCTGTAATGTCGGCCAATGTCACGCCATGTAGCGTAAAGCGCTGGACATCTCGGTCTTGTTTTAAATAAAAGAGTTGTTTTGACATATGGTATCCCCTCAGTTTGACATACTACATTCATAGTAGCAAAAACACATGATTTCCGCTATCTTGAGACGGTTCAAGAGGGTTGAGTTCGATACATTTGGGAAAATAGAAGTATACTTGAGGAAACGAATAGGAAAGGCGGGTTCCACATGTGGGGATTGAAACGTAGTTTTCCTGAGCTCGCTACGCCCCGGTTTATCCTGCGAGAGCTAGAACCGCGTGATGCTAGAGCACTTTATACCATCTTATCCACTGAAGAAGTGATGCGTTATTATGGGTCGGACCCGTTGCTTGCTGTTTATGAGGCGAAAAATGTCATCGCCTATTTTAAAGACCAGTTTCAACAAGGCAAAGCGATTCGCTGGGCCATCTGCGATCGATTGACAAACGAGTTAATCGGCACAATCGGTTTTCATAATTGGACACCCCAGTATTACCGGGCTGAAATCGGATTCGAAGTTTCTCCTCATTATTGGAGACAAGGGGTGGCTTTTGAAGCGGCGACTGCCGTCATCCAACATGGATTCGAAGAGTTCAAGTTTCACCGAATCTCCGCCTTGGTGGCACCAGGAAATGAAGGGTCGAATCGCCTCGTTCAAAAACTCGGATTTATAGAAGAAGGCCTCTTACATGATTATGCATACAGCCATGGTCGGTTCATGGATTTGACGATGTATCGGCTACTCAAAACAGACTGGGAAGAAAAGGAGCACTCATTGATATGAAAGCACTCGTATTGTTACATGGATTGTGCGGTTCGCCAACATATTTTGAACAGCTAGAACCGTTATTGAATGCCGAAGTTCATGCATTCACACTTCCGGGTCATGCAGGAACAGAAGTCGGACCAGAAACGATGGACCAGTTCGCAGATTGGGTCATGGAAGAGATTCGACTCCGAAACCTTGAACAACCACTTGTTATCGGACATTCGTTTGGAGGATATGTGACGACCAACCTCGTTCGTCGATATCCTGAAGAACTATCCGGCTTTGGGTTGATGCATTCGACCGCTGCCTCTGATTCAGAAGAAGCAAAAGAAAAACGGAACGGGGCAATCAATAAAGTCATTGAAGAAGGGGTGAAGCCGTTTATCGACGGGATGATCCCGAATGTCTTTTCGAAGGAGTCAAATCCTGCACTCATCGAACAAGCAATCGAGATTGGGTACGAGATGTCGGTTGAAGGGGTTGTGAACGCACAACGAGCAATTCGTGACCGTGAAGACGAAGTCGATACCGTTCAGGCGACTGAACTCCCTGGTTTATTCATATATGGGGAGAAAGATCCGAATATGGACGAGACACGGGCATTTTTAGGTGCTGAGAGTCATAGGAAAGCGATTGTCCCATACAGTCACATGGGGATGATGGAAGGTCCTGAAGAAGAAGCGGAAATCGTGAATCAGTGGATTCTGGAGGTAGAGCATGGGAAAATATAAATTAGTCGCCATGTCAGGGAGTCTTCGAAAGAAATCATTTAATACCGCTCTTTTACATTCAATTATTGAACTGGCTCAAGATGATTTTGATATTGAAGTCGTCTCCATTGAGCTCCCGCTGTTCAACGACGATTTGATTGATCCGGATGAACCGGAAAATGTGGCCGCTTTGAAGCAAGCCGTTCGAGAAGCCGATGGATTATTGATTGTCACGCCAGAATATAATCATAGCATCCCTGGTGTCTTAAAGAATGCAATCGACTGGTTATCGCTCGAGCCGGGGACGCCACTTCGAGATAAACCGGTCATGATTGCTGGTGCCTCACCAGGCATCCTTGGAACGGCCAGATGTCAAATTCATCTCCGACAAGTATTTGCCACAAATCGTGCAAATGTTTTACCGGGAAATGAAATTTTCATTACACATTGTAAAGGAAAGATTGATGACACTGGGTTGCATGATGAGAAATCGATTCATCAAATCAATAAAACATTATCGGAGTATCGTAAATGGATTGAATTTTGGAAGCGTAACGCAAAAAATTAACTTGAAGTCGCTCTTTTTGTTTGATAGAAAGGAATTGTGAAAACAAACACAAGAGGAGCGACACCAAAATGGAAACTTACATCGAACTGTACAATGGCGGCGAATTAGGTGATCGGGCGGTAATGAACGATGGAATGACGTTTGGACGGATGACGATCGTTGAATTGTTCTATCAATCCAATCATATTTTTGGTTACGTAAAAGAGAATGGTGAAAAACGTTTCTTCCTTGAACCGATTTCAGAGGACGACACGTTTACTGTGGATGGTACGACGTATTCACTCCAACAGTTTATTGCGTTGTTCTAAATAGAATAGATGGGTGATTCGAACGCAAGCGACTCGCTTGCGTTTTTTTGTCATTTTCGTCACGATTGAGAGTGAGGTGATGAGGATGAAACTAGTAGCAATTGAACCGACACCAAGTCCGAATAACTTGAAAATCATTGTGGATCCTCCGTTTGAAGGGAGAGGCACCACATATGACAAAGCGAGTACGGATGCCCCAGCCATTATTCAAGAAATCGTTGGGCTTCGAGGCGTCAAATCCGTATATGCGGTATCTGATTTTCTCGCTGTCGAGCGTCATCCAAAACATGACTGGCATGACGTGATGAATGAAATTCGACGGGCGTTCGGGGAACAAGTCGAGGAAGTCGAATCTGCACAGATGGATACAGACTATGAACCGGTCCATGTATCCGTCCAGTTCGTGCTCGATGTCCCGATGCAGTTGAAACTCGTCAAAGGGGACGAGGAAAAACGGATCGGGCTGTCGAAACGATTCGTCGACGCGGCCATGGAAGTTCAAGCACAAGTGAAGAATGTCATTCAAGACCGCCGTTGGGTGGAGCAAGCCCCACGCTATGGTGAACTAGATGAGGTCAGTGTCGTCGCTCAAGAAGAGTTAGAAGCTGCCTATCCCCAAGAGCGAGTGGAGCGTATCGTGGCTCGAGCGTTTGGGCGCGAGGCTGACTTTGAAGCAAATGCGAACCACTTGCAATCTGACAATTGGAAAGACCGGATGGCTTTCTTAGACGAATTGGACATTCAAGACGAAAATATGGTGTATTTCCGCCGTGCACTCGAAGATTCCGTGATGGCGATTCGCCGACAGGCGGTCGTCATGATCGGGATGTTTGAAGAGCGACGTGAGGAATATGTCACATATATCGAACAAGCCTTAGTGGACGCTTCTCCTATTGTGCGGCGGACGGCTGGGGATACGGTCTCAGATTGGGCGTTACCTCAATCTCAACCTTCGATGATTGAAGCGCTGAAAGACAAGAATAAACTCGTTCGTTGGCGTGCGGCTCGTTTCTTATTCGATTGTGGAGACGAACGCGCTGTTCCAGCTTTGACAGTTGCCGAACAAGACCGCGAATTTGAAGTTTCGTTACAGGCACGACTCGCAAAAGAACGGATCACAAGCGGAGAAACGGCTCTCGGAACCGTATGGCAACAAATTTCAAACCGCACGAAGTGATGTTTCGTTCGACATGTGATGAATCAATTTCATTTACATTTTCAGGAAAGGAGAGGGGTCTGCAAGGCGGAATCCCTCTCTTTTTCGATCTCTTATATGCACATTTCACCATTTGACTAACATTTGATGTAAGCGTTTCGACAATAGGTAAAATGTCACTGTTCCCCTGTCGAACGATAGGACCTACATCTTGGTTTCAGATTGGTACACTAGGTTTATCACAGATGAACAAAGGAGCCATACTTATGATGTTGTTTGCAGAAACGCCTGAACTTGTAGCTTATAAAGAAGTGGTAGGAGAGACGATGGTCGTCACGTTCGAATCGATGCATAGTGAGACGTTCTCCATTTCGGCTCAAGTCCGGTCTGATCTCGATATCGCTGATTCGTTGTTCATGACCGGTTGGCAACAGTACATGGAACAAGCTAAAGTTTCGTAAAAAAGGTAAATAATATAAGGGAAATCATTACAAACGTCTGCACATTGTATACACTAGTGCTATAGACGTTTTTTATTTTGTTGAGGAGAGTGGGATCCATGAAAAAAACTTGGTTACTCGCCGTCGTGACGGCAATCATACTAGTCGTAGCAGCATGTGGAAAAGAAGAGGCGAAACCGAGTCAAGTGAATAGCGATTCGTCTGAACCACCAGCTCCATTAACACTTGATACGGAAATGGCATATGATGCTTCAGCCAATACATTATCGGCAACTGTCAAGATGACAAACCCGAATGAAGAGGCGGCGAAGGTGACGTTCAATTCATCACAACGCTTCCAATTGATTATCAAACAAGGGGACAAAACCGTGTTTGACTATGGTAGCGAATATATGTTCACGGAATCGATTATTGAAGAGACGTGGGAAGCGGATGAACAAAAGATCTTTGATGAAGTATTCCCATTAGAATTGGCAGCTGGTGAATACTCGGTCGAAGTGATCGGACTCGGTCAAGTCGATGGGGCACCAGAGATCGCTGTGACGGATGAGACGTCCTTCACTGTTGAACGAGCTGTAGAAGAGCCAGAAGAGGATACAACAGAAACGCCAGAAGAAACACCTGCATCTGAACCGCAAACAGATGGTGCATTCCGCGATGTGACAATCGATGTGAATGATACGATGATTCAAGTCAGTGGCTTCACGGAAGAAGTAGAGTTTGAATGGTCTGTGTCAGACGGGCATAACCTATATGCTCAAGGTGCGGCAGAAGTGACTGGGGGAAGCTTCACATTTGGTGTGTTACTCGATGAAGCGCCAGCGGAAGGTCAAAAATTATTCCTTGAATTGACACCGATTGGTGGAGAAGTGACGTCATTCCAAATTCAATAATCATGAGACGGAAACGAATGTTTCCGTCTTTCTTTTGTATATCGCTAGTTGACGGGGTTTGTGAATTATCAGACAATAAAACGAAATGAGAGAATTATGGGAGGGTCATTCATGCAACAACATATTATCGAATCAACACATGTCAAACCGACCATCGATCCGCAGGCAGAAATTCGTCAACGAATCGATTTCTTGAAAGCGTATGTGAAACGTGCCGGTGCAAAGGGACTTGTCCTCGGAATTTCAGGGGGACAAGACTCGAGTTTGGCAGGGAAACTGTGTCAGCTCGCCATGGAAGAACTACGAGCGGAAGATGCGGGGGACTACACGTTTTACGCGGTAAGATTACCGTATGGCGAACAACATGATGAAGATGATGCACAACTCGCCCTCGAGTTCATCCGTCCAGATAAGTCGCTCACCGTCAATATCAAACCTGCAGTCGACGCATCGGTAGAAGCGTTCCGACAAGCGACAGGTCTTGAGTTGAGTGACTTCCATAAAGGGAACACGAAAGCGCGTGAACGAATGAAGGCGCAATATGATATCGCGGCAACGTTTGGTGCCCTTGTCGTCGGCACAGACCATGCAGCAGAATATGTGACGGGATTCTACACGAAACACGGAGACGGGGCGTGTGACCTCACACCGTTGACTGGTCTGAACAAACGTCAAGGGAAAGCGCTGCTTCATGAACTGGAGGCACATGAACGTGTTATTTATAAAGTGCCGACAGCAGATCTAGAAGACGGTCGTCCAGGACTTCCTGACGAAGTGGCGCTCGGCATGACATATGACCAATTAGATGATTATTTAGAAGGTAAATCCATTGACCCGGTGATTGCAGAGCGGATTGAGACGATTTTCAAACGTTCACGTCATAAGCACCACATGCCTGCTTCTCTGTACGACGAGTGGTGGCAATAAGAAAAGGAGAAGCTGTCATGATGACGGCTTCTCCTTTGTACGTTTTACGCTTTTTTGAATGGGACGAATTGAATGATGAGAATACATGTAAAGGCGATAAAACTGAGAAGTGGGATGGTAACAAAACCAAAGTAATTCACCCAGCGAATGAGACAGTCGTTCGTACAGAAGGCTTCTCCGTTCGGAATACGTTCTAGGATGACGTGATAAAGACTGATACACCAGCCGGCGCCGGCCATGATTCCGACAAACAATCGATTCACATCGCGGGCGGTCAACATGATCGTCAAGTAGTAGATGGCAAGTGGATACATAAAGATGCGTTGGAACCAACACAATTTGCACGGTAAAAAGAGCATGACTTCAGAAAAGTAAAGGCTGCCAAGCGTCGCGACGGTCGCAACGATAAAGGCGAAATGATGGCGTTGCATCAGATTTCCTCCTAACAATCAAATTAATGAATAAACATGATATGATACATTGAAACAAATACTTATTCAGTATACAATCTTTCAAATGATAGAGAAACAGGTGACGTCATGCAAGTATCGGAAGTAGAAGTGTTGATTATCCTTGCAGAAGAATTGAATATGCGCAAAGCGGCGGAGCGATTATTCGTCTCTCAACCGGCGCTCAGTCAACGGCTCGTGACAATCGAACATCAATGGGGAAAAAAGATCTTCGTTCGTTCGACACGTGGTCTTGCCTTGACGCCAGACGGGGAGAAGATCATCGAGTTCGCCAAGAAAATGTACAGTGAAGAACAAGAGCTTCGCAGCGAGCTGACAGCAAATCCGGGAGAAGTATATGGCACGTTAAAGATTGCCGTTGCTTCCATCATGGGTCAGTATTGGCTCCCGAAAGTGTTGAAGACGTTCGTGGAGCGATATCCATCTGTCCGTGTCAAGTTAGTCACCGGATGGTCGAGTGAAATGATGCGTTACATGCTTGAAGAGAATTTTCATATCGGTATCATTCGAGGAAATCCGGATTGGCGCGGGGAGCGCATGAAGCTGTTCTCTGATTCCTTACACTTGGTCGATTTAAAAATGACAGACCTCTCCCAACTAAAAAATAACGAACGCTCATTTATTCAATTTAAGAGCGACTCGACATATTACCAGGAAATATTAGAATGGTGGCAGGAACGTTTTTCGAGCCCGCCGCTCACCACACTCGTCGTGGATCAGATTGAAACGTGTAAACAGATGGCGTTACACGGAATCGGCTTCGCTATATTACCGGAGTCGACCATTAAAGATGTCAATAAAATGAACAAGATTCCGTTGACATCCTCGAGTGGTGTTCCACTCGTTCGGGACACGTGGATGCTGTCGACAGAATCGATGTTGGAATTGGCACAAGTACAAGCATTTTGGAACATTGTTGAAGAAGTTACGAAGGAGACTGAATCATGAATTGGGCAATCGAAGCAAGAAGACAACTGCATTTAATCCCGGAAGCCGGATATGAAGAATTCAAAACGCAAGCGACTCTCGAACAACTGATTCGTTCGCTTGATTCGTCACGTGTTCATATCACGCACTGGCGGACGGGTCTTTTCGTACGTGTGGATGGTCTCGTCGGGGAGAAGACGATTGGGTACCGAGCCGACATGGATGGGTTGCCGATTACCGAGGAGACCGGATTGGAGTTTGCATCGATTCATGAAGGTATGATGCATGCGTGCGGTCATGATGTTCATATGTCCATCGCACTCGGATTGATTAAACGGGCGGTCGAAGTCCCGTTCAACCACCATCTTGTCGTCTTCTTCCAACCAGCTGAAGAAGGGCCGGGCGGGGCAGAACCGATGGCGAAATCCGAATTGTTCTATCACTTCCGTCCGGACGCGCTATTCGGATTGCATGTCGCGCCAGAATATCCGGTCGGGATGGTAGCTTCTAGACCAGGTGTATTATTCGCAAGTGCACGTGAACTCCATATTACGATTCATGGAAAGGGAGGGCACGGCGCATTCCCTCACGCAGGAATTGATGCCGTCATCGTCCAAGCCGCCCTCATCATGCAACTGCAAACCATCGTGTCACGTAACATCGATCCGATGGGGAGTGCGGTCGTCAGCATCGGGAAAGTCGCAGCGGGAACAAAAGAGAACATCATCGCCGATACAGCCAAGTTAGATGGAACGGTACGCGCGTTATCTGACAAGGAGATGGTTGTACTTGAAAGCCGGATTCGTCAGATCATCGCCGGTGTTGAAATGACGTATAACGTTCAGATCGACCTTGAATTCGGCAATCGCTATCACGAGGTCGTCAACGATGAGCGCTATCTTTATCAGTTCGAAGAAGCGGTTGAAGAGGTAGGATATTCGTATAAGACGTGTGTTCCTGCCATGACAGGGGAAGACTTCGGATATATGCTGAAACAAGTTCCTGGATTCATGGTTTGGCTCGGTGTGAACGATATGGGGTCGGGTCTCCATCAATCGACACTCAATCCAGACGAACGAGCGATTGAAGTAGCCATCGAATTGTTTGACCACTATTTCCGTACAGTCATGATTCAATAACACGAAGCGGTCTTTGTTGAGACCGCTTTTAGTGTGCCCGAAAAAGAGTGAAGTGTGAGCAAAGAGGGAATCAAATATGAATGTAAAGCGACAATTCTGTGGCGATTGCTCAAATGTGAACATTTTGCAAACTCGAGCATTGAGACATTACAGCGCAATATAAAATCATTATGATGGAAGTATCGAAGGGTATTCATCTGTGATTGTCGTTTCATACATGGGTTCGAAGCGATAGAGAGAGATAGGAGGTAATCAATAGATGTTTCAAGATCCTGTCCTGATGAGCCGAGCATTAACGGCACTCACTTTAGGTTTTCATGTGATTTTTGCCACACTCGGCGTCGGGGTTCCACTTTTAATCTTATTGGCAGAATTTTTAGGAATTCGTAAAAAAGACCCGAAATATACCCTCATGGCTCGCCGGTGGTCACGTGGTTATGTCGTGACTGTAGCAGTTGGGGTTGTAACGGGTACAGCAATTGGTCTACAGCTTTCGTTATTATGGCCGAACTTGATGCGCGTTGCGGGTCAAACGATTGCACTTCCACTGTTCATGGAGACGTTCGCTTTCTTCTTTGAAGCGATTTTCCTCGGAATTTACTTGTACACGTGGGATCGGTTTAAAAACCCGTGGCATCACATGCTTCTCGGGATTCCGGTCGCAGTCGGTGCATTGTTCTCAGGGTTCTTTATTACAACGGTAAACAGCTTTATGAACCAACCGGTAGGATTTGATATCGTTGACGGTCGTTTGGCAAACGTCAGTCCGCTTGAGGCGATGTTCAGTCCAGCTATGCCGACGAAGATGGCACACGTATTGACGTCTGCGATTCTAACGTCTGCGTTCATCCTAGCAGCGATTGCAGCTGTACAGTTGTTACGTCAACGTCGCAATCAACTCGACAAGATGTCAATCGAATATCATAAAAAAGGTCTTCGCTTGACGATGACAGTCGCCTTGATCTTTGCGATTGCGACAGCACTCGTCGGAGACTTCTCAGGTAAGTATTTGGCACAATATCAGCCGGATAAATTAGCAGCAGCGGAATGGCATTTTGAAACCTCCTCCGAGGCTGAGTTGATTCTTGGTGGTTGGTTAGAAGATGACGGTGAAGGCGGATATGAAGTTCGAGGCGCCTTAAAAATTCCTTACGCGCTTTCAATTCTTGCTGGTGGTGTTCCGAACTATGAAGTGACAGGTCTCGATGAATTTGCGAAAGAAGACCAGCCACCGCTCTTTGTTCACTACTTGTTTGATGCGATGGTCGGAATCGGGATGCTTCTAGCGCTCATCTCCTTCCTATTTGTATTAGGGCGTTATATTAAACGTTTGAACCAGTTCAGTAAACCGATGCTCTTTGCCATTGCAGCCGGTGGACCGCTTGCGATGGCAGCGATTGAATTCGGTTGGTTCTTCGCTGAATTTGGTCGTCAACCATGGGCGCTTTATGAGTTGATGCGTACGAGTGAAGCAGCTACGACATCGGCGAATGTCGGTTGGATGCTTGTCGCTTTCGCGATCCTCTATGCGGTGCTCGGAACAGTCACGGTGGTCGTTCTATCACGTCTGTTCAAAGAGAACCCAGTAGGGAAAGAACTAAAACAATCCGAACATCGTGGTGAAGCGATGTTTGCGGATGAAGTGTGATCGGAGGGTATGACATGCAAATTCAAGAGTTAGGGATTGCCGTCTTATGGACGTTCTTATACGGCTATCTCATCGTCGCATCGATTGACTTCGGTGCTGGCTTCTTCGCATTCTATAGCCGTTATACAAAACGGGATCACTTGGTGAACCGTCTCGTTAAACGGTATTTGTCACCGACTTGGGAAGTAACGAATGTGTTTTTCGTCTTCTTCTTCGTCGGGATTGTCGGATTCTTTCCGGATACAGCTTATTACTATGGAACGGCGTTACTCGTTCCGGCATCCGTCGTGTTGATTTTACTTGCGATTCGCGGTAGCTTTTACGCATTCGCGAACTATGGGTCGAAAGAAAGCACGCTGTATATGTTCCTTTACGGAGCCACAGGATTACTCATCCCAGCTTCGATGTCGACCGTATTGACGGTCAGTCAAGGTGGATTCATCACCGAGACGGAAAACGGCGTCTTCTTTGACGGCGCGAAGTTGTTCACCAATTTTTATTCATGGACAGTCGTCATCTTGGCGATTGTTTCAGTCCTCTATATTAGCGCGATGTTCCTCTTGTTCTATGCGGACAAGGCACGCGATCAAAATGCGGTCGAACTCGTCAGAAAATGGGCGCTCTTCTGGAGCGTTCCGACGATTATTGCTTCTGGGCTCGTCTTCTTCGGTTTGAAGTCGCAGGCGGCTTGGCACTACGAGAGCATCTTAGGAGGAAACTGGTGGTGGTTCGCAATGAGCTTCCTTTTCTTCGCGATTGCCGTCTCATTCGTTTATATGAAGCGAAATTACGGGATTGCTTTCTTGATGGTCATGGGACAATTCTTTATGGCATGGTTCGGCTACGGATATTCACACTTACCGTATATCTTGTATCCGTATATCGATATCAATGGAAGTGTCGTCAACGAGTCGATGGCGGTGGCACTCGTCGTCGTATTCATCTTAGGATTGCTCCTTCTCGTTCCGGCGCTCTACTTGTTGCTCCGTTTGTTCCTGTTTGACAACGATTATGTACGCGGGAAACGTTCGAGCGGAAAAGCATGACTTTAAAAGATGGGATTTCCTTCATATGAAGGAGATTCCATCTTGTTTTATGTAGAGTTTTGAAAGGGAATCAGTTACACTGAACGAAGAATCAAGAAGAGACCATGTGTAGGAAAGGGATGTAGGATTATGACAGGTGAATTTGCAGTCATTGGTTTAGGGCGATTTGGTGGGTCGATCGTCCGTGAGTTGTCTTCAAACGGATACGATGTTCTTGCCATCGATTCAGATGAGGAACGTGTCAATGAGTTTATGGGTTTAGCCACTCATGCCGTAATCGCGGATACGACAGATGAAAACGTGTTGAAGAGTTTAGGGATTCGTAACTTTGAACACGTCATCGTTGCCATCGGTGAAAACATTCAAGCTTCGATTTTGACGACGTTGATCTTAAAAGAACTTGGCGTCCAAATCATCACTGTCAAAGCGACAAATGATTACCATGAAAAAGTTCTCCGTCGCATCGGTGCAGATAATATCGTCCACCCAGAACGAGATATGGGCGTTCGGATTGCAAACGGGTTGATGAGCCAGAGCATTTTGGATTACTTGGAATTATCAAACGAGCATTCGATTGTTGAAATTAAAGCGTCAGATAAGTTATCGAATAAATCGCTCATCGATTTGGATTTACGGGCAAAATATGGGGTCAACATTGTCGCCATTCGTCGTGATGACGATGTCCTCATTTCGCCGCAGGCGGATGAGATGATCTTATCAGAAGATATTTTGATTATCATCGGAAAAGATACCGATCTCGATAGACTTGAACGGACGTTACGTTCGAAATAAAAAAAGACCTCTTGAGCGATACCGTGATCGTTGAATCGATTGATCCAACTCGGCGGTTTGACGCAAGAGGTCTCTTTTTTTAGATTAACTTCATCGCTTTCAATCCATATTCGATTCCATCTTCAAGAATCGATTTCGTCACAAAGTCCGCAACGTCTTTCGCTTCAGAACGAGCATTTCCCATGGCAATCCCTGTCCCTACATATTGGAGCATGGCCAAGTCGTTCAAAGCGTCTCCAAACGCGTACGTATTCTCGAGTCGATAACCGTTCGCTTCGATAAAGTGACGAATGCCGTCGGCTTTACTTGCACCTTTATTGATGACGTCCATCGCATGTGGATGCCAGCGGATGAAGTCGAACTCATGATAGGCGTCGAGATAGTGATGCTCATCTTCAGGTGTACAGTAAAGGAGCGTCTGATAGACGTCTTCTTCTGCGTGGAAGTTTGGTTCAAAGCCGGGAATCGGCATGTCGAGTTCTCCAAGAGATTGCTTGACGATGGCGTCATCCGGTTTTGAAGCGCCGCCGCGATCTTGTCCTAGATAGACGAGGGTATGGTTGTTCGAAGTGGCATGAGTCGTCAAACGACCGAGTGCATCTTTAGATAGCGTGTTACGATATACGATTTCACCTTTATGCACGACGATTTGACCGTTGTAACAAACAAGGCTATCGATTCCGACTCGTTCCGGGATATCCGATAACATCGCTGGTCCTCGTCCCGTCGCGATAAACGTCTCAACTCCGTTTTCACGAAGCGCTTGAATCGCTGAAATCGTTGAAGGTGGAATATAGCTACCTTCATGCAAGAGTGTGCCGTCAATGTCGAAAAAAACAACTTTTTGATCTTCCATTTGATTCACCATTCTTTCTCTTTGTCTAAAAAATATGTTTTCCGATCCCACTAAAAGGATAACACGAAATAGGGAAACTACCACGAATATCACATCGTTAGTGAAATATTGCCATGATATGAGCTATAATGAAAAAAGAATCTTACGGACATATTCGAGAATCACTTATGTTTCACATAGATGTATTAATAATTGAAGTAAGGAGAGATTAAATGAAGTTTGTTAAGAACCACCAAACAGCCGTGTTCGCATTAGGCGGACTAGGAGAAATCGGGAAGAACACATACGTTGTTCAATTCCAAGATGAAATCATCGTCATCGATGCGGGAATCATGTTCCCAGAGGATGACTTGCTTGGGATTGACTATGTGATTCCGGATTACTCGTATTTGATTAAAAACAAGGACAAGGTAAAAGGGGTATTCATCACGCACGGTCACGAAGACCATATCGGGGGGATTCCATTCTTACTTAAGCAAGTTCAGTTACCGATTTACGCGACAAAACTTGCGCTTGGTTTGATTAAAGTAAAACTCGAGGAGCATGGATTGTTGCGTGAGGCGGAACTCCACGAAATCGATGAGGATTCACTCATCAAGTTCCGTAAAACGAGCATTTCGTTCTTCCGTACGACGCACTCGATTCCGAACTCGCTCGGTGTTGTCGTCAAAACACCACAAGGGAACATCGTCCATACAGGTGACTTCAAGTTCGACTTCACACCAGTCGGTGAACCTGCCGACCTCGCCAAGATGGCGGAGATTGGAAAAGAAGGCGTGCTCTGTCTCTTGTCTGACTCGACAAATGCGGAAGTCGAAGGCTTCACGATGAGTGAGAGCGTCGTCGGGGGAACGATTAGCGAGACGTTCCGTAAAGCGGACGGTCGAATCATCTTCGCCACATTCGCATCGAACATTTATCGATTGCAACAAGTCGTCGATGCGTGTGCTGAGACAGGACGTCATCTCATGATTTTCGGTCGTTCGATGGAGAAAGTTATGACAATCGGGCAAGAACTCGGATTCATCAACGTTCCGAAAGGGATGATCATTGAAGCGAATCAAATGCGTCACTATGACCCGAACGAGATTGCCATTCTTTGTACCGGTTCACAAGGTGAACCGATGGCCGCGCTTAGTCGTATCGCGAACGGGACACACCGTCAAGTGTCAATCATCCCAGGAGATACGGTCATCTTCTCATCTTCTCCGATTCCGGGGAACGCCATCTCGGTCGGGAAGACGATTGACCAGTTGTATAAAGCAGGGGCTGACGTCGTGTACGGGAAATTGACGAACATTCATACGTCTGGACACGGTTCACAACAAGAACAGTTGTTGATGATTCGTCTCCTCAATCCGAAATTCTTTATGCCGATTCACGGAGAGTATCGCATGCTGAAGAAACATGCGGAGCTTGCTGAATCAGTCGGGATTCCGAAAGAAAATAGCTTCGTCATGGATAACGGAGAAGTACTCGCTGTCGATTCTGAGTCGGCTGCGGTCACTGGTAAAATTTCTGCGAACGCCGTTTACATTGATGGGAATGGAATCGGCGATATCGGGAATATTGTATTAAGGGATCGTCGTATCCTTTCTGAAGATGGACTTGTCGTCGTTGTCATCAGTATCGATGGCAAGACACGTAAACTCGTTTCAGGACCGGATATCATCTCGCGTGGATTCGTCTATATGCGTGAATCAGGTAGCTTGATCCGTGACGGCGAACGTCTGTTAAAGAAAACGGTCGAGCAAGGGTTGTCAAATAAACAGATGAAGTGGTCGGAGATGAAGCAACTCGTATCTGATACGCTCACACCGTATTTGGCACAAAAGACGCGGAGACACCCGATGGTCCTGCCGATTATTATGGAAGTATGATCGTACGGGCTGTAGGTGACTACAGCCCGTTTTTTGAACCGCAAAGGAGGAGGGGAACTCATGGCTAAGGAAAAAGGGAAAAAAGGATGGCTCAAGTGGGGATTGGTCATCATCGCGGTCATTTTTCTCATCACACTTGTATATCATCAAGTGAAACCGTTACCGGAAGGAGTGTCTCGACAATCTGAACCTTATCTCATTTCAGATGATCAAATCGATTTTCTTCATGATTTGACATATCAAGGAGAGGATACAGAGATTGTCGAGCAAGAAATTTTTAATGAAGTCGAACGAGCGATTCGGGAGGCCGAGGAATATATCGTCATGGACTTTTTCTTATTCAACCCATATTCGAATGAAGACCGGCAATATCCGGATATCACGTCGCGATTATCAACAGCGCTGCTAGAGCAAATGGAGCGATACCCAAACTTGAAGGTTGTCTTTATTACAGACGATATCAACACGACGTATAAAGGGCACGCTTCCGACCACTTTGATGTGCTCGAAGAGGCGGGAGTCGAAGTCGTATACACAAATCTCGATGCACTTCGTGACCCGAACATTCTGTATTCCACCTTTTATCGGATGGCGATCCAGTGGTTCGGCAACAGTCAGGACGGCTGGTTGCCGAATCCGATGGCCTCGTCGGCACCGGACATTACCGTCCGAGCGTATTTGCGATTATTGAACATTAAAGCGAACCATCGAAAAGTGATGGTGACAGAAAATGAAGGGTTTGTTTTATCGGCGAACCCTCATGATGCGAGTGGATATCATTCAAACGTCGGTGTTCATTTAAAAGGCCCTATTTTAAAAGAGATTGCTAAAGGGGAGCAAGCGGTCGCGACGTTCTCCAAAGGCGATGCGCGACGTTTCCCGGATGATGAGGCATTGTCAACGATTGAGGGTGAACCGACCGAGGCGCCGATGGAGATTCGTTACGTCACGGAAGGGAAAATCCAGGAGTCGGTGCTCGATGCGATAAATGGAGCAGAGGACGGCGATACGATTTGGATTGGCATGTTCTATTTGGCTGACCGAAATATTATCCAAGCGATCGAGGACGCCGCAGGCCGAGGCGTGACCGTGAACATGATTCTCGACCCGAACACAAACGCGTTCGGTCGCTCAAAATCGGGATTGCCGAACTTGCCTGTAACGGCAGAACTGAACACCGTCAATCCTGAACAAATCGAAATTCGTTGGTACGAGGTCGGCAAGGAACAATATCATCCAAAAATCCTATATGTGGACGGGGAAGAGAAGACTGTCGTCCTAGGTTCTGGGAATTATACGACACGGAATATGAACGACTACAACCTCGAGGCGGATGTCGAAGTAAAAGGAGAAGAGGATACAGCTTTCTTTGACGAGGTAGACGATTATTTCAATCGCTTATGGAATAACGAGAATGGAACGTACACAGTGGCATATGACGAGATTCAAACCGACATCCCACTCGGAAAGTACGTGATGTATTGGCTTCAAAAAGTAACATGGACGATGACGTACTAAAAAACAGCTATCCTCAAATTGGGGATAGCTGTTTTGACGTTAGTTCGTCTCGATTGGATTAAACTCGTTCGTGTATTCGTATAAGAATTTCCCAGACTCTTTCAAGACGTCACTCTTACGGTGAAGCGAGAAGTGATCGTACGGTACGGTCTCTGTCTGAATGTTATTCGTATACTTTTCGAGTAACAGGGAACTTGACGGCTCAATCAGATTAAACTCGCCGCCTCGTCCAGAGAAGGATAGCACTTGTACGGATCGTGGCCATGTCTCAAGTTTTGACTGGAACGCTTGTAGCCCGTCCGAGTTAGGTGATAAGTCACGGATGGCAGGGCTACCTGTGTTGATTCCAAAGTTACTAGCCGATAGGCCAAAGTTTGCGAGTCGAGTGCCGCCGAATGGACTATCAAACGTGACGAACTTATCGACGATGTATGTCTCCTGGTTCAAAATGTAGTTGGCAGCCGCTACGCCACCCATACTATGACCGAGGATATACATGCGATCGAATGAGCGGTTTCTCGTTTTCTTATACGTTTCAATGGCTGCATTTAACCATTTTGTTTGATTGTTCAAAGAAGCTTCTGCATCCTCGAACTCGATTCGAACGATTGGACGATTCGAGCTGTAGTCATAAATTTCGCAGTCGGTTTTTCCTTTGACGGTAACCGTACAAAGGGCACCGTCGGTTGCTTGGCCACTCTCTTCCATCGCTTGCGAGAAGCGGAGGAACGTTCGGTCAGTCCCGAGTAGACCATGCACCGCGAAAGTAGGGATAAACTCGTTCGTCTGCGACGCTTGGCGAATCGCCTCGGTTTGTCGCTCATTCGCCAATTCTTGTCGGAATGTCCCGACAATCAATACGAGTGAAAGGGAGACAATCAATAACCCTAACAGGCGCGAACGAATCGATGTTTCCTTAGGGTTGCCGATGTTTTTTCGATACTTACGCCAAATGAAATACCCTAAAATAATCGCTGCGACAAATACGATGATGGTGATCACCCATGCTTTAACGTTTGGCACATGGGCGACGAGTGTTAAATTATTCTGGCGTCCTCCGTACACTTGCCACTCGACATGCTTCATGGAGCGAAGGTCAAGGCCAGTCCCGTCTTCAACGAACACGCCGGTCGGAACGGTTAAATTAAAGCGGATATCGGCTTGCCGGATATATCGTTCAGCTAATTTCTTAGGTGAACCCGACAGTTCGACACCAGGCAAGTCAACCTGGTCTAGTCGGAGATCGAGGTTCGTCTGCATCGTGTAAGAGTCGAACCAGATGCCTTCTCGTTGCTCGATATCGAATTGAATGTCAGGTGGGACAAGAATTCCAGCTGGACCGGTTTTCCATTCTTCTTTAATCTGTTGTAACTCATCCACATTGCGGAACGTTTTTTTCAAGACCATTCCTTCATAGTCATCGGCGCTCGTATAATCTTCCGTTTCATAACCATTCTCTTCCGCCTGTTCCTTCCACGTATCCCAGTCGAGCCTGAGATTGAGCAACTTCATTACGGGATGGTCACGGAAAGCGTATGTGGTTTCAAGTGATACGGACTGATCGTAGTGGACGGTCGCATCATAATTGATGCGCACACATCCGCCGATTAAAAGAAATAAAAATGGGAATAGTAACAACAGTGCCCTTTTTCTCGAGCTAAACATGTTAGATCGGTTCGCCGTATGTGTCTAGCGGATTCGACGTATTGATTCGGTCATAGAATAAAATACCGTCCAAATGGTCGAGCTCGTGCTGACACACGATCGCGCGCATTCCCCGAAGACGAAGCTTAATTGGTTGTCCGTCTCGGTCAAACCCTTCTAATGTGATTCGACGAAAACGAGGTACATTTCCTTTGACCACGCGGTCGACCGACAAACACCCTTCCCCACCGTTTAAAAATGTCTGTTCGACGGAGTGGCTCGTGATTTTAGGATTGAAAATCGAGAGTTTGAACGTTTCTTCCTCTTCTTGTAGCAAGACTGTGAAGAAACGACGGGTTACACCGAGTTGTGGCGCGGCGATTCCGACACCACCTCGTAACTCGTATTTTTCACTCATCTCTGGGTCTTGACTATTGACGAGGAACGTCTCCATCTCGTTGAGTAGCGCCAAGTCCTCTTCGGTTGGCGGAATCGGTACTTCAATTGAACGTGCGCGAAGTCGTTCGTCTCCTTCGCGAATGACGTCTTTCATCGTTAACATGTGCAACTTCCTTTCTATAAAACGTATATGATTGATTATATCATATTTAAAGAGAGAAGAATGTGGATGGTACAGAAGGTGAAACGAAAATGATACAGAGACAAAATGAAGGTCATATCCCTTGAATGTAAGCGTTTTATTTCGGTAAGCATATTTTTTGCGTTATTATAACAACCCGTTTTATACTAACTAGGAAACGGCAGGAGAGCATTACTTTCCTGAATTACGTTAATACAGATTGCTTTTTTGGACAGATACACGTAAGATTTGAGATAGTGTTTGATCACAAAAAAGACAATTGTCTCATAGTTGAAAGGATGAGGTGAAACGAATGAACAACGTTCAGGTACTTCAAAACGTGGAAGAAAACTTCCAAACGTTCCGTATTCTCGACGAGAAGGGTGAGGTCGTCAACCAAGACGCAATGCCTGACCTAACAGACGAGCAACTTCAGGAACTCATGCGCCGCATGGTCTATACTCGAATCTGGGACCAACGCGCCATCTCACTTAACCGTCAAGGACGCCTAGGATTCTATGCGCCAGTGGCAGGTCAAGAGGCGACGATGATCGGGACGCAATACGCGCTCGACAAAGAGGACTGGATTCTTCCAGGATACCGTGATATTCCACAACTCGTATTCCACGGACTTCCGCTTTATCAAGCGTTCTTGTTCTCACGTGGACACGTGTCAGGAAACCGTATCCCTGAAGGTGTCAACGTATTGATGCCGCAAATCATCATCGGTGCACAAATCATTCAAACTGCGGGTGTGGCTATGGGCCTCAAACGCAACGGCAACAAAAATGTCGCTATTACTTACACAGGTGACGGTGGCTCATCACAAGGTGACTTCTACGAAGGATTGAACTTTGCAGGTGCATTCAAATCACCAGCAATCTTCGTCGTTCAAAACAACCGATTCGCTATTTCGACACCAGTTGAGAAGCAAACAGCAGCTAAAACGATCGCGCAAAAAGCTGTTGCAGCTGGAATCAACGGAATCCAAGTAGACGGAATGGACGTTCTTGCAGTGCTTGCAGCGACACAACAAGCTCGCGTAGACGCACTCGAAGGAACACCAACGCTCATCGAGTCACTCACTTACCGTTACGGACCACACACGCTCGCTGGGGATGACCCAACACGTTACCGTACAAAAGAACTCGACACAGAGTATCAAGAAAAAGATCCACTCGTACGTTTCCGTCTCTTCCTTGAGAACAAAAAACTCTGGAACGAAGACATGGAGAACGAAGTGATCGAGCAAGCGAAAGCTGATGTGAAAGAAGCAATCAGCCAAGCTGACAAAGAACCAAAACAAAAAGTTTCGGACTTCATCAACAACATGTTCGAAGAACTTCCTTCAAACTTGAAAGAACAGCTTGAAGAATATACTGCAAAGGAGTCGAAGTAAGTTATGGCTCAAATGACAATGATCCAAGCGATTACTGATGCGATGCGCGTTGAAATGAAACGCGACGAGAAAGTACTTCTCTTCGGAGAAGACGTTGGTAAAAACGGTGGGGTATTCCGTGCGACGGAAGGTCTCCAAGACGAGCTCGGCGAAGACCGTGTCTTCGACACGCCACTCGCTGAATCAGGGATTGGTGGTCTTGCAATCGGTCTAGGTCTTACTGGATTCCGTCCGATTATGGAAGTTCAATTCTTCGGATTCGTATTCGAAGTATTTGACTCAATCGCAGCTCAAATGGCACGTATGCGTTACCGTTCAGGCGGCGCTTACAGCCAACCGATCACAATCCGTTCACCATTCGGTGGTGGAGTTAAGACACCTGAGCTTCACGCGGACAGCCTTGAAGGTTTGATGGCTCAGACACCTGGTCTTAAAGTCGTTATTCCATCGACTCCTTACGATGCAAAAGGTTTGTTGATCGCGTCAATCCGTGACAACGACCCAGTTGTGTTCCTCGAGCACATGAAATTGTATCGTTCATTCCGTGGCGAAGTGCCTGAAGGTGATTACACAATCGAACTCGGCAAAGCAGATGTGAAACGTGAAGGTACAGACGTTTCAATCATCACTTACGGTGCGATGGTGCACACTTCACTTAAAGCAGCGGAAGAGCTCGAAAAAGAAAACATCAACGTTGAAGTCATCGACCTCATGACAGTGAGCCCGCTTGATATCGATACAATCGTAGAATCTGTTAAGAAAACAGGTCGTGCGATCGTCGTTCAAGAGGCACAACGTCAAGCAGGTATCGCAGCAAACGTTGTAACTGAAATTCAAGAACGCGCAATTCTTCACCTCGAAGCACCAGTTCTTCGAGTAACTGCACCAGACACAGTCTTCGCATTTGCACAAGCTGAAGACATGTGGTTACCAGACCATAAAGATGTCGTTGCAAAAGTTAAGGAAGTTGTGAACTTCTAAGATCGTGTCGAATAAATGATGAGGGAGAATTATCTCCCTTGTCGTGTTTACATGATGAATTGATGGGAGGAAAAACCAGTGGCAGTATTTGAATTTAAATTACCAGATATCGGTGAAGGTATTCACGAAGGTGAAATCGTCAAGTGGTTCGTAAAAGCAGGGGATACGGTCAAAGAGGACGATGTTCTTTTAGAAGTACAAAACGACAAAGCAGTCGTTGAAATCCCAGCTCCAGTCGACGGTACAGTCAAAGAAGTTAAAGTTTCTGAAGGTACAGTTGCTGTAGTCGGCGATGTCCTCATTACGTTTGACATCGAAGGCGACGCACCAGCAGGTGAAGAAGAAGAAGAAGCATCTGAACAACCGAAAGCAGAAGAGAAGACAGAAGACGTGAAAGAAGATGTGAAAGAAGACGCGCCACGCGACGTTCAACTTCACAAATCTGAGCGTGTCATCGCAATGCCATCTGTCCGTAAATATGCACGTGAAAAAGGTGTCGACATCCGTGAAGTAAACGGTTCTGGCGACAACGGTCGTGTCTTGAAAGAAGACATCGATGCATTCGCGAACGGTGAAGCACCGTCTGCAGAAGCTACAACAGAGAAAACAGATTCTGTAGCACCAGCAGCAGCTGCGAAAACGGAAATCAAGCCTTACGAGTCAGCGACTCCAGAACTTGAAACACGTGAGAAAATCCGTGGAATCCGTAAAGCCATCTCGAAAGCTATGGTTAACTCGAAACACACTGCACCACACGTTACGCTCATGGACGAAGTCGACGTTACAAAACTCGTTGCACTCCGCAAAGACTTCAAACAAGTCGCGGCTGACCAAGGCGTGAAACTCACGTACTTGCCATTCGTCGTGAAAGCATTGACTGCTGCAGCGAAAGCATTCCCAACAATCAACGCTTCAATCGATGATGTGAACGAAGAAATCGTTTACAAAAACTATTACAACATCGGTATCGCAGCTGACACGGACAACGGACTCGTTGTACCAGTCGTAAAAGATGCAGACCGTAAATCAATCTATGCACTTGCTACAAACATTAACGAACTTGCAGGTAAAGCTCGTGAAGGTAAGCTCGCTGGGGAAGACATGAAAGGCGGATCGATCACAATCACAAACATCGGTTCTGCTGGTGGACAATGGTTCACACCTGTCATCAACCACCCAGAAGTTGCAATTCTCGGTATCGGCCGTATTGCTGAGAAAGCTGTCGTGAAGAACGGTGAAATCGTTGCTGCGCCAGTACTTGCACTTTCATTCAGCTTTGACCACCGCCTCATCGACGGTGCGACTGCACAAAACGCTCTTAACATGGTGAAACGCTTGCTCGAAGACCCAGCACTTCTAATGATGGAGGGATAAGAACATGGTAGTAGGAGAATTCGCACAAGAAACTGATTTGCTTGTCATCGGTGCCGGTCCTGGTGGATACGTTGCCGCAATCCGTGGCGCACAGCTCGGAATGAAAGTAACAATCGTTGAGAAAGGCAACTTCGGTGGTGTCTGCTTAAACGTCGGATGTATCCCATCGAAAGCGTTGATCACAGCGGGACACAACTTCCAACACGCTAAAGGACATGATTCAATGGGAATCTCGTCTGACAACGTGTCAGTGGACTTCACAAAAGTTCAAGACTGGAAACAGTCAGTTGTTAACAAATTGACTGGCGGTGTCAAAGGTCTCCTTAAAGGGAACAAGATTGAGATCGTTCAAGGTGAAGCTTTCTTCGCTTCTGAAGACACAGTTCGTGTCATCACAGAAGACAGCTCAACTCCTTACAAATTCAAAAAAGCGATTGTTGCGACTGGTTCTACACCAATCGAGATCCCATCGTTCAAATGGTCAAAACGCGTCCTTTCTTCAACTGGCGCATTGGCACTTCCTGAAGTACCGAAGAAACTCGTCGTCATCGGCGGTGGATACATCGGTATGGAGCTCGGTACTGCATACGCTAACTTCGATACAGAAGTAGTTGTTGTAGAAGGCGCTAGCGACATCTTGTCTGGTTTCGAACCACAAATGACGCAAATCGTTAAGAAAAAACTCAAACAAAAAGGGAACGTCACAATCCACACAAACGCACTTGCTAAAGGTGTCGAAGAAACGGAAGACGGCGTAACTGTTAAGTTTGAAGTAAATGGTGAAGAGCAATCTGTTGAAGCGGACTATGTCCTCGTCACAGTTGGTCGTCGTCCAAACACAGGCGACATCGGTCTTGAGAACGCGGACGTTAAAATCAGCGACCGTGGAATCATCGAAATCGATGACCAATGTAAGACTTCGAACGAAAACATCTATGCAATCGGTGATATCGTTCCTGGACCACCACTTGCACACAAAGCATCTTACGAAGCGAAAATCGCAGCGGAAGCAGCAGCAGGTAAGCCAGCTTACCTCGACTACTCTGCAATCCCTGCAGTCGTCTTCACAGATCCTGAACTCGCAACGGTTGGTTACACAGAGCCACTCGCAAAAGAAGAAGGACTCGAAATCACAGTTTCGAAATTCCCATTCGCAGCGAACGGTCGTGCACTTGCACTTGACGAGCCAGACGGCTTCATGAAGCTCATCACTCGCAAAGAGGACGGTCTCTTGATCGGTGCTCAAATCGCGGGTACTGGCGCATCAGATATGATCGCTGAGCTTGGTCTCGCAATCGAAGCTGGTATGACTGCTGAAGATATCGCACTTACAATCCACGCTCACCCATCACTCGGTGAGATGGCAATGGAAGCTGCTGAAATCGCAATGGGTATGCCAATCCACGTCGTTAAATAAGCACGCTAAGAAAAACTCTCTCACGTTTCGTGAGAGAGTTTTTTGATATAGGTGACGACGCGTTCGACTTCTTTGAATCCGATTTTCTCATGGAACTGTTGGCTGCTCTCGTTTTCAAGTTCGGTATCCGATGCAAGTTCGACACAACCATGACGTGCCGCGAACATTGACGCAGCATCAATCAGACGGGCAGCGACACCTCTCTGACGCTCGGATTCAACGACATAGATTCCCTCCACGTAGGCTGTCGGAGACATGCTTGAACCTGGCACGTAGTCATGCCGGAAACTGAGCTGGCAAAATCCAATCGCTTTTGTGTCAGAGGATGCGATGAAATAATGCATTTTTTTTGAAGCAAGACCGAGTTTGACTTCCATCCGCAATTCCTCAATCGGGGCGTCGGACCATAGCTCATGCATCAACTGTACGAGTGCTTCTTGATTTGACGGTGTGGCATACTCAATTTTCATGATGGCTCTCTCCTTAGGTTTCATACTTGTAGTATAAAGGAAAATACTTGTGAAGAGAGAAGGGAGGGAATCCTGATGGCATTCGATGAGGAGTTATTATATACCGTATCTGAGACGAGTCGCGTACGTTTCACCGGGATTGAGACAGAAGCTGCCCGCTATGACTTTGGTTTCGTCTATACACACCAATTCATGGGCAAGGTATTAGTCGTCTGTATGCAAACCGGTCAATCGGCCCTTCTCGATCTACATGCTTTAGAAGAGCCCCGTCAATTGTATCCGATGCTCGGCATTAACTTAAATGATACAGAGCACGTCGCTGAATTTTTACGACTCTGCCTAGTTGAAAAAACAGAAGCATCTGAAGAAATTGACACTTGAAAACATGTAAGCGTTTTCTTATAATAGGCAATAGGGGAAGCAATTCGATCATCTACAGCCACCTTTTCTGAGATGACATAAAAAATGAGCCGGTCACGATGACCGGCTCATTTTTTGTTTAGCGAATCGCTTTCGTTTGTTGGATGACTTTGATCATCTGAAGAGACTCATCTTCAAGACCTTGAACCGGAAGACCGGCTTCGATGTTGGCCATGATGTAGTCGAGTGTCGACGTTGTGATCAGTTCACCTGGAATGATGATTGGAATCCCTGGAGGGTACACCATAATGAATTCCGCTGAAATGCGTCCGACGGCGTTCTCAAGAGGGATCGTCTCCGTCTCTTCATAAAACGCATCACGCGGGCTAAGTGCCAATGGCGGGATTTCAGGAAGCATGATCGAGAGTGAGTCATTCCCAGACTTCTGATAGACGGATACGACGTCACGCATCGCTTCAATCAATGCTTGAATCGTCGACTCATCGTCTGCTGACGTGACAATGAAGAGCACGTTCAATAGATCTGACATCTCAACTTCGATGCGGTGTTTCTCACGAAGGTACTTCTCGACCTCAAAACCTGTCACACCGAGCTCACGAACGGATACGAGAACTTTTGTCTCATCGAGTGCATAAGTCGATTCTGAGTGAAGCTCCGCGTGTCCGTAAACCGACAAGTTCGGCATTTGACCGATTGCTGTCCGTGCTGCTCGAGCAAGGTCAAGCGCACGTTCGTTCATCATATGACCTTTCGTAGCAAGCTGTCGACGCGCCGCATCAAGAGAAGCAAGGAGCAAGTATGATGTTGAAGTCGTTGTGATCATCGAAAGCATCGCATGAATCCGCTCTGGTGAAACGAGACCTCGGCGTACGTTCAAGATGGAACTTCCTGTCATCGAGCCGCCAAGTTTATGCACGCTCGTTGCCGCCACGTCTGCCCCCGCTTGCATCGCAGAAAGTGGGAGTTCATCGTGAAACGGAAGATGGACGCCGTGTGCCTCATCGACAAGTACAGGTACATCTTGTGCATGAGCGACGTCAACGATTCGCTCCAAATCACCCGCGACACCGAAATAAGTCGGGTTGATGACGAGTACGGCTTTTGTATCCGGATGAAGCTCGAGTGCACGTTCTACGGCACTTGCTGTAATCCCGTGCGCGATGCCGTATGTCTCATCGAATTCTGGGTGGATGAAGACCGGGTGCGCACCCGTCAAAACGAGCGCGGACATGACCGACTTGTGCACGTTACGTGGAACGATGATTTTCTCATTCGGTCCGACAACACCCATGATCATCGCCATGATGGCACTCGACGTTCCTTGAACGGAGAAAAAGGTCTCATCAGCACGGAACGCCTCTGCCGCCAAGCGTTCCGCTTCAGCGATTGCCGCTTTTGGATGATGAAGGTCATCGAGTGGGGCAATGTTAATCAAATCAATTTTTAGGGCGTTTTCGCCAATAAAGTCACGAAACTCCGGGTCCATCCCTTTCCCGCTCTTGTGACCAGGAATATGGAACGCAATCGGATTTGAGTCGACATGTTCAAGCAACGTGTCAAATAGTGGCGTTTCGAGCTGAGTAGCACCTTTTAATTTCAATCGTAAATCCCCCTTGGAATCAGTTTATTTATTAGATGAATGATATCGTTAATTTATATGTTGATTTAAAAAAGAAGCAACAAAAAAACTATAGAGATTTCTGACGTAACTTGCAATAGTTTTTTTTGTTGATACAATGAGTGTCGAGGTGAACAATATGCAAATCAATTATCCGATTAATCCGGATTGGACGACCGATGAATTGATCGAGGTCGTCGAGTTTTATAATGTCGTCGCACAAGCGAACGAAGGTGGAGTCGAGCGTGAGGTTTTCCTAGACGCGTATCGAGCTTTCAAGCAAATCGTAACATCTAAGTCAGAAGAGAAACAACTGAACGCGGTTCACGATGAACAGACTGGATATTCTACGTATCGTACCGTTCAGGCAGCGATGAAGTCATCGAGTAAAATGATTAAACTGTAAGTCCGAGCATGCCCGTGCAAATTCAGGCATGCTTTTTTGTTATTTCTTCTTAAAAGTCGGGTACAGTTACCTAACACTTATTCAGGTTTAAGGGGATTGAAATTGGGAATATATCCATTAAGATAAAAAATTCAAAATAGTCAGACAATTCTCTTTCTTTTTCGAATTTTATCTGATATACTCAATTCAACTCACCAAACCGTAACTTGTAGCCCAACAAAAGGAGTGTGGCATCTTATGAAACAAGTGATTGAGGCATTCAAAAGAAAAGACGCAGAAAAACGGATTCCGGTGCTGCGCTTGGAGATTGATTATGAATTGGCAACCCTTTTCGATGCGATGGCGTCACAGGATGATGCTACAGTTCAGGCTAGCAAGCATCGGTTGGAGAAGTACCGCCAAGAATTATTGCGTCTCGAAGCCTAACCATTACACACACATTCAACCAGTATTCCGAGCGGATACTGGTTTTTGTTTGGTACAATACAGTTGAGGTGATCACAGATGATAGAATGGTTTGCAGTCGATTTAATCAAACAGGCGGGAGAGCTGATTCGTCGCGAGATTGATCAACATTATGAAGTGGAACGAAAGACCGGAAAAGGAGACTTGGTCACTGAAATTGACCGAGCGGTGGAACAGCTGATTGTCCGCCGTATCCAAAACCGATTCCCGGACCATCAAATCATGGGGGAAGAAGGAACGACGGATACCCCAGACACGTTATCAGGAACGGTCTGGTTTGTCGATCCAATTGATGGGACGTTAAACTTTATTCATCAGAAGCGTATGTTCGCCATCTCGGTAGCTGTGATGGTCGATGGAGTCGTAGAGTACGGATTCGTCTATGACGTGATGGCGGATGAGATGTTTATGGCCAGAAAAGGGTATGGTGCGACATTGAACGGACGGACATTGACGAATCTACATGAACATCATGTACGAGATGCATTTTTAAGCATGAACGCGACGTGGGTCACGCCGAACCATCAAATTGCCCCGGAAATCCTTGCCCCGATTGTTCGGGACTCGATTGGGACACGGGCGCACGGCGCTGCATCGCTTGAGCTTGCTTGGCTCGCCGCAGGACGAGTAGACGGATACATCACGATGCGCAATATGCCGTGGGATTATGCAGCCGGAAAATTGCTCGTAGAAGAAGTGGGTGGACGGGTCGTTTCCTTATATGGGGAACCGATTCGATACGATGGGAGAACATCTGTATTGGCAGGAAGCGAGACATTCGTCAATGACGTCATCAAACACTATGTCATCGCAAAAGGGGTGACCCCGGAAGCGAAGCCGGATCTTCAAATCGTGGAACATGAATCGTATGAAGAAATTCGTGATCTACTCGTGTTAGCGAATCCGAATGAAGCGATGGTGCGAGAACAGTTTCAAACAGGACGAACGTTTAAAGCGTTACTTGGGGGAGAAATTGTTGGTGCCTATATGCTCGTATCACATGGGGCAGGACGGGTCGAGCTTGTCAATATCGCGGTGAAACCGGAGAGACAAAACCAAACGATTGGTCAGCGGATGCTACAAGACGCGGTAAAACGTGCGACAACACTCGGTGGTCAAGAACTCCTCGTTTGTACTGGGAATTCAAGCATCATGCAATTGCGCTTTTATCAACAAGCCGGATTCCGATTTGATTCTGTAGAACGTGATTACTTCATGAATCATGGATACGATCCGATTGAGGAGGATGGTTTGGTTCTACGTGACCGCATCTGTTTGACGCGTCCGATTTGAGTTATCAAATAAAAGCAAAGAGGGTTGCTCTGACGAAAGTCGGGCAACCCTCTTGTGTTTATTAAGATTGACGATCAGAAAGAATGCGACGACGTAATTGAATGCCAAAGAACGTCGCGACACCACTAAGTACGAGACTGCCTAAAATGATGGCGGCGCTGCCTTCGGCCACCCCAATGCCGATACCGACAAACCCAGCGACGACGGCCATGGCAATCAATAGAAACATAAGCTGCATGGAGACTCCTCCTTATTTTCTCTTCTCTACCCCATTGTATGATAAAAAACGTCCAATGAAAACGTTCACAGTCGATTCCACTCGACAAAGGTACTGTGACGTGTGCTATACTCTTAAAGTTGAAGAAAAGCTGAAACTTTTTAAATAAGAGAGGAATAACTACATGAACGTAAGAACAAACCTTCGTAACGTAGCCATCATCGCTCACGTTGACCACGGTAAAACAACGTTAGTCGATGAATTATTGAAACAGTCTGGTACTTTCCGGACGAACGAGGCAGTCGCAGAACGCGCGATGGACTCGAACGATATCGAACGTGAGCGCGGAATCACAATTCTCGCGAAAAACACGGCAATCGATTACAAAGACACACGCATTAACATCGTAGATACGCCAGGTCACGCAGACTTTGGTGGGGAAGTTGAGCGAATCATGCGTATGGTTGATGGCGTTATCCTCGTCGTCGATGCGCGTGAAGGCTGTATGCCACAGACTCGCTTCGTATTGAAAAAAGCACTCGACCAAGGACTTCGTCCGATCGTCGTTGTTAACAAAATCGATAAGCCGATGGTTCGTCCACTCGACGTTGTCGATGAAGTCGTCGATCTCTTGATCGATCTTGGCGCAGATGAAGATCAACTTGAATTCCCTGTCGTCTACACATCGGCTGTCAGCGGTTCAAGTTCGTTCGATCCTGATCCAGCAAACCAAGAAGACACGATCACACACGTGCTCGATACAATTCTTGAAAACACACCAGCTCCAGTAGATAACTCAGATGAGCCACTTCAATTCCAAGTAACGATGCTCGACTACGATAACTACCTCGGTCGTATCGGTGTAGGTCGCGTCTTCCGTGGAAAAATCAAAGTTGGTGAGCAAGTATCACTCTGTAAGACAGACGGTACGGTGAAGCAACTCCGTGTCACAAAATTGTTCGGTTACTTCGGCCTCAAGCGCGTTGAAATCGAAGAAGCTAAAGCGGGTGACTTGATTGCTATCGCCGGGATGGAAGACATCAACGTTGGTGAGACAGTTACGCCAGTCGGTAAAGAAGAGCCACTTCCGCTCCTTCGCATCGATGAGCCAACACTTCAAATGCGCTTCATGACGAACAACTCGCCGTTCGCAGGACGTGAAGGGGACTTCGTCACTGCACGTAAGATCGAAGAGCGTTTGATGAAACAACTTGAGACAGACGTATCGCTTCGTGTAGAAAACACGGATTCTCCTGACCAGTGGGTCGTATCAGGACGCGGTGAGCTTCACCTCGGTATCTTGATCGAGAATATGCGTCGTGAAGGCTACGAGCTTCAAGTGTCGAAGCCACAAGTTATCATCCGTGAAGACGAAAACGGTACGAAAGTTGAGCCGTTCGAGCGCGTGATCATCGACGTACCAGAAGAGTACACAGGTTCAGTCATGGAGTCGATCGGTCTCCGTAAAGGTGAACTTGCTAACATGAACACGAACGATAACGGTCAGACACGTATGGAATTCATCGTTCCATCACGCGGTCTCATCGGTTACCGTAACGAATTCTTGTCGGCGACACGTGGATACGGAATCTTGAACCACACGTTCGAAGAATACCGTCCGTATATCGCAGCTGATATCGGTGGTCGTCGCAGTGGTGTTATGGTTTGTATCGAAAACGGGAAGTCAACGGCTTACTCAATCGGTGCACTCGAAGACCGTGGAACGATCTTCATCGAGCCAGGTACGGATGTATACGAAGGAATGATCATCGGTGAATGTAACCGTGACGTCGACCTTGCGATTAACGCCGTTAAAGGGAAGCAATTGACAAACATGCGTGCTTCAGCAAAAGACTCGACACAAGTCTTGAAACGTCCGCGCGTCTTCTCACTTGAAGAGTCGCTCACGTTCTTAAACGATGACGAGTACTGTGAAATCACGCCAGAGTCAATCCGTCTTCGTAAAAAAATCTTGAACAAGAACGAACGCGAGAAAGCTGACAAGCGTCGTAAACTTGGTAAAGAATAAGTAGGTGAAAAAGGGAACGCTTCGGCGTTCCCTTTTCAGACTGTAGACAAAACGCCCGTTTCATTTCGTCTGAAACGGGCGTTTTGTCGTATTTTGGGTCATGAAGCGCTCTGATCGAGCCTTCGGGTGGCGCGTTGGGTGTTCTTCCACATCCAACGCGCCATCTTTTTCAGGTTGATGGCAGCAAAAGTAAGCATCGCCTGC